>NZ_CAMPPP010000001.1:0-340000 GCF_946901175.1 Pseudomonas sp. Marseille-Q5117 | reverse complement strand
CTTAAGGCCGAGAGCTGATGACGAGTTACCCTTTGGGTGACGAAGTGGTTGATGCCATGCTTCCAAGAAAAGCTTCTAAGCTTCAGGTAACCAGGAACCGTACCCCAAACCGACACAGGTGGTTGGGTAGAGAATACCAAGGCGCTTGAGAGAACTCGGGTGAAGGAACTAGGCAAAATGGCACCGTAACTTCGGGAGAAGGTGCGCCGGTGAGGGTGAAGGACTTGCTCCGTAAGCTCATGCCGGTCGAAGATACCAGGCCGCTGCGACTGTTTATTAAAAACACAGCACTCTGCAAACACGAAAGTGGACGTATAGGGTGTGACGCCTGCCCGGTGCCGGAAGGTTAATTGATGGGGTTAGCTAACGCGAAGCTCTTGATCGAAGCCCCGGTAAACGGCGGCCGTAACTATAACGGTCCTAAGGTAGCGAAATTCCTTGTCGGGTAAGTTCCGACCTGCACGAATGGCGTAACGATGGCGGCGCTGTCTCCACCCGAGACTCAGTGAAATTGAAATCGCTGTGAAGATGCAGTGTATCCGCGGCTAGACGGAAAGACCCCGTGAACCTTTACTATAGCTTTGCACTGGACTTTGAATTTGCTTGTGTAGGATAGGTGGGAGGCTTTGAAGCGTGGACGCCAGTTCGCGTGGAGCCATCCTTGAAATACCACCCTGGCAACTTTGAGGTTCTAACTCAGGTCCGTTATCCGGATCGAGGACAGTGTATGGTGGGTAGTTTGACTGGGGCGGTCTCCTCCTAAAGAGTAACGGAGGAGTACGAAGGTGCGCTCAGACCGGTCGGAAATCGGTCGTAGAGTATAAAGGCAAAAGCGCGCTTGACTGCGAGACAGACACGTCGAGCAGGTACGAAAGTAGGTCTTAGTGATCCGGTGGTTCTGTATGGAAGGGCCATCGCTCAACGGATAAAAGGTACTCCGGGGATAACAGGCTGATACCGCCCAAGAGTTCATATCGACGGCGGTGTTTGGCACCTCGATGTCGGCTCATCACATCCTGGGGCTGAAGCCGGTCCCAAGGGTATGGCTGTTCGCCATTTAAAGTGGTACGCGAGCTGGGTTTAGAACGTCGTGAGACAGTTCGGTCCCTATCTGCCGTGGACGTTTGAGATTTGAGAGGGGCTGCTCCTAGTACGAGAGGACCGGAGTGGACGAACCTCTGGTGTTCCGGTTGTCACGCCAGTGGCATTGCCGGGTAGCTATGTTCGGGAAAGATAACCGCTGAAAGCATCTAAGCGGGAAACTTGCCTCAAGATGAGATCTCACTGGAACCTTGAGTTCCCTGAAGGGCCGTCGAAGACTACGACGTTGATAGGTTGGGTGTGTAAGCGCTGTGAGGCGTTGAGCTAACCAATACTAATTGCCCGTGAGGCTTGACCATATAACACCCAAGCAATTTGCTGACCTGAGAAGGCACCAGATTGCGGTGTGTGAAGACGAAACGAACCGAAAGTTCGAAACGCACAAACACCAGCTGTCACATACCCAATTTGCTGAAGCGAGACCATCTGGTCACGAGTCAGTACCCGAATTTCTTGACGACCATAGAGCGTTGGAACCACCTGATCCCATCCCGAACTCAGCAGTGAAACGATGCATCGCCGATGGTAGTGTGGGGTTTCCCCATGTGAGAGTAGGTCATCGTCAAGATTAAATTCCGAAACCCCAATTGCGAAAGCAGTTGGGGTTTTGTTTTGCCTGCGAGAAAGTTTTCAGCCTGCTACCGGGGAAATTCATCCTGAAGTGGATGGCGAGTTTTGGTATGGTGCAGCTCGTTTTTTAACGGACTGATATCCTGCCCACGGATCGGCACTCATTTTATGTCAAAGAGTTGCTGTAGAAATGCCTGAACCAATCCCGATCAAGGATCATGAAAAAGAGACGCGGCTGGTCAACAAACGATTGATTGCCTGCGCTCTGTTCGTCTTCGCCATCAGCTGCGCTCTGGTGGTGCGCCTGTACATCCTCCAGGTCGTGGAGTTCGACTACCACTCGACCATCTCCGAAAACAATCGCGTCCATGTCCTCCCGATACCGCCAACCCGTGGATTGATCTACGACCGCAACGGTGTGTTGCTCGCCGACAATCGCCCCAGCTACAACCTGACCATCACCCGTGAGCGTGCCACCGACGTCAATCAAGAATTGGACGAAGTCATCAACTTGCTGCACTTGCCTGCTGAAGACCGCACGGTATTCGACAAGGCGATGAAGCAATCCCGGCATCCGTTCACACCGGTCACCCTGTTTTATGAGCTGACGGAAGAGCAGATTGCCGTCCTGGCGGTTAACGAGTTTCGCTTACCGGGACTTGATGTCGAACCGCAGTTTGTCCGCCACTATCCCCTCGGCGCACATTTCGCCCATTCGATCGGTTATGTCGGTCGGATCAATGAAAAAGAATCGAAAGCTCTCGACTCCGTGGAGTACCGAGGTACGCAATCCATTGGTAAAACCGGTATCGAGCGTTTCTACGAAGCGCAGTTGCATGGCCATGTCGGTTATGAAGAAGTCGAAACCAATGCTCAAGGCCGAGTGCTGCGCGTACTCAAGCACACCGATCCAGTGCCTGGTAAAAACATCGTACTCAGCCTCGACGTGAAGCTGCAGGAAGCAGCCGAAGCCGCTTTGGGCGACCGTCGTGGTTCAGTGGTAGCTCTCGACCCGTCCACCGGAGAAGTGCTGGCGATGGTCAGCAATCCAAGCTTCGATCCGAATCTGTTCGTGACTGGCATCAGCTCAAAGGAATATTCAGCGCTGCGCGATTCCATCGACCGTCCGCTGTTTAACCGCGTACTGCGCGGCCTGTACGCTCCAGGCTCGACGATCAAGCCGGAAGTCGCCATCGCAGGGCTGGACGCCGGCGTCGTGACCCCGCAGACCCGCGTATACGATCCCGGCTATTACCAACTGCCGGACTTCGATCACAAGTATCGCAACTGGAACCACAGCGGTGACGGCTGGGTGGACATGGACGCGGCGATCATGCGCTCCAACGACACCTACTTCTATGACCTGGCGCACAAGCTTGGCATCGATCGTCTGCACGATTACATGGCGATGTTCGGTCTCGGTGAAAAAGTCTCGCTGGACATGTTTGAAGAGTCCCCCGGTCTGATGCCATCACAAGCATGGAAGCGCGCTACACGGCGACAGGCCTGGTATCCCGGCGAGACAGTTATTCTCGGCATCGGCCAGGGCTACATGCAGGTCACACCACTGCAATTGGCCCAGGCCACTGCCCTCATCGCCAACAAGGGGATATGGAATCGACCGCACTTGGCCAAGTCGGTCGACGGTGTAGCGCCGGTTGACGAGCACCCGATGCCGAACATTCTGCTCAAGGATCCGCGCGATTGGGAACAGGTCAATCACGGAATGCAGATGGTCATGCACGATGCTCGAGGCATCGCACGAGCGGCGGCTGCGGGGGCGCAATATCGCATCGCCGGCAAGAGTGGTACGGCGCAGGTGGTGGCGATCAAGCAGGGTGAGCGTTACAACCGCGAGAAAACCCTAGAGCGCCACCGTGACAACGCCCTGTTTGTAGGATTTGCACCGGCCGAGCATCCGAAGATCGCCATCTCGGTAATGATCGAAAACGGCGAGGCGGGTGGTCGTGTTGCCGGTCCAGTAGTGCGGCAGATCATGGACGCCTGGTTACTCGATCAGGATGGCCACCTCAAGCCGCAATACGCAGCGCCGAGCAAAGCGCCGGGCGATCCTCACGTCTGAGGCGTAACGGTTCACAGCACAGGCTCCGTAAGCGGAGCCTGTGATTATGCACCGGGTACCGGGCAACTCATATCACCTTCCTCACATTTCAAATATTGCTTGAGCGACTCGACGCGCGTCTTGGTCATTTCCGTCAGGCAATCGCTGTAAATCAATGGATAGACACTCCCGCCGTCCACCCCAGAAGCCGAAAACTTGCACTCGGCATCCCGGAAGCTGACCCATGCCCGCTGCGCGTTGACCAACAGCTTCTTTCCGTCCGGGTTGTCCTTCAGGCGTCCGGTGATCTGCTGATAGAGCGTATTCAGTTCCTTGTCTGCCGCTTTGAACGCTTGCCCCGCGCATTGATTCATCGTCGCCTGATCGCTGGCGTTGGTGCAATCAACGGCGGCATGGGCGAAAGGGGCAAACAAAAAAGGCACAGAGGCCAGAAGCAAACGCACTGACATAAGGTTCTCGCTATCTCGAGTGGAAAGGGTGTATCGATTGTTATGTACGTAGCCGGGACGCCTCAAGCAAGCGATCCGCAGTGGCCGTGATTTCCTCGCCTTCATGCAACTGCTCCAGCCA
Organism: Pseudomonas sp. Marseille-Q5117; assembly: GCF_946901175.1. Taxonomy (NCBI): domain Bacteria; kingdom Pseudomonadati; phylum Pseudomonadota; class Gammaproteobacteria; order Pseudomonadales; family Pseudomonadaceae; genus Pseudomonas; species Pseudomonas sp. Marseille-Q5117. Next base: position 335,676 of record NZ_CAMPPP010000001.1, on the reverse strand, counting down.
GTGTTCGGGGATCGCCCGAGCGCTGTAGTAAGCACCTGCCAACTGACCCACGATAGCAGCCGTTGTGTCCGCATCTTCACCGAGATTGGCTGCTTTCAACACCGCTTCGGCGAATGTCTGCGTATGGTGAAAGCACCACAAAGCGGCTTCCAGCGATTGGACGCTATAGCCACTGCCTTTTATTTCAGTTTCCGCTTTGTGAAGGTACTCACCCTGAGCAATCGCAACCACCTTGGGCTGGGAAAGCTTGAGCAGTGGCGCCCGGCGAAGCTGTGTTTTCTCCGCACCCTCAAGCGCTCGTGCAATCAGATCAGCCAGCAATTGGCAGCACTCGATTGCCTCCGGCGCCGCATGGGTTGTGCGCGAACTGTCGGCAGCGTGGATCTGGATCTGTCCAGCGTCCGGAAAATAAAACAGCACGACTGGTGCCAACCGCATCAGCGACCCGTTACCAGCAGTCAACGGATCAGTCGACCCTGCGAAAGGCTCCCCGGTTCGCTGATACTGTTCCAGCGCCTGGCTGACGGTCATGCCGATGTCGAAACATTCACCGGTGGAGCTCAGGTATCCCCATTTCCACCAATTGAGATAGCGGCCCATCTGATCTGCCGCGTCGAAGCCGTTTTTGCTCAGCAGGCTCTCGGCCAGGCACAGTGCCATCGACGTGTCATCGGTCCATTGCCCAGGCTTGAGCTGAAACGGACCACCGCCGATCATGTCGCTCAACGGCTGGAATGATCCTCGCGGTTGGAACTCAACCGTTGTGCCGACCGCATCGCCGCAAGCCAGGCCGAGGAGGGCGCCGCGATACCGATCGGCGAGAGAAGGCTGCATGATTCGTCCTTGTTTCTGCGGATTCGCTGGAAAAATAACAGGTCATGCGGCGCCGATCACAGAGCGCAAACTACCGCAGAATGTGTCCGCTCGAATCGGTGTCTGCAGCGCTTCGATACAACTTCGCATTGGACATGTGGTCATACAAGCCTAGTGTTCAGAACAGGAGGTGACGTATGAAACCAGTACCTAACAGTTTCGAACGCAAGATCACGCTCAAGGCGTCGCGTTCCCACGTCTGGCGTGCATTGGTCGATGCAGAGGCGTTTGGCCAGTGGTTTGGCGTGGCGCTCGAGGGCCGGCGTTTCATTGCCGGCGAGTGGACGCAGGGTCAGGTCACTTACCCCGGTTATGAACACGTATTGTGGAATGTGCTGATCGAGCGGGTCGAGCCGCAGCAGTTGTTTTCTTTCCGCTGGCACCCGTATGCGGTCAACCCGAAGATCGACTACTCACAGGAGCCGACCACGCTGGTCAAGTTCGAATTGCAGGACTTCGAAGACGGCACACTACTCAAGGTCTCGGAATCCGGCTTCGCGCACATCCCTGATATCCGTCAGAAAGAGGCGTATTACATGGACAGTCGCGGCTGGGAGGAGCAGTTGAGCAGGCTTGAACAGTTTCTCGCCGAAAGCGCCAGGGCTCGTGAAAGCGGCGGTGCCTGACAGGTCTAAGGGTTTTCGGAAGTGTTTGTATGGCGAATGTCTTACACGCGTTGGTAGCTTTTACGACTATTGTTGATTGGATCCACTGGGTAATCTACACACATCAACTGAGACACAGGGAGTGTTTCAGGATCATGGACGATCGACCATCGCAAGGATCGCTGCCGACAGGGAGTCGATAATGGTCTTGGGAAAAACCCGCTTCGGCGGGTTTTTTTTCGCCTGAATGCAGGAGCCGCCGGAGGCTGCGATCTTTTGATCCTGCTTTTGAAAGCCAAGTCAAAAAGATCACAGCCTAGGCGAATGTCACCCCGTCAAGAAGCAATCAACTGCCGCAATACATAATGCAGAATCCCCCCGGATTTGAAGTACTCAACTTCATTCAAGGTATCAATCCGGCACAAGACTTCAATCTTCTCCTGACGCCCATCCTCGCAAGTGATAACCAGCGGCAGGTTCATCCGCGGCCTTAGCTCGACGCCGGTCAATCCCAGAATCTCGAACGTCTCTTTGCCGGTCAGATTGAGACTCTTGCGGTTCTGATCAAGCTTGAACTGCAACGGCAGCACACCCATGCCGACCAGATTCGAGCGGTGAATGCGTTCGAAGCTCTCCGCAATCACGGCTTTGACGCCCAGCAGATTGGTGCCTTTCGCCGCCCAGTCACGGCTCGACCCGGTGCCGTACTCCTGACCGGCAATCACCACCAACGGCGTCCCCGAAGCCTGATATTTCATCGCTGCGTCATAGATCGCCATTTTTTCCCCGGTGGGAATGTAAATGGTGTTCCCGCCTTCCTCGCCACCCAGCATCTCGTTGCGAATACGGATGTTGGCAAACGTGCCGCGCATCATCACTTCATGATTGCCGCGACGGGAACCGTAGGAGTTGAAGTCGCGCGGTTCGACGCCTTTTTCCTGCAGATACCGCCCGGCCGGGCTGTCGATCTTGATGTTGCCGGCGGGGGAGATGTGGTCGGTGGTCACTGAATCGCCGAGCAAAGCCAAGACTCGCGCACCTTTGACGTCTTTCACTTCCGGCAGAGGGCCTGAAATGTCGTCGAAGAAAGGTGGATGCTGAATGTAGGTCGAATCGTCCTGCCACACGTAAGTGGCCGCTTGCGGCACCTCGATGGCCTGCCATTGCTCATCACCGGCAAACACTTCGGCGTATTCCTTGTGGAACATCGCCGTATTGACTTGATTCACCGCTTCAGCGATTTCCCGGCTGCTCGGCCAGATATCACGCAGATACACCGGATTGCCCTGTTGATCCTCGCCCAACGGTTCGCTGCTGATATCGGTACGCACACTGCCAGCCAAAGCGTAAGCGACGACCAGAGGAGGCGAAGCCAGCCAGTTGGTTTTCACCAGTGGGTGCACACGGCCTTCGAAATTGCGGTTGCCGGACAAGACCGACGCGACGGTCAGATCGGCTTTCTGAATGGCTTTTTCGATTGGCTCCGGCAGTGGCCCGGAGTTGCCGATGCAGGTGGTGCAGCCGTAACCGACCAACGAAAACCCGAGCTGATCAAGGTACTGAGTCAGCCCGGCAGCCTTGTAGTAGTCGGTGACGACTTTCGAACCGGGGGCCAGTGAGCTTTTGACCCAGGGCTTGCGCGTCAGACCTTTCTCGACGGCTTTCTTCGCCAGCAACCCGGCCGCCATCATCACGCTCGGGTTGGAAGTGTTGGTGCAGGAAGTGATCGCGGCGATGACCACTGCACCGTTTTTCAGGCGATAGGTCTTGCCCTCGTATTCGTAGTCCGCTTCGCCCACCAGATCGGCGTTGCCCACTGCTACGCCGCCGCCGCCCTCGCTTTCCAGGCGTCCTTCTTCCTTGCTGGTGGGTTTGAATTGCAGGTCGATGAAATCACTGAAGGCCTGCGCGACGTTCGGCAGGGAGACGCGATCCTGCGGACGTTTCGGTCCAGCCAAGCTGGCCTCGACGCTGCCCATGTCCAGGGCCAGGCTGTCGGTGAACACCGGCTCCTGACCCGGCAGACGCCACAGGCCTTGAGCCTTGGTGTAGGCCTCGACCAGCTTCACCACTTCCGGCGGCCGGCCGGACAAGCGCAGGTATTCCAGCGTGACATCGTCGACCGGGAAGAAGCCGCATGTCGCACCGTATTCCGGGGCCATGTTGGCGATGGTCGCGCGGTCGGCCAATGGCAGGTCGGCGAGACCGTCGCCATAGAATTCGACGAATTTGCCGACCACGCCTTTCTTGCGCAGCATCTGCGTCACGGTCAACACCAGGTCGGTTGCGGTGATACCTTCCTTGAGCTTGCCGGTGAGCTTGAAGCCGATCACTTCCGGAATCAGCATCGACACCGGTTGCCCAAGCATCGCCGCTTCCGCTTCGATCCCGCCCACGCCCCAGCCGAGCACGCCGAGACCGTTGATCATGGTGGTGTGGGAGTCGGTGCCGACCAGGGTGTCGGGGAAGGCGTAGGTGCGGCCATCCTCGTCTTTGGTCCATACGGTGCGGCCGAGGTATTCGAGGTTGACCTGGTGGCAGATGCCGGTGCCCGGCGGGACCACGCTGAAGTTATCGAACGCACTCTGGCCCCAGCGCAGGAAGGCATAGCGCTCGCCGTTGCGTTGCATTTCGATGTCGACGTTCTGTTCAAACGCACTGGCGCTGGCAAACTTGTCGACCATCACCGAGTGGTCGATCACCAGATCCACCGGCGACAACGGATTGATCCGCTGCGGATCGCCGCCGGCCTTGGCCATTGCCGCACGCATGGCGGCGAGATCGACCACGGCGGGCACACCGGTAAAATCCTGCATCAATACACGGGCAGGGCGGTACTGGATTTCGCGATCGGAGCGGCGCTCCTTGAGCCAGGCGGCGATGGCTTTGAGGTCGGCGCCGGTGACGGTTTTTTCGTCTTCCCAGCGCAGCAGATTTTCCAGCAGGACCTTCAATGACATCGGCAGCTTGTCGAGGTCGCCCAGGCTTTTGGCGGCTTCCGGCAGGCTGAAATAGTGGTAGGTCGTGGCATCGATTTGTAGGGTTTTCAGTGACTTCAGACTATCGAGGGACGGCATTACGATCACTCCTTTGAGTCCGCACGGCTACGGACTGAGGGGACGGGCAGAGCATTAAACCTAGCCCTGTTTTGAGTAGCTGGCTAATAACTGGACTCTATCGGCGCAACCATGGTTCCGACTTCAGCTATCATGCGCCGGTTTTCGTGACAGGCATTGCGGCAACGCAAGGCTTGAGCATCGCGCAGCGGCCGAATGATCGACCGCTGCCCAGGAGTAAGAATGAACACCCTATTCATGCATTGCCGGCCCGGCTTCGAAGGCGAAGTCTGTTCGGAGATTTCCGATCTCGCCGCCCGTCTCAATGTCGCCGGTTACGCCAAAGCCAAAACCGCCACGGCCTGCGCCGAGTTTGTCTGTACTGAAGCGGACGGTGCTGAACGCCTGATGCGCGGTCAGCGTTTCGCCGAATTGATCTTCCCGCGGCAGTGGGCGCGCGGCTTTTTCATCGATCTGCCGGAAAACGACCGGATCAGTGTGATTCTCGCGCACATGGCCGATTTTCCGGTGTTTGGCAGTCTGTGGCTGGAAGTGGTCGATACCAATGACGGCAAGGAACTGTCGAATTTCTGCAAAAAGTTCGAAGGCCCGCTGCGCAAGGCGCTGACCGCCGCTGGCAAACTGGTGGAAGACGCCAGCAGGCCGCGTTTGTTGCTGACCTTCAAAAGCGGACGCGAGGTGTTTTTAGGCATGGCCGATGCCGGCAATTCGGCGATGTGGCCGATGGGCATTCCGCGTCTGAAGTTTCCCCGCGAGGCGCCGAGCCGGTCGACCTTGAAGCTGGAGGAGGCGTGGCACCACTTCATTCCGCGCGACCAGTGGGAAGATCGCCTGCACAGCGACATGACTGGCGTTGACCTCGGCGCCGCGCCGGGCGGCTGGACCTGGCAACTGGTCAACCGTGGCATGCTGGTCACCGCCATCGACAACGGCCCGATGGCCGAAAGCCTGATGGAAACCGGATTGGTCCAGCATCTGATGACGGATGGTTTCACCTTCAAGCCCAAGCAGCCGGTGGACTGGATGGTTTGCGACATTGTCGAGAAACCGGCGCGTAACGCGGCGATGCTGGAAGAGTGGATCGGCGAAGGACATTGCCGCGAAGCAGTGGTCAACCTGAAGCTGCCGATGAAGCAGCGTTATGCCGAAGTGAAACGTCTGCTCGAGCGCATTGCCGACGGTTTCAAGGCGCGTGGGATCAAGGTTGATATCGGCTGCAAGCAGCTCTATCACGACCGCGAGGAAGTGACTTGCCATTTGCGCCGGCACGACAGCAGAAAAACCAAATCGCGCTGACACAACGCTGAACCTGTGGGAGCGAGCCTGCTCGCGAAAGCGGTGGGCTGACGGATTGCCTTCGCGAGCAGGCTCGCTCCCACATGGGTTGGACGATATCCCAAGCAATGCGCGACAATGCCGGCCAGTTTCTGGAGTGAACCATGAGTGAAATGATCGATACCCCGGTCGACGGCACCCTCGACGCCACCGGCCTCAATTGCCCGGAGCCGGTGATGATGTTGCACCAGCACATCCGCGATCTGGTACCCGGCGGCCTGCTCAAGGTGATCGCCACCGATCCCTCGACCAAGCGCGATATCCCCAAGTTCTGCGTGTTTCTTGACCACGAGCTGGTCAGCCAGCACGAAGAGGCCGGCACCTATCTGTACTGGATTCGCAAGAAGCCCTGAATCAGGGCAAAAAAAGACCTGCAAATGCAGGTCTTTTTTTATGGGTGATCAACCCATCGAACGACTGATCCGAATCCGCTTGCGCGCGCTGCGTGTCAGCCGGATCGACAGCATCAGTGCAGCGCAGCTCAAGCCGACGATCAAACCCTGCCACAACCCGCTCGGCCCACGTGGCTCACCGAGCCAATCGGTCAGACCCAACGCGTAACCCACCGGCAAACCAATCCCCCAGTAGGCGAACAGAGTCAGGATCATCGTCACCCGAGTATCCTGATAGCCACGCAGTGCGCCTGCTGCGGTCACTTGGATTGCATCGGAAAACTGGAATAGCGCCGAATAGACAATCAGCATCGCCGCAATGTGAATCACCGTTGGATCAGCGGTATAGATCGCCGCAATCGGCTCGCGCAGCGCCAGCATCAGGCTCGCCGACAGGCAGGCGTAGGCCAGCGCCGTGCCCATGCCGACTCCAGCGGCAAAACGTGCCTCTCGCGGTTCCTCGCGGCCCAGCGCCTGGCCGACACGCACGGTGACCGCCATGCCCAGCGAATAGGGAATCATGAACACCAGCGAGCTGACGTTCAGCGCGATCTGATGCCCGGCCACCACCGTCGCGCCGAGGCTGCCGATCAGCAGGGCGATCACGGCGAAGATGCTCGACTCGGCAAACACCGCGATGCCGATCGGCAAACCAATCGACAGCAGACGTTTGATCACCGCCCACTGCGGCCAGTCGAAACGGCTGAACAGTTCGCTCGAACGATAGGCCGGTGCCCAGCGCTCGTACCCGGCCAGGCCCAGCGCCATCACCCACATCACGATTGCCGTGGCCCAGCCGCAGCCGACGCCGCCCATGGCCGGCACGCCGAAGTGGCCGTAGATGAAGATGTAGTTCAGCGGGATGTTCAATGCCAGACCGCACAGGCCCAACACCATGGCCGGGCGGGTGCGGCCGATGCCATCACTGGTGCAACGCAATACGTGATAGAAGGCCACCGCCGGCAAGCCGCTGGCGATGCCGTGCAGATATTGCATGCACGGGCCGATCAGCTCGGGATCGACCTTCATCAGGTGCAGTACTGGCTCTGCGGCGACCAGCATCGAGGTGGCGATCAGTCCGACTACCAATGCCAGCCATAACGCCTGACGCACAATCGGGCCAATTTCGCTGTGCTTGCCGGCGCCGAAACGCTGGGCGACTTTTGGTGTGGTGGCCAGCAGGGTGCCGGTCATCAACAGAAACACCGGAACCCAGATCGAGTTGCCCAGCGCCACTGCCGCCAGGTCCTTGGGCCCGACGCGCCCGGCCATGACCGCATCGACGAAGCCCATGGCGGTGGTCGCCAGTTGCGCGATGATGATCGGCAGGGCCAGGGCGAGCAGGTTTTTCAACTCCAGGCGAATCCGCGCAGGGCGGGTCAGGGAGACGGCGACAGGTTGGTCAGTTACAGGGTTCACAGGCAAAGCGTCCAGAAAGTATTGATGCGCAGAGCGGCGCATTCTACGCCGCTGACGCCTCGGTCAGGAAATATCCTCTGTTGCGTATTTGTAAGCGCAAACCCTGCTGGCTGATCGACGCGTCAGCACCTAAACTGCCGATCCGCCCAAGGAGCCCGCCATGCTGATTGTTGCCGACGAAAATATCCCGCTGCTCGATGCCTTTTTTGCCGGTTTCGGCGACATCCGCCGAGTGCCGGGCCGCTCCATTGACCGCGCGACGGTCGAGCAGGCTGATGTGTTGCTGGTGCGTTCGGTGACCAACGTCAATCGCGCGCTGCTCGAAGGCAGCAAGGTGCGCTTTGTCGGCACCTGCACCATCGGCACCGATCATCTGGATCTTGACTACTTCAACGAGGCCGGGATCTGCTGGTCGAGCGCGCCGGGTTGCAATGCTCGTGGTGTTGTCGACTACGTGCTGGGCAGTCTGATGACACTGGCCGAGATCGAAGGCGCAGATCTGACTCAGCGCACTTACGGCGTCGTCGGCGCCGGTGAAGTGGGGGGGCGCTTGATCAAGGTCCTGAAGGGCCTGGGCTGGAACGTCAAGGTCTGCGATCCGCCGCGTCAGGCTGCCGAGGGCGGCGAATATGTCAGCCTCGAGCAGATCATTGAGCAGTGCGACGTGATCAGCCTGCATACGCCATTGACCCGCAGCGGCGACTCTGCAACCTGGCACCTGTTCGATCAACAGCGTTTGCAGCAACTCAAGCAGGGTGCATGGCTGATCAACGCGGCGCGCGGTCCAGTGGTGGACAATGCAGCGCTGCGTGAGGTGCTGCTGGAGCGCGAGGACCTGCAAGCGGTGCTCGACGTCTGGGAGAAGGAGCCGGAAGTCGACCCTGCGCTGGCCGAGCTCTGCGTATTGGCCACGCCCCATATTGCCGGTTACAGCCTCGACGGCAAGCAACGCGGGACCGCGCAAATTTATCAGGCCTACTGCGCTTTCATTGGCCAACCTGCGGCTATCGCGCTCAGTGATCTGCTGCCAGCACCCTGGTTGTCGGAAGTTTCCCTGCACGGTGACAGCGATCCGGCATGGGCGCTGGCGATGTTGTGCCGGGGCGTGTACGACCCGCGCCGCGATGATGCGGATTTCCGCCGCAGTCTGGTGGGGAATGTCGCCGAGCAGCGAGCGGCGTTTGACGTGTTGCGCAAGCAGTATCCGGTGCGCCGCGAGATTGAAGGGCTGAAGGTGCGAATTGAAGGTGATGCGCCGGGGTTGCGGCAGATTGTGGCGGCGCTGGGGGCAACCCGTGTCCTGTAGGAGCTGTCGAGTGAAACGAGGCTGCGATCTCTTGATCTTGCTTTTTGAAGATTAAAAGATCGCAGCCTTCGGCAGCTCCTACAGGATTCGCAGCTAAATTACAGACATAAAAAACCCGGCCAATCAGGGCCGGGTCAGGAAGACGGTGGCTACATCACTCTTGTTCGGCAGGCTTGACCAATCGCTTCTCCAGTTCGCGGCAAGCGTCCTGGATCATGTCTTCAGTGATCGGTACTTCGCGGCCCTGCTCATCGATAATCGAGCAACCCAGAGACTGACCGGGTTTGGTGCGCATCACTTCAATCTTGTCTTCGCTGCTGTGTTGCAAGGACATGGCCTGTCTCCTCATCAGGTTGTGTGCCTAAGTTAAAACCGCCACGTGACCAGGCTGTGACAACTCCCTGCGGTCTGTCGGCGGGCGGCATCTCTACTCAAACAGAAATGACCGCTCGTCTCAACCGCAACCTTAGACCAATCGTTTCTAGCATCCGGACATCCCGGGCATATTTAACCTGACTCATTGTGATTTACAGAGTTCCACCCCATCTGAGTCTGTAGGCTGGCCCGATCCATCTGCGCAGACGTGAACTCCATGATCTCCATGCTTTCTTCCCGACACCGGCGCGCCCTGCGCCTGACCAGTCATTTTCTCCTGCCGTACCGCTGGCATGCCTTCGGCGCTTTGCTCGCGCTGATCGTCACCGCCGGCATTACCCTGTCGATGGGGCAGGGCATCAAGTTGTTGGTAGACCAGGGTTTCATGACCCGTTCGCCGCATCTGCTCAATCAGTCGATCGGGATTTTCATGTTGCTGGTGCTCGGGCTGGCGCTGGGCACCTTTGCCCGATTCTATCTGGTGTCCTGGATCGGCGAGCGCGTGGTCGCCGACATTCGCCGTCAGGTGTTCAATCACCTGGTGTATCTGCATCCGGGCTTTTATGAGGACAACCGCAGCTCGGAAATCCAGTCGCGCCTGACCGCTGACACCACCTTGCTGCAATCGGTGATCGGTTCGTCACTCTCGCTGTTCCTGCGCAATCTGCTGATGGTGATCGGTGGTGTAGTGCTGCTGTTCATCACCAATCCGAAGTTGACCAGCATTGTCGTGATTGCACTGCCGCTGGTGATCGCGCCGATCCTGATTTTCGGCCGCCGTGTGCGCAATCTGTCGCGCCAGAGCCAGGACCGTATCGCCGACATTGGCAGCTATGTGTCGGAAACCCTCGGCCAGATCAAAACCGTGCAAGCCTACAACCACCAGGTTCAGGACGAGCAGCGTTTCGCTTCGACCGTCGAGCAGGCGTTCGAAACTGCGCGCAAACGGATTTTCCAGCGAGCGTGGTTGGTCACTTTGGTGATCGTGCTGGTGCTTGGCGCGGTGGCGGTGATGTTGTGGGTCGGCGGCATGGACGTAATGGCCGGGCGTATCTCGGCCGGCGAGCTGGCGGCATTCGTTTTCTACAGCCTGATTGTCGGCAGCGCGTTCGGCACGCTGAGCGAAGTGATCGGCGAACTGCAACGCGCTGCGGGCGCTGCTGAACGCATTGCGGAATTGCTGCGGTCGGAAAACATCATCCAGCCACCGACGAGTGGATTGGTGACGCTGCCAGCGCGAGTCAAAGGTGAACTTGAACTGCGCGACGTGCGTTTTTCCTACCCGTCGCGTCCGCAAAGCTACGCAGTCGATGGCTTGAATCTGACAGTGAGGGCGGGCGAAACCCTGGCATTGGTGGGGCCGTCGGGCGCGGGCAAGTCCACGGTTTACGACTTGTTGCTGCGCTTCTACGATCCACGCGAGGGGCAGATTTTCCTCGATGGCGTGCCGCTGACCAGCCTTGACCCGCTGGATCTGCGCCGCTGTTTCGCCTTGGTCTCGCAAACCCCCGCGTTGTTTTTCGGCAGCGTGGAGGACAACATTCGCTACGGCTGTCCGACGGCCACGCTTGAGCAGGTCAAGGAAGCTGCGCGAATTGCCCACGCCCACGACTTCATCGAACAAATGCCGGACGGCTATCAAACTCATCTGGGAGATGGCGGCCTCGGGTTGTCCGGCGGTCAGCGCCAACGTCTGGCCATTGCCCGCGCCTTGCTGGTAGACGCGCCGATCCTGCTGTTGGACGAAGCCACCAGCGCCCTCGACGCACAGAGCGAACATCTGATCCAGCAGGCCCTGCCAACGCTGATGGAAAACCGCACCACGTTGGTCATCGCGCACCGACTGGCCACGGTGAAGAACGCTGACCGCATTGCAGTGATGGATCAGGGCAAGCTGGTAGCGGTGGGGACACATCAGCAATTGATCGCCAGCAATCCGCTGTACGCACGGCTGGCGGCGTTGCAGTTCAATGATGGTCGATCTGTCACAGCAGACTGAGCAATCGACCAAGTAACCGACCAAAAAAATGCCCGTATCTCACGATACGGGCATTTTTCATTCTCCGGCTGTCGCTGCCTGCTCATTGATCATCAAAATACCGCTCATGCCAATCCACCAGCGGTTGCGGCGAGTTGAGCTTTTGCCCGTAGATCACCGAGTAGGACAACACGTTCTGCACGTATTGACGGGTTTCGTCGAACGGGATGCTTTCCACCCAGACGTCAAAGCTCAGGTGATCTGCGCCGCGCAGCCACTGACGCACGCGGCCTGGCCCGGCGTTGTAAGCGGCGGAGGCGAGCACGCGGTTGCCGTTGAACTGGCTGTGAACCTGGCTGAGGTAAGCGGCGCCGAGCTGGATGTTCTTGTCCGGATCGAGCACTTGCTGGGGCGAGGCCAGTGGAATGCTGAACTTGCGCGCGGTTTCCTTGGCCGTGCCGGGCATCAATTGCATCAGGCCGCTGGCGCCGACGCTGGAGCGCGCGTCGTCCATGAAGGCGCTTTCCTGGCGGGTGATGGCGAACACCCAGCTCGAATGCAGGCCGCGCACCTTGGCCTCACGCACGAGGGAATCGCGGTGCGCCATCGGGAAGCGGATGTCCAGATCGTCCCAGTACTGCGCCTGACTGATGGTGCGGATCGCCGGGAAGTACCATTTCAGGTCGTAGGCCAGTTTGGCCTGGGCGACCATTTCATCGCGGTTGAAATGACGGCTGACGTGATACCACTCGCGACGCCCATCGACGATCTGCCCGCGTGCATGAAACTCCAGCGCGCGACGTACGCCGGGGGTGTTGCGGACCTTGTTGATCAGCGCCTGGCTGAGCACCAGCGGTTTGTTGTTCAGCGAGTAAGGCGATTGTGAACGGTCTGCGGCGAGGAAGCCGTAGAAGTCTCGTTCCCGCGCCAGATTCTTGTACAGGGTCAGCGCTTGCGGGTTTTGTGGCTCGGCCAGTTCCAGGCTGCGCGCCTGCCAGTAGCGCCAACGGTTGGTGGTGGCCAGGTCTTGCGGCAGACGTTTGGTCAGCTCATAGGCATCATTCCAGCGTGCCAGACGCAAGAGCAGGCGCAGGCGCCATTCCGAGACGGTGTTGTCGCGCAGCTCCGGATCGTATTTGGTCATGACGTCCAGCGCGCGGCTGTCGAAGCGGCGCGCAAGGGTCAGGCCGATCTCGCGAGCGATCGCGACTTTTTCATCACGAGAGAAATGCATGCTGCTGGCGTAACCGTCGAGCAGAGCCATGGCCTTGTCCGGATCCTGCCGAGCGAGGCGGCGCAAGCCGAGGCTGACGACGTCTGACATCGGCTCGTCGGCCGGGGTGAAGCGCGACGGCTGGTTGAGCAGTTCGGGTTTCTGCGCCACGTCGACCAGCAAGCGACCGCGCGGGGCGAGGGTGGTCAGGCCGTTGATCAGGCTGTTGGCCAGCGGATAGTTGCGTGCCTGCGCGGCAAGTTTGGTGCGCTCCCAACGTTTCTGCTCGGTAAGCTGGCCGTCGGCAGCCCAGATGCCGAACAGCGCGTCACAGGCGGCGGGTTGCGATTTGCCGGTCAGCCAGAGTTTTTCCGCACTGGCATACCCTTCGGCTTTCTTGTCGTGGCTGATCTGGTACTGCGCGTTGAGGCAGTCCAGTTCGGTGAAATTCAGCTTCGGATCGTAATACTTGACGAAGGTCGCCCAGTCGCCACGGTCGGCGAGCCAGCGCAACCAGCGCAGTTTCATCCAATTGGCCTGCGGCAAATCACCGTGTTCGGCGAGGAATTTCTCGATCTCGGCGTTGCTCGCCGTCTTCAGACGCGCGGTCAGTTCGTCGTAAGCCAGATACGGTTCCAGCGGATAATCGGCCAGCGCCTGGCTGTAACGGAAATACGGGCCAGTATCACCCTTGGCCAAGGCGCGCTTGGCTTCATCGTAATACTGGCGTTGGGTGGACAGGTCCACCGCCTGGACGGATTGAGCGGCAGCGGCGGTAAGAAACAAGCAGGACAAAACACTGAAAAGGCGACTGCGCATGAGACATCCGGGCAGAGAAATCATGACAAGTGCCGATCGAAATCCGCACTGAATTGCCTGTAGCTTAGCCTTTTGCCAGCAAGCGGCGAAAGCTTTGCGAGCCTCGCTGCACAAGTTCGCAACAAATGTTGTGCAGAGTGCTTCGACAGACAAATTGCCGGCCTGCTCAAGCCTCAAGTCAGGTAGAATGCGCGCCCGGTTTTTGGAGAAGCTCATGACCCTGCTCAAATTCAGCGATGTGTCCCTTGCGTTCGGCGCTATGCCGTTGTTGGACAAGGTGTCCTGGCAGATCGCCCGTGGTGAGCGGGTGTGCATCATCGGCCGCAACGGCACTGGCAAGTCCAGCATGATGAAGCTGGTCAAGGGCGACCAGAAGCCCGATGACGGCTCGGTGTGGCGTGCCCCCGGTCTGAAAATCGGCGAACTGCCGCAAGAATTGCCAGTGGCCGACGACCGGACGGTATTCGACGTGGTGGCTGAAGGCCTCGACGGTGTTGGCGCCTTGCTCGCCGAATACCATCACCTGAGCCAGAACATCGTCACCGACGCCGATCTGGACAAGCTGATGCACGTTCAGCACGACCTTGAAGCCCGTGACGGCTGGCGCTTGCAGACGCTGGTCGACAGCACCCTGAGCCGCCTGCAACTGCCGGCCGACAAGACCCTCGCCGAGTTGTCCGGCGGCTGGCGTCGTCGCGTGCTGCTGGCGCAGGCGCTGGTGTCCGAGCCCGATCTGCTGCTGCTCGACGAACCGACCAACCACCTGGACATCGGTGCGATTGCCTGGCTCGAAGAAGCGCTGAAAGATTTTCAGGGCGCCGTGCTGTTCATCACGCACGACCGTTCCTTCCTGCAAAACCTCGCCACGCGCATCCTCGAACTGGATCGCGGCGGCCTGATCGACTGGAACGGCGACTACGCCAGTTTCCTCGTGCACAAAGAAGCCGCGCTGGCCGCTGAAGAAACTGCCAACGCGCTGTTCGACAAGCGTCTGGCTCAGGAAGAAGTGTGGATCCGTCAGGGTATCAAGGCCCGCCGCACTCGTAACGAAGGTCGCGTGCGCGCTCTGAAAGCCCTGCGCGTTGAGCGCAGTGAGCGTCGCGAGCGTACCGGCAAGGCCAACATCCAGCTGGAAACCGCCGACAAATCCGGCAAGCAGGTGATGGTCCTCGAGAACGTGAGCTTCGCGCACCCGGGCGGGCCGTTCCTGATCAAGGATTTCTCCATGGTCCTGCAGCGCGGCGATCGTATCGGTCTGCTCGGCGCCAACGGTACCGGCAAGACCACTCTGTTGAAACTGATGCTCAGCGGTCTGCAACCGACCAGCGGTAAAGTGGAAGAGGGCACGCGGATCGACGTCGCCTACTTCGACCAGTTGCGCCATCAGCTGGATCTGGAAAAAACCGTGATCGACAACGTCGCCGAAGGTCGCGACTTCATCGACATCGACGGGCAGAGCCGCCATGTGCTGAGCTATCTCGGTGATTTCCTGTTCAGCCCGCAGCGTGCACGCACGCCGGTCAAGGCGTTGTCCGGTGGCGAGCGTGCGCGTCTGTTGCTGGCGAAGCTGTTCAGCAAGCCGGCCAACCTGCTGGTACTCGACGAACCGACCAACGACCTCGATGTGGAAACCCTCGAGCTGCTCGAAGAAGTGCTGCTGACCTTCAACGGCACCGTGCTGATGGTCAGCCACGACCGGGCATTCCTCGATAACGTGGTGACCAGCACCCTGGTCTTCGAAGGTGAAGGCAAGGTTCGTGAATATGTCGGCGGCTATCAGGACTGGATCCGTCAGGGCGGCTCGCCGCGTCTGTTGGGCGTGACTGAAAGCAAGTCGGGCAAGGCTGACCTGAATTCGGCGGTGGTTACCGCTGAGCCGGCTCCGGTGGCTGCGCCTGCCGCTGCTGCTCCGGTTGCCAAGAAGAAACTGAGCTACAAGCTGCAGCGCGAGCTGGAAGCCTTGCCGGGCGACATCGACGCCAAGGAGCAGCAGATCGCCGCGGTTGAGGCGGAAATGGCGGAAGCCGGTTTCTATCAGCGTCCGCCGGCGGAAACGGCCAAGGTAATTGCTTCGCTGGAGCAATTGCAGGCCGAGCTGGATGCGTTGGTGGAGCGTTGGGCCGAGCTGGATGCCTGATTGATCCGGATGTGAAAAAGCCCGGCGCTCAGTGATGAGCGCCGGGCTTTTCATATGTAACGCGATCTACAGGCTGGAACAAATCACCTGCGGGAGCAAGACAGATCAACGTTTGACCAGGTGCACCGCCAGTACATCGCATGGCGCACCGTGCAGCACATCATTCGCAGTCGAGCCGAGCAGCAGTGCCAGGCCATGACGGCCATGGCTTCCGACCACGATCAGATCGCACGCTTGTTCCTTGGCAAAATGATGGATTTCCTGGCGGGGCTGGCCGTAGGTCAGATGGCAATTGGCGCCTTCAAGCTCTGGATATTTCGATTTGAGTTTTTCAAGACGCTCCTTGGCCTGATCGAACTGCTGTTGTTGCAGTTGTGACAGGTCCATCGGCACGTCGCCACCGAAGGCCATGGCCATTGGTTCAACGATATGCACCAGCGACAACTTGGCAGCGTTGCTCACCGACAGCTCGCGGGCGCGGTGGATCACAGGGTCGCACTCTTCGGTCAGATCTACGGCGACCAGTATGTGGTGGTAGGGCATGAGGTGCTCCTCCTGAGGGTTCGATATTGGTAAGTATGGCTGGTTTCAAGCGCATTGGTTCGCAAGTGACACAATGCGCTCATCAAAAATCGGGAGTACAGATATGACGGTCTGGCTGGTGGTGTCAATCCTGCTGGTAGTTTTAAGTCCACTGGCATGGTTGCGCCCATCGCGCACGCAGAGCGGGCGCATGGCCTTGCGCATGGAGGCGCGACGCATCGGCCTGGCGATGCAACTGGCGCCGCAGGAGTGGCCGCACTGGCTGCTGCCGGAGCCGCCGAATCCCTGCGCCCAGTACCACCGGCCGCGGCGTGGCAGTCAACCGGCGTGCTGGACCTATTGGCAGAAAACCCCGGGCGTGTGGGTCAATCAATGGCAAGAAGTCTGCGATGACCGGACCCTGCTCGATTATTTCGAAAAATTGCCGGGGAATGTTTTCAAGATCGAAGCGGACAAGCAGATGATCGCCTTGTACTGGGGCGAAAAGGGCGAGGCGACGGTTCTGCAGGATATCGACGCGACGCTGAAAGCGCTGGCGTGAAACGGCGACTTTTCTCACTGCAACGGTGTGGAAGGTCTGGCAGACGAGCAATAAAAAGCCCGACATGATTCGTCGGGCGGGTTGGCCAGGCAGGCCGGTAATCTTTTTTTGCGGCAGGCGCTTCGATCGCCTCGGCAAATTTCCTCGCAGTCCCCCCAGCGTAGCCTTCTGACCAGGGCTCCAGTGGAAATTAGGGCGACTTTTCTAACTATTGATTCTATGAATGGCTCAACATCGAGACGGGTGTTGCTGCTCATCATGGTGCAGAAATGACTGCAAAGTCGCATTTCAGCCCGAATTTAGGGCGATTGACAATTGTCAGAAATTCCGTGAAGGTGACGTACCCGAATCAAACGGGCGTATGAATTGAGCGTTTGTCTTACAGACTGCTCCTACAGAATCCCGACTATCGCGTTGGCGGGTGTGCCAGGCGGACGGTGTCAGTATCGACGAGCAAAGCGTCCTTCTGAGCCATAAGCCTGCGTCCGACGTGTACTGTTCAGCTTCCATATCGTGGAGATCAGTTGATGATTTACGAAGGTAAAGCCATCACGGTTAAAGCTCTTGAAAGTGGCATCGTCGAATTGAAATTCGACCTCAAGGGTGAGTCCGTCAACAAGTTCAACCGTCTAACCCTGAACGAACTGCGTCAGGCCGTAGACACCATCAAGGCAGATGCTTCGATCAAGGGCGTGATCGTCAGCAGCGGCAAGGACGTATTCATCGTCGGCGCCGACATCACCGAATTTGTCGACAACTTCAAGCTGCCGGATGCCGAGCTGGTTGCTGGCAATCTCGAAGCCAACAAGATCTTCAGCGATTTCGAAGACCTCAACGTGCCAACCGTCGCGGCCATCAACGGCATCGCCCTCGGTGGCGGTCTGGAAATGTGCCTGGCGGCTGACTATCGCGTCATGTCCACCAAGGCCAAGATTGGTCTGCCTGAAGTCAAACTGGGCATCTACCCGGGCTTCGGCGGTACCGTGCGTCTGCCACGCCTGATCGGTGTCGACAATGCCATCGAGTGGATTGCCGCCGGCAAGGAAAACCGCCCGGAAGACGCGCTGAAAGTCAGCGCCGTCGACGCCGTAGTCGCCCCTGAAAAATTGCAGGAAGCTGCCCTCGAGCTGATCAAGCGCGCCATCTCCGGCGAGTTCGATTACAAGGCCAAGCGTCAGCCGAAACTTGAAAAACTCAAGTTGAACGCCATTGAGCAAATGATGGCTTTCGAAACCGCCAAAGGTTTCGTGGCTGGCCAGGCCGGTCCGAACTACCCGGCGCCGGTTGAAGCGATCAAGACCATCCAGAAAGCCGCAAACTTCGGTCGCGACAAAGCGCTGGAAGTGGAAGCAGCAGGCTTCGTCAAACTGGCCAAGACCTCTGCTGCGCAGAGCCTGATCGGCCTGTTCCTGAACGATCAGGAACTGAAGAAAAAGGCCAAGGCCTACGACGAAATCGCCAAAGACGTGAAGCAGGCTGCCGTACTGGGCGCCGGCATCATGGGTGGCGGTATCGCCTATCAGTCGGCCTCCAAAGGCACGCCGATCCTGATGAAGGACATCAACGAGCACGGTATCGAGCAGGGTCTGGCCGAAGCCGCCAAGCTGCTGGTCGGCCGCGTTGACAAGGGTCGCATGACCGCTGCGAAAATGGCTGAAGTGCTCAACGGCATTCGTCCGACGCTGTCGTACGGCGACTTCGGTCACGTCGATCTGGTCGTCGAAGCTGTGGTCGAGAACCCGAAGGTCAAGCAAGCGGTACTGGCTGAAGTCGAAGACAAGGTCAAAGAGGACACCATCCTCGCGTCCAACACCTCGACCATTTCCATCAGCCTGCTGGCGAAAGCCCTCAAGCGTCCGGAAAACTTCGTCGGCATGCACTTCTTCAACCCGGTGCACATGATGCCGCTGGTGGAAGTGATCCGTGGCGAGAAGTCCAGCGAACTGGCGATCGCCACCACAGTTGCCTACGCGAAGAAAATGGGCAAGAACCCGATTGTCGTCAATGACTGCCCGGGCTTTTTGGTGAACCGCGTGCTGTTCCCGTACTTCGGTGGTTTCGCCAAGCTGGTCAGCGCCGGTGTCGACTTCGTCCGCATCGACAAAGTCATGGAAAAATTCGGCTGGCCGATGGGTCCTGCGTACCTGATGGACGTGGTCGGCATCGACACCGGTCACCACGGTCGCGACGTCATGGCTGAAGGTTTCCCGGATCGCATGAAGGATGACCGTCGTTCGGCCATCGACGTGCTGTACGAAGCCAAACGCCTGGGCCAGAAGAACGGCAAGGGCTTCTACGCCTACGAGGCCGACAAGAAAGGCAAGCAGAAGAAAGTAGCCGATCCGTCGGTACTCGAAGTGCTCAAGCCGATCGTTTACGAGCAGCGCGAAGTCACTGACGAAGACATCATCAACTGGATGATGATCCCGCTGTGCCTGGAAACCGTGCGTTGCCTGGAAGACGGCATCGTTGAAACCGCCGCCGAAGCCGACATGGGTCTGGTCTACGGTATCGGTTTCCCTCCATTCCGTGGCGGCGCGCTGCGCTACATCGATTCGATCGGTGTCGCCGAGTTCGTTGCCCTGGCTGACCAGTACGCTGATTTGGGCGCGCTGTACCACCCGACCGCGAAGCTGCGCGAAATGGCCGAGAACGGCCAGAGCTTCTTCGGTTAAGCGCCCCCAACTAGAGTGAGAGTGAACTTATGAGCTTGAATCCTAGAGACGTCGTGATTGTCGACTTCGGTCGTACTCCGATGGGCCGCTCCAAGGGCGGCATGCACCGCAACACCCGCGCTGAAGACATGTCGGCGCACCTGATCAGCAAACTGCTGGAACGTAACAGCAAGGTCGACCCGGCGGAAGTCGAGGATGTGATCTGGGGCTGCGTCAACCAGACCCTGGAACAGGGCTGGAACATCGCGCGCATGGCTTCGCTGATGACCCAGATTCCGCACACCTCGGCCGGCCAGACCGTCAGCCGTCTGTGTGGCTCGTCGATGAGTGCACTGCACACTGCTGCGCAAGCGATCATGACCGGCAACGGTGACGTGTTCGTGGTCGGCGGCGTCGAGCACATGGGCCACGTGAGCATGATGCATGGTGTCGATCCGAACCCGCACATGTCGCTGTACGCGGCGAAAGCCTCGGGCATGATGGGCCTGACCGCTGAAATGCTTGGCAAGATGCACGGCATCACTCGTGAGCAACAGGATGCCTTTGGCGTGCGTTCCCACCAGTTGGCCCACAAGGCAACCGTGGAAGGCAAGTTCAAAGACGAAATCATCCCGATGCAGGGTTACGACGAGAACGGTTTCCTGAAACTGTACGACTACGACGAAACCATTCGTCCGGAAACCACCCTGGAAAGTCTGGCGGCACTCAAGCCGGCATTCAACCCGAAGGGCGGCACCGTGACTGCCGGTACTTCGTCGCAGATCACCGACGGTGCTTCGTGCATGATCGTGATGTCGGCGCAGCGTGCCCAGGACCTGGGTATCCAGCCGATGGCGGTGATCCGTTCGATGGCAGTAGCGGGTGTGGACCCGGCGATCATGGGCTATGGTCCAGTGCCGGCGACACAAAAAGCCCTGAAGCGTGCGGGCCTTGGCATCAACGATATCGACTTCTTCGAGCTCAACGAAGCTTTCGCCGCACAGGCCTTGCCAGTGCTGAAAGATCTGAAAGTGCTCGACAAGATGAACGAGAAGGTTAACCTGCACGGCGGCGCGATCGCCCTGGGTCACCCGTTCGGTTGCTCCGGTGCACGTATTTCCGGCACCCTGTTGAACGTGATGAAGCAGAATAGCGGCACCTTCGGGGTGGCCACTATGTGCATTGGTCTCGGCCAAGGCATCTCCACCGTCTTCGAACGCGTTTAAGCGTCTCGTCGATGGAAGCCGGGGCCCAGTGCCCCGGTTTTTGTTTTTGGGTTTTTTATTTATTTTTGAAAAGATTTCAGTGAGGGCCGAAGCATGCCGATACAACCTGGGCTCTATCAACATTACAAAGGTCCGCAATACCGTGTATTCAGTGTTGCGCGGCATTCCGAAACCGAAGAAGAAGTAGTCTTTTACCAAGCCCTGTATGGCGATTACGGTTTTTGGGTGCGCCCGCTGAGCATGTTCGTCGAGTCGGTCGAGGTTGACGGCGAGCAGGTGCCGCGCTTTGCTTTGGTGCAAGCTGAACCGAGCCTTTTTGACAAGGCATGAGGCGACTGCGCAGACAACCCTGCGCTTGACCTCACCTTGTATCAACTATATATAGCGGTGCCGCGTCAGGCGCCAACCGCCTTTCACTTCTAGAATTCAGGAATTTTCTGATCCATGGGCAAATCGCTGGTCATTGTGGAATCCCCGGCTAAGGCCAAGACCATCAACAAGTATCTGGGTAACCAATACGTGGTGAAGTCGAGTATCGGCCATATCCGAGACCTGCCCACCAGCGGTTCGGCTAGCGCCAGCAAAGAGCCCGCCGCCAAACGCGGCAAGGCGGCTGCGGGCGAAGGTCCGGTGCTCTCGCCGAAAGACAAAGCGCGCAAGCAGCTGGTTTCGCGCATGGGTGTCGATCCCGAGCATGGCTGGAAAGCCCAGTACGAGATCCTTCCCGGCAAAGAGAAGGTCATCGAAGAGCTGCGCCGGCTCGCCAAGGATGCTGACACCATCTATCTCGCAACCGACTTGGATCGCGAGGGGGAAGCCATTGCCTGGCACCTGCGCGAAGCCATCGGTGGTGACGACAGCCGCTACAAGCGCGTGGTGTTCAACGAAATTACCAAGAAGGCGATTCAGGAAGCCTTCTCCGAGCCGGGTGAGCTGGACATCGATCGCGTCAACGCCCAGCAGGCGCGTCGCTTCCTCGACCGCGTCGTCGGCTACATGGTCTCGCCGCTGCTGTGGGCCAAGATCGCCCGTGGCCTGTCCGCCGGTCGCGTGCAATCGGTTGCCGTGAAACTGGTGGTCGAGCGTGAGCGCGAAATCCGTGCGTTCAATCCCGAAGAATACTGGGAAGTGCATGCCGATCTCGGCACTGCCAAAGGCTCGACCGTGCGTTTCGAAGTGGCTCGCGAAAAAGGCGAAGCCTTCAAGCCGCTGAACGAAGCCCAGGCCATGGCTGCGCTGGAGAAGCTCAAGTCTTCCAGCTACAGCATCGTCAAGCGCGAAGACAAGCCGACCAGCAGCAAACCCTCGGCGCCGTTCATCACGTCGACCTTGCAGCAGGCTGCGAGCAACCGCCTTGGTTTCGGCGTGAAGAAAACCATGATGATGGCCCAGCGTCTGTACGAAGCCGGCTACATCACTTACATGCGTACCGACTCGACCAATCTCTCGGCCGACGCCGTGGCGATGGCGCGCACTTACATCGAGGACGAATTCGGCAAGAAATACCTGCCGGAATCGCCGAACGTCTACAGCAGCAAAGAAGGCGCGCAAGAGGCTCACGAAGCGATTCGTCCGTCCGACGCCAACACTACGCCAAGCAAGCTGGCGGGCATGGAGCGTGATGCCGAGCGTCTGTACGAGCTGATCTGGCGCCAGTTCCTCGCCTGCCAGATGCTGCCGGCGCAGTACCTGTCGACCACCGTCAGCGTCGGCGCTGGCGACTTCGAACTGCGCGCCAAGGGCCGTATCCTCAAGTTCGACGGTTACACCCGGGTGATGCCGCAGATTGCCAAGCCTGGCGATGATGACGTGCTGCCGGACATGGCCCAGGGCGATGTGATGAAGCTGATCAAGCTCGATCCGTCGCAGCATTTCACCAAGCCACCGGCGCGTTACTCCGAGGCCAGTCTGGTCAAGGAAATGGAAAAGCGCGGCATCGGTCGTCCTTCGACCTACGCTGCGATCATTTCGACCATTCAGGATCGCGGTTATGTGACCCTGCACAACCGTCGTTTCTACTCGGAAAAGATGGGCGACATTGTTACCGAGCGTCTGTCGGAGAGCTTCTCCAATCTCATGGACTACGGCTTCACTGCCGGCATGGAAGAGAACCTCGATGACGTGGCGCATGGCGAGCGCGACTGGAAAAATGTGCTGGACGAGTTTTACGGCGACTTCAAGAAGAAACTCGAAGTAGCGGAAAACCCGGACAGCGGCATGCGCGCCAACCAGCCGGTCATGACTGACATTCCGTGCACCACGTGCGGTCGTCCGATGCAGATTCGTACTGCCTCGACTGGCGTGTTCCTCGGCTGCTCGGGCTACAGCCTGCCGCCGAAAGAGCGCTGCAAGGCCACCGTCAATCTGGTGCCGGGCGATGAAATCGCAGCGGACGACGAGGGCGAATCGGAATCGCTGGTACTGCGTGGCAAGCATCGCTGCCCGATCTGCAGCACGGCGATGGACGCCTACCTGCTGGACGAAAAGCGCAAGTTGCACATCTGCGGCAACAACCCGGATTGCGCCGGTTACGAAATTGAAGAGGGCAGCTATCGCATCAAGGGCTATGAAGGTCCGAGTCTGGAATGCGATAAGTGCGGCAGTGAAATGCAGCTCAAGACCGGCCGTTTCGGCAAGTTCTTCGGATGCACCAACCCGGAGTGCAAGAACACCCGCAAGCTGCTGAAGAGCGGTGACGCGGCGCCGCCGAAGATGGATCCGGTGAAGATGCCTGAGCTGAAATGCGAAAAGGTCAACGACACCTACATCTTGCGCGACGGTGCCTCCGGTCTGTTCCTGGCCGCCAGTCAGTTCCCGAAAAACCGCGAGACTCGCGCTCCGCTGGTGATCGAGATTCTGCCGCACAAGGACGAGATCGATCCGAAGTACCACTTCCTGTGCGAGGCTCCGCAAAAGGATCCTGACGGTCTGCCAGCGGTCATTCGCTACAGCCGCAAGACCAAGGAGCAATACGTCCAGACCGAAGTCGATGGCAAACCGACAGGCTGGAAGGCGTATTACGACGGTGGCAAGTGGACTGTTGAAGACAAGCGCAGCGCAAAGGCCAAGGCTGAGTAAGCGCTAGTCTGAACAGCGAAAAGGCCGCATGAAACCTTGAGGGTTTCATGCGGCCTTTTTGTTTTGTGCTTGCGGTGGCATCGGCTGATCCACGACACTGTCCCACCTGTGTGAAGCAATTATTTCGTTGTGGAGGCTGCCGTCATGGCCCACGAACTCTATACCCGCACCAACCAGAAGATCTATTTCGCCGGCCTGTCACTCGAAGCTCTGGCTCGTGCTGAAGAAGGGCGGGCGATGAATTCTCTGGCGCTGATCCAGGCCGGGCGTGAGTCGGCGCTGTTTCACCTCTACGGCGCACTGCTGGGCTTGTGTCATGAGATCGCTGGCTTTTATCGTCTGCCGCAGGCCAATTCGCCGAGGGCGGAGGAGTTGCTGAGGCGCGACGTGCTGGAATCCATAGCGATCCCGGAGCTGGCGGAAATGGTCGAGCTGGCCGGTAATCCGGAAACCTGGCTGGCGAAACTGCTGGCGGCGCACGCAGCACTGTTTCAGCCACCGAGGGCGCCACGCAAGCCGAAAGGTGATGTGACGCAGCCGCTGATTCAAGCGATTAATCTTGATGAAGAAGAGGCGCCAGAAGAGCTCAGTCGAGATGAGCTGGAGAGCTGGCGGCAGAACCTCAAGGGCCTGGCCCTGCGTTTCCGGGAAGGCTTGAACGAGTGCTGAGGTAGTTTGGCGCAGTGGTAATCTGAAACATGCTGCTGGTCAAGATCCTGAGCGAAGCTCGAATGATGTCTATATAATCGCTGCCTTTCGTGGAGAACAGACCTATATGCCAACGTCCTTTCTAGAAATTGTCGAGTTACCAGACGGCCGAATCGAACTGCGCAGGGCTGAGGACGAAGGTTCTCTGGTGACGCTGGATTTCTCCGAGGATGCTAAAGCGTTCCTGCAGGGCCAGCACGTTGAAATCGCCAAAGCGATGTTGAGCGTTGGCGTGCAGATGGCGGGTCGTATGGTTGAAGGCGAGTTTGATAAGGAAGAGGGGCCGCGGGTTCTTCATTGATTCACGCTTTGGCCTTTTCTCGGTCGCGTGCGCTTCAGATCGGCTTCTCTGTCCCTGGAGAAGCCCTGCGCTTCACACAGCGCGCATTACCATCAATCAACCCAAACGAATGTTCAGGCTCTGAGCTTCGCCCGTACGCGCGGCGCTGATCAGTTGTTGCCGCGAATTGGCATTCAACGGGTTTAGCCATGTCACCACGGTGTGGCTGCGCCCCAGTCGCAACGCTTCGCACGCCAGTTGCTGAGCACTTTGAGTGCCGCGCGGTTGCAGCAGTAGAATGCGTTCGCGATTCAGGCCGGCATCGCGCAGCCAGGTTTGCGTCAGGCTGGCGGGTGGGGCGATCAGCGTCAGCCAGCGAGCATCCTGATCCTCGCTGAGCTCACGCAGGATCGGCGCGAGCAGGTTCAGGCAGTTCCCGGCCGCACCGCGCAGCGATAGCTCACTGAAGGCGTCAGGTTTGGCATTCCAATCACGCTCGACCACTTCTTTGAGGATCGGCGCTATCGGCTGCGCCAGAAACGCTTCAAACAAAGGCAGTTGTGTTTGCTGAGGTGTGTGTGGGAACTGCATGGAGCCTCCTTTAGCGGCGAATGACGCCGACACTCAAGCCTTCGATCACCAGTTCCTGATCTTTCAGGTCGACTTCGATAGGGGCGAACTCGGGGTTTTCAGCGATCAGCCAGACTTTGCTGCCTTCACGCTTGAAGCGTTTGACCGTCACTTCGTCGCCGATGCGGGCAACCACAACCTGACCGTTACGCGCTTCGCGAGTAGTGTGAACTGCCAGCAAGTCGCCGTCGAAGATGCCGATGTCCTTCATGCTCATGCCGTGCACACGCAACAGGTAGTCGGCGCGAGGATGGAAGAAGGTCGGGTTGATGTTGCAGGATTCTTCGATGTGCTGCTGGGCGAGGATCGGCGCGCCGGCAGCCACTCGGCCAATGATCGGCAGGGTGGAGTCGTCGGCCTTGGCTTCAAAGCCGGGAATACGGATGCCGCGGGAAGCGCCCGGGGTCATCTCGATCGCGCCCTTGCGGGCCAGGGCCTTGAGATGTTCCTCCGCTGCATTTGGCGATTTGAAACCCAGTTCCTGAGCGATTTCCGCACGGGTGGGCGGATAGCCGTTGTCTTCGAGGCAACGTTTGATAAAGGCCAGAATCTCGGCTTGGCGTGGCGTCAGCTTTAGCATATTGATCGCTCTGTCTTTTTATACAGTGACTGGGATTATATACAGTGAAGCGGTCTTGGCAATGGGCGTTTTTTTGCCGCCCGCCGAGCGGTCGCGCAGAGCACTTATTAATGCCGGCGCCTTGTGTGGTTAAATAGCTGACCGACCATTCCCAAAACGAACCGGCAGGCTTGACAAGGCACAGGCTGAAACGTATGTTTCAAACAAGTGTTTGTCAGGCGGAGTAGCCATGGCCCAGTCGGAAACCGTTGAACGCATTCTTGATGCTGCCGAGCAGTTGTTCGCGGAGAAAGGATTCGCTGAAACCTCATTGCGTTTGATCACCAGCAAGGCTGGCGTCAATCTGGCTGCGGTGAATTATCACTTCGGCTCGAAAAAAGCGCTGATCCAAGCTGTGTTCTCTCGCTTTCTCGGGCCGTTCTGCGTCAGCCTCGATAAAGAGCTGGAGCGCCGTCAGGCCAAGCCTGAGAACAAGCCGACCCTCGAGGAGCTGCTGGAAATTCTCGTCGAGCAAGCGCTCGTCGTGCAGCCTCGCAGCGGTAATGACCTGTCGATCTTCATGCGCTTGCTCGGCCTCGCGTTCAGTCAAAGCCAGGGCCACTTGCGACGTTATCTGGAAGACATGTACGGCAAGGTGTTCCGCCGCTACATGCTGCTGGTCAATGAAGCGGCGCCACGCATTCCGCCGATCGAACTGTTCTGGCGCGTGCACTTCATGCTTGGCGCCGCTGCGTTCAGCATGTCCGGGATCAAGGCCTTGCGTGCGATTGCCGAGACCGATTTCGGCGTCAATACCTCGATCGAACAA
The DNA here is from genome assembly GCF_946901175.1 of Pseudomonas sp. Marseille-Q5117. Lineage (NCBI taxonomy): Bacteria > Pseudomonadati > Pseudomonadota > Gammaproteobacteria > Pseudomonadales > Pseudomonadaceae > Pseudomonas > Pseudomonas sp. Marseille-Q5117. Next base: position 309,099 of record NZ_CAMPPP010000001.1, on the reverse strand, counting down.
GTGATGCGCCTGATGGTGCCGTTCCTCGCTGCCGGCATGCGCGCCGAAACCGGCGTCACCGATACAGCCATGGCCAGCGCACAATTGCGTCCGCGCAGCAAATCCATGCCGGTCGCCGCCAAGGTCTGACCGCGCACGGGTGGGCGCGGCAGCTGGTATCCGCTAAGCTAGCCGGCCATGCCGACTCTCGTACTGAACCCGATCTGCATGAATTCTGCTGACCGTCCGGGCAATGCCCACGGTAGCCAATGCAAGCAGATCGGGTTTTTCGTTTTCAAGGAATCTCTATGACTGCTGGCCTGCAAGGCTCGTTGATGGTGGACGTCGCCGGTACCTGGCTGACGGCCGAAGATCGCCAATTGTTGCGTCAGCCCGAAGTGGGCGGCCTGATCATTTTCGCCCGCAACATCGAGCATCCACGCCAGGTGCGCGAACTCAGCGCCGCGATCCGCGCGATTCGCCCGGATCTGCTGCTGGCGGTGGATCAAGAGGGCGGGCGCGTGCAGCGTCTGCGTCAGGGTTTCGTCCGTCTGCCAGCGATGCGCGCCATCGCCGATAACCCGAATGCAGAGTATCTCGCCGAGCAATGCGGCTGGATCATGGCCACCGAAGTGCTGGCAGTCGGGCTCGACCTGAGTTTCGCCCCGGTGCTGGACCTGGACTATCAGCGCAGCGCTGTGGTCGGTACCCGTTCATTCGAAGGCGATCCCGAGCGCGCAGCCTTGCTCGCCGGTGCATTCATTCGCGGCATGAACAGCGCGGGCATGGCCGCCACCGGCAAGCATTTCCCGGGACACGGCTGGGCCGAAGCCGACTCCCATGTGGCGATTCCGAACGACGAGCGCAGTCTCGACGAAATCCGCGCCAATGATCTGGTGCCCTTCGCCCGTTTGAGCAAGCAGCTGGCCGCCGTCATGCCGGCCCACGTCATCTATCCGCAAGTCGACTCGCAGCCCGCCGGTTTCTCCCGACGCTGGCTGCAGGACATCCTGCGCGGCGAGTTGCAGTTCGATGGCGTGATCTTCAGCGATGATCTGTCGATGGCCGGCGCCCACGTGGTCGGCGACGCTGCCAGCCGCATCGAAGCCGCGCTGAGTGCCGGTTGCGACATGGGTCTGGTGTGCAACGACCGCGCGGCAGCCGAGCTGGCGTTGAGTGCCGCCCAGCGTATGAAGGTCAAGCCTTCCGCGCGCATCGCGAAGATGCGCGGGCAGGCCTTCGCCAGCACCGATTATCGTCAGGACCCGCGTTGGCTCACCGCCCTCGGCGCGCTCAAAGACGCTCAACTGATCGAGTAAGGATTTTTCGTTATGACCGTTTACGCAATCATCGGTGGCACTGGCCTGACTCAGCTCGAAGGCCTGAGCATTCGCCAGTCGCTGGCAGTCGACACCCCGTACGGCGCGCCTTCGGCCGAGGTGCAGATTGGTGAATACGCCGGCAAGGAAGTGCTGTTCCTCGCCCGACACGGTCACCCGCATCGTTTCCCGCCGCACAAGGTCAACTACCGCGCCAACCTCTGGGCGCTGAAGCAGGCGGGTGCCGAAGCGATCATCGCCGTAAATGCCGTTGGCGGGATCCATCCGGCCATGGGCACCGGGCATTTCTGCGTGCCGCACCAGATCGTCGACTACACCAGTGGGCGCGAGCACACCTATTTCGCCGATGATCTGGAGCACGTCACCCACATCGATTTCAGCTTTCCCTACAGCGAGCCGTTGCGTCAGCAACTGATTGCCGCGGTCGCCGCCGAAGGCTGCGAATACAGCGATCAAGGCGTGTACGCCTGCACCCAGGGACCGCGTCTGGAAACGGTCGCCGAGATCGTGCGACTGGAGCGTGACGGCTGCGACATCGTCGGCATGACCGGCATGCCGGAAGCAGCGCTGGCGCGTGAGCTGGATCTGGATTACGCCTGTCTGGCGCTGGTGGTGAATCCTGCAGCCGGCAAAACCACCGAAGTCATCACCATGGCCGAAATCGAGCAGGCCCTGCACGACGGCATGGGCAAGGTGAAATCAACGTTGGCCCGGGTGCTGACCAGCTAAGGACTGTCCATGAGCATTTTCATCGAGCGGCTCAAAGGGCTGACATGGACCCACGCATTCAGTAGCAAGGCGTTGGCCAAGGCCCGGGCTTATGCTGCCGATGACCGGGTCGAGATCCTCGAGATCGATGACAGGAAGATAGAGGCGTTCTGCGTCGGCTCGCAACTTCAGGCGTATGAGCAAAGCATTTATCTGTCCGAAGATCGGCTGGGGTCGGTAAACCTGCGTTGCCTGTGCAGCTGTCCTGTTGCAATCGACTGCAAGCACAGCGCAGCGGTGCTCTATCACCTGCTGGGCACTGGCGAGGATGCGTCTGGAAGTGACGCGCAGACCCCGTTGGGACGAGCGCTGGAGCATTGGCTTTCGACAATTCCCGTGCCGGCCAAGCCCGCTGAAGAAAGTGCGCAAACCGCAGGTACGCGTCTGTTTTACAAGCTCAAACCGACGTCTGCGAACGGCAAGTGGCTGCTGGATATTTTCAAGGTTTACCAGCTCAAGAGCGGCGAGTTACGCGAGGTCAAACCGATGTACTCGCTCGCGGAAATGCTCATGCGCCAGCCCGGCTACCTGTCCGAGCTGGATCTGCGCATCGCCCGGCTGTTGGTCGCCATGCATTCCCATCACGCCTATTACAGCGGCTATCCGCTGGAAGGCAGCAGTGGCGCCGAACTGCTGGAAATGCTCCTGCGCACCTCGCGGCTGTTCCTCGACTTCGAAGACCTGCGAGCGCTGACACCGGGGGCGAAACGCGTCGGTCAGTTCTCTTGGGCCGAGCGGGCTGACGGCGGATTCCGCGCGCAATGGAGCAGTGCCGAAGCCGCGCAGGAAACCGTGCTGGCGCTGGAGCCGCTTTATTACGTTGATCGTGAGCAGCGCCAGGTTGGCCCGCTGTTCACTGAGCTGGAAGAAAAGCTCGCCTGCCATTTGACCCTGGCGCCGGACATTCCGGCGCGACAGGCCATGCAGTTCAGCCATCGCATGAGCGCGGCGACCCAAATTGCGCCACCGCACAAGCTCACCGAACGGATCATCGATGACGTGCTGCCGCAGCCGCAATTGACCCTGGTCAGCGGCCGAGAACGCTCGCGCTGGGAATATGTGCTGGAGCACCGCGCCGCTCTGCTGTTTACCTACAACGGTCATCCGGCGGTGGATCGCAACCCGGAAGTGATGATCCTCAACGGCAGCGAAACCCAGCGCATTCAGCGTCAACCGGCGCTGGAAAAGAAGCTGCGCCAGAACCTGCAAAAACATGGCTTCAAGAAAGCCACGCGCAAGAGCGCCATGGATCGTCCCGGCGAGATGTTTACCTTGCCGGATGATTCCGCCTGGCTCGGGTTCATGCACGAAGGGCTAGCCACACTGCGCGCCGCAGATTGGAAAATCGAGATCAGTCCCGGTTTCCATTTCGATGTACAACCGGTTGAACAGTGGTACGCCGAGGTCGAAGAAGAGGCCACACATCAGTGGTTTGATCTGCAGTTGGGTATCGTCGTCAACGGCGAACGTTACAGCTTGCTGCCGATCCTTCTGCACCTGTTGCGGACCCAGCCGCGCTTGCTCGACCCGGTCAATCTGGCGCAGCGCAGCGATGATGAAAAAATCCTGATCGAGCTCAAGCCCAGCGGTTTTGGCGAGCCGGCGGGCGCGAAAGTCGCGTTGCCGCTGAGTCGGGTCAAACCGCTGATGGCGACGCTCGGCGAGCTGTACCTGGGCGGACACCAAGGCGATGCGCTGCGTTTGACCGCTCCAGACGCCGCGCGCCTGAGTATGCTCGATGGCGTGCCGCTGGACTGGCAGGGCGGCGAACGTCTGCGCACTTTTGCCAAGCGTCTGCAGAATTCCAGCCACGCCCAGGTTGCTGCGCCGGCCGGCCTCAACGCGCAGCTGCGCCCGTATCAACTCGAAGGCCTGAACTGGATGCAGACCCTGCGCGAGCTGGAGGTCGGCGGCATTCTGGGCGATGACATGGGCCTGGGTAAAACCCTGCAGACCCTGGCGCATCTGCTTACGGAGAAACACGCCGGGCGTCTGGACTGTCCGGCACTGGCGGTGATGCCGACCAGCCTGATTCCCAACTGGCTCGACGAAGCCGAGCGCTTCACGCCGCAGTTGAAAGTCCTGGCGCTGCACGGCAGCGGGCGGCAAAAGGACTTTGCCAATCTGGGCGAATACGACTTGGTGCTGACCACTTATGCATTGCTGCCCAGGGATCTGGAAATCTTGCAGCCGCAGTCGTGGAGCGTGCTGATTCTCGACGAAGCGCAGAACATCAAGAACCCGCTGAGCAAAGCCGCCCAGGCCGCCCGTGACTTGCAGGCCCGTCAGCGCTTGTGTCTGAGCGGTACGCCGCTGGAAAACCACCTCGGTGAGCTGTGGTCGCAGTTCCATTTCCTCATGCCCGGCTGGCTCGGCGACAGCAAATCCTTCAACCGCGATTACCGCACGCCGATCGAGAAGCACGGCAATGTGCAGCGCATGCAGCACCTGACCGCACGCATCAAGCCGTTTTTGCTGCGGCGCAAGAAGGATCAGGTCGCCACCGAGTTGCCGCCGAAAACCGAGATCATTCATTGGGTCGAACTCAGCGATGGTCAGCGCGACGTCTATGAGACGGTGCGTGTGGCGATGGACAAAAAGGTCCGCGACGAAATCGCCCGCAGCGGCGTGGCGCGCAGTCAGATCATCATCCTCGATGCGCTGCTCAAGCTGCGCCAGGTCTGCTGCGATCTACGCCTGGTCAATATGCCGCTGACGGCGAAAGCGTTGCGCTCGGGCAGCGGCAAGCTGATCAGCCTGATGGAGATGCTCGAAGAATTGCTCGGCGAAGGTCGGCGCATTCTGCTGTTTTCCCAATTCACCTCGATGCTGGCGCTGATCGAGCAGGAGTTGCAGCAACGCGGGCTTGCCTACTCATTGCTGACCGGCGACACCACCGATCGGCGCACGCCGGTGAGGGATTTCCAGGGCGGCAAGGTGCCGTTGTTCCTGATCAGCCTCAAAGCCGGGGGCACTGGTCTGAACCTGACGGCGGCGGACACGGTGATTCACTTCGATCCGTGGTGGAACCCGGCGGTGGAGAACCAAGCGACGGACCGGGCGTATCGCATCGGGCAGAACAATCCGGTGTTCGTCTACAAGTTGATTGCCAAAGGCACCGTCGAAGAGAAGATCCAGGCGTTGCAGCAGGAGAAGGCTGCGCTGGCCGGGGCGGTACTGGAGGGTGGCACGACGGGTGGATTCAAACTGGAACAGAGTGATATCGAGGCGCTGTTTGCGCCTTTGCCGGTTACCAGGGATTGAGGGGTTTGAATCGCAGTGGGGCCATTCGCGAGCGGGCTCGCTCCCACATTTGATCTTCAGTGAATCTGGATCGTGTGGGAGCGAGCCTGCTCGCGAAAAGCTATCTGGCCAGCGACGCCGCTTTCAGCGCTTGTCGATCTTGTCCGGCAACGGCGCAAACAGCGCTTCGATATCATCGCTCTGCAACTTCCAGTCCCCGGCCTTGCGCCCATCGAGCACGCCTGCTGCCAGGTCAGACTTTTCCTTCTGCAGGTGCTGAATCTTCTCTTCTACCGTGCCCCGGGCAATCATCTTGTAGACGAACACCGGTTTTTCCTGGCCGATTCGATAGGCCCGGTCAGTCGCCTGATTCTCGGTTGCCGGGTTCCACCACGGGTCGTAGTGAATCACCGTATCGGCTTCGGTCAGGTTCAAACCGACGCCACCGGCCTTCAGGCTGATCAGAAAGATCTGACGCTTGCCGCTCTGGAATTCCTTCACCGGGGTGCGCCGGTCACGGGTCTGGCCAGTGAGGAGGGCGTAAGCGATCTTGCGTTTTTTCAATTCCTCTTCGATCAATGACAGCATCGAAGTGAATTGCGAGAACAGCAGAATCCGCCGACCTTCCTCGAACAATTCCTCAAGCATTTCCATCAGGCTGTCGAGCTTGCCCGAGGTGCTGCCGCGTGCCGGCAGGGTGGCGTCGTTGACCAGGCGCAGATCGCAGCAGACCTGACGCAGCTTGAGCAGCGCCTCGAGGATGATGATCTGGCTGCGTGCCACGCCTTTGCGGGTGATCTCGTCACGGACTTTCTTGTCCATCGCCAAACGCATGGTTTCGTATACGTCGCGCTGCGCTTCGTTGAGTTCGACCCAGTGGATGATCTCGGTTTTCGGCGGCAGCTCGGTGGCGACCTGCTCTTTGGTGCGGCGCAGCAGAAACGGTTTTATCCGACCGTTAAGGTGTTGAAGTCTGACTTCACTGCCGCGCTTTTCGATCGGCACACGGTAATCGGCATTGAAGCTTTTCACGTCGCCGAGCCAGCCCGGCAACAGGAAGTGGAATAGCGACCAGAGTTCGCCCAAGTGGTTTTCCAGCGGCGTGCCGCTGAGGCACAGGCGCTGGCGCGCATTCAGCTCGCGCGCGGCCTGGGCGGCTTTGCTGTTGGGGTTCTTGATGTATTGCGCTTCGTCCAGCACCAAAACATGCAGCGGCTGTTTGGCGAGACGCTCAGCGTCCTTGGGCAGCAGGGCGTAAGTGGTGAGGATCAGGTCGAAGTCGGCCAGATTGTCGAAGTGCTTTTTTCGCGTCGCGCCGTACAGTGCGAGGACTTCCAGTTGCGGGGTGAAGTGCGCCGCTTCATCTAGCCAATTCGGAATCAGGCTGGTCGGCATCACTACCATGCACGGACGATCGAGGCGTCCGGCGTTCTTCTCGCTGAGAATATGCGCCAGGGTCTGTAGGGTTTTGCCCAGGCCCATGTCATCCGCAAGAATCCCGCCGACTTCCAGTTGCCGCAGCGATTGCATCCAGCTCAAGCCTTCAAGCTGATACGGGCGCAGCGTTGCATTCAGACCTTGCGGCGCTTCGGCCGTGAAATCGCGGATGTCGCGCAGCCGCTGGGCGAAGGTGCGCATCTGCTCGCCGCCTTCCCACAACAGCGGCAGGCCTTCCAGCGAATTGAGCCGGGTGGCGTCGGCCTTGCTCAGGCGCAGGGTGGTTTCGCCCGGCTCCTGCAAATAGAACTCGCCCAGCGTCATCAATACCGGCTTCAAGCGACCGAGCGGCAGCGCCACTTGCAACGGCCCATGCTCGCTGCTGCGTTGCGGAATGTTGACCAGAATCAGCTCGTCATCGCGACGGCGGGCGAGGCGTTCCGGGTTGAGGATCTCGGTGTGCGAGCGCATCAGATTCAGCAGGATCGGCAGCAGGCTCAGGCGCTCGCCGTTGACGATGATGCCCAGTTCCAGATCGAACCAGTCGCGCTCCGGCGCCTGTTCGACGGTGGCGTACCAGTCGTCGACGGCGGTCAGGTCGAAGCCGAATTCCTCATCGATCTGCAACTCCCAGCCTTGGCTGCGCAATTTCGGCAAGTCATTCAGCGTGAAGGTCAGCCAGGCGCTGTCGTTGACCATCTCGTAGAGTTCGCCGGCGCTTTCCGGCAGCGCTTTGCTCTGCCTTGTGGCGATGCGGAAACCGAGGATGCGCAACTGTTCGCGGTAGGACTGTTCGACGTCCGGGTGACGTTTTATTCGCAGGGTCTGGGCTTCCTGACGGATCAGGATATCGCTGTGTTTTTGCCCGCTGACGTATTCGTCCAGATAGCTGAACGACAGTGCCGCGCGATGCTGAATGTAGCGCTGCATCTTGCCGTTGCGCGGCTCGAAGGCGCTGAACTCGACGCTCGCCAGCCACAGGCGCGGCACCGGCTGCACGTTGTCCACCAGCACTTGCGGTGGCGCTTTCGGGCTGCGGTTTTCCAGCACGGCCTGGAGCTTCTCCAGCAGCTCGGCATCTTTCGCGGCGGCGGGGTAGTCGAGGGTTTCCTGGATTTTCAGCAGCACCGCCGCGCAGTGTTTGCAGTTGCTGCGCACCGGACAGGTGCAGGTGGCGTCGACCAGCAACAGCGTCGCTTTGGCTGACTCGCGCAGATGGATGGTTTGTCGGTAAACGCTACCGCCAGAACCTTCGCAACTGGCGGTGATGGTCGCATCGCCGACCTGGGCGATGCGCACCCGATTCTCCAAAGCGTAGCGGCGGCCGCGCTCCAGACTCTGTTCTTTGAATCGGCTGACCCACGACGGGGCCAGCGGTTTGCTCAGGGGCGGCGGCATAAGGACTTCGATCAGTCCGGCACGACTTCAGGCGCTTCGCGAGGCGCTGGCGCGGTCAGGGAAGTGATCTTGATCAGCAGGGCCAGGTGGCCGTTGTCGAGGTAATTGAGCTGGCCGTTCTTGGTGTGGCTGTCCTGACGCAGGCGCTCACTGGCAGTGACCAGGCCATTGGCGTCGATCTGATTGACCCAGAAATCGGCGGTCACGTCGGTGAAGCGGCCGAGTTTCATTTCCAGCGTGCCCTCGATCGGGAACTGGCCGAACTGCTCCTGACCTTCGCTCACTGCGACTTTCGCCGGCGCTTCGCCGAGGCTCTGCTGCCAGGCTTTGTGCATCAGCACGGTGTACTCGCCGCTGGCGGTGAGTTTGCTCACCACATCATTCAGCGCTGGGGTGCGCTGGCTGTCGCTGCCCAGACGCTGGGCGCCTGCGGCCCAGTCTTCCGGGGCGGCGCGGCTGACGATGGCCGGGACAGCATTCTGGCGCACCAGGATCATTTCGACCTGATAGGTGTCATCGGCAAACGCCGTCGGTGCTGCAAGTGCAAGCAACAAAGTCAGAGAGCGGAACAGGCGCATCGGGCGTCCTTCAAGCGGATTTCGGGATGAGACGCTCAAACAGCGCCTCGACAGTATTGAAACGTTCTTCCGGGCGCTCCATCGGCACCTGGAATTTAAACATCGTCGCGCCTTCGAACTTGTAGCGCTTGGGCTGCGTCTGGATCAGCTTGATCAAGGTCATCGGGTCAACCGGCGTCTGCGCTTCGAATTCGATACGTCCGCCTTGCGGCCCGCCGTCGACTTTCTTGATGCCGAGCTTTTCCGCCTGCAATTTCAGCGCGGTGATCCGCACCAGGTTCTTGGTCGGCTCCGGCAACAGGCCGAAGCGGTCGATCATCTCCACCTGCAGATCCTTGAGGCCTTCCTCGTCGGTGGCCGAGGCGATGCGTTTATACAGAATCAACCGCGCATGCACATCCGGCAGATAATCTTCCGGAATCAGCGCCGGCACCCGCAGATTGACTTCCGGGCCGCCACCAAGCGGTTGATCGAGGTTCGGCTGCTCGCCCTTGCGGATCGACTTCACCGCGCGCTCGAGCATTTCCATGTACAGGGTGAAACCGACGGCCTGAATCTGCCCGCTCTGACCATCGCCGAGCAGTTCGCCGGCGCCACGGATTTCCAGGTCGTTGGTGGCCAGCACGAAACCGGCGCCGAGGTCCTGGGTATTGGCGATCGCTTCCAGACGCTTTTCCGCGTCGGAAGTGATCTGCTGGCGCGGCGGCGTCAGCAGGTAGGCGTAAGCCTGGTGGTGACTGCGGCCGACACGACCACGCAACTGGTGCAGCTGGGCCAGACCGAACTTGTCGGCGCGTTCGATGATGATGGTGTTGGCGCTCGGCACGTCGATGCCGGTCTCGATGATGGTCGAGGCGATCAGCACGTTGAAGCGCTTGTGGTAGAAGTCGCTCATCACCTGTTCGAGTTCACGTTCGCGCATCTGCCCGTGGCCGATACCGATGCGCGCTTCCGGCACCAGTTCGGCGAGGTCGGCGGCGCATTTTTCGATGGTCTTCACATCGTTGTGCAGGTAGTAAACCTGACCGCCACGCAGCAGTTCACGCAGCAGGGCCTCTTTGACCGTGCTCTTGTTCTGTTCCATGACGAAGGTGCGCACCGACAGGCGACGCGCTGGCGGCGTGGCGATGATCGACAGATCGCGCATGCCCGACACCGCCATGTTCAGCGTGCGCGGAATCGGCGTCGCAGTCAGGGTGAGGATGTCGACTTCGCTGCGCAGGGCCTTGAGCTGTTCTTTCTGGCGTACGCCAAAGCGGTGCTCTTCGTCGATGATCACCAGCCCGAGGTTTTTGATTTTCACATCGTCGGACAGCAGCTTGTGCGTGCCGATGACGATGTCGATCTTGCCTTCCGCCAGATCGGCGATCGCCGCGTTGACTTCCTTGGCCGATTTGAAGCGACTCATCACTTCCACGGTCACCGGCCAGTCGGCGAAGCGGTCGCGGAAACTGTTGTAGTGCTGCTGGGCGAGCAGGGTGGTCGGCACCAGAATCGCCACCTGACGACCGCCGTGCACGGCGATGAACGCGGCGCGCATGGCCACTTCGGTCTTGCCGAAGCCAACGTCGCCGCAGACCAGCCGGTCCATCGGTTTCGGCGCGAGCATGTCTTCGCGTACCGCCTCGATGGTCGCTTGCTGATCGGGTGTTTCTTCGAACGGGAAACCGGCGCTGAAGGTGGCGTAATCGGCCTTCGGGTCGGCGAAGGCGTAACCTTCACGGGCGGCACGACGGGCGTAAATGTCGAGCAATTCGGCGGCGACGTCACGCACCTGCTCGGCGGCCTTGCGCTTGGCTTTCTGCCAGGTTTCCGAGCCGAGGCGGTGCAGCGGCGCGAGCGAATCGTCGCTGCCGGTGTAGCGCGCGATCAGGTGCAGGTTGGCCACTGGCACGTAGAGCTTGGCGTTCTCGGCGTATTCGAGGGTGAGGAATTCGGCGGCCTGATTGTCGATTTCCAGAATCGTCAGGCCCAGGTAGCGGCCGACGCCGTGATCGATATGCACCACCGGCGCGCCTTCGCGCAGTTCGGTGAGGTTCTTGATCACCGCATCGTTGCTGACGTCGCTGCGCTTCTCGCGGCGGCGACGTTGCATGACCCGTTGGCCGAACAGCGGACTTTCCGCTACCAGCGCCAGCGCCGGGTCGTCGAGCAGTAGACCTTCGTCGAGCGGGGCGATGGTGATCGCCAGACGATCCTTGCTGGCAACGAAGTCTGGCCAGCTGTCGACGGTTTTCGGCCGCAACTTCAGGCGTTCCAACAGTTCCAGCAGGACTTCGCGACGACCCGCCGATTCAGCGGTGAACAGCACGCGACCGGGGAACTCTTCGAGGAAGCCGGCCAGCGCCGCCAGTGGCTGCGTGGCCTTGGCTTCGATGGCCAGATCGGGCAGCGCATGTGCCGGGAAGCGTTCACGGCCGACACCGCTTTCAACGTCTTGCTGACTTGCGACGACCCGTGGCCAATTCTTCAGGCGCGCGAAGCAATCTTCCACCGGCAGGAACAGTTCGGCCGGTGGCAATAAAGGACGCGAAGGATCGACGCGGCGTTCTTCGTAACGATTGCGCACGTCGTTCCAGAAGTTCTCCGCCGCCTGCTCGATGCCCGGCAGCGAGAATACTTGTGTGTCCTGGGGCAGGTAATCGAACAGCGTCGAGGTTTCGTCGAAGAACAGCGGCAGGTAGTACTCGATACCGGCCGGGGTGATACCACTGCTCAAATCCTGAAAGATCGGGCAGCGGCGAAAATCGACGTCAAAGCGCTCACGGAAACGCGCCTTGAAACGGGTGACTGCGTCTTTCTGCAACGGAAACTCGCGGGCCGGCAGCAGCTTGACCGACTCGACCTTGTCGATCGAACGCTGGGTTTCCGGATCGAACGTGCGCAGGGTTTCGATTTCGTCATCGAACAGGTCGATGCGATACGGCAGTTTGCTTCCCATCGGGAACAGGTCGATCAGCGCGCCGCGTACGGTGAACTCGCCGTGCTCGTACACCGTGTCGACATAGCGATAGCCGCTGGCTTCGAGCCGCGCGCGCATCTGTTCGACGTCGAGCTTCTGGCCGATATCCAGCACCAGGCTGCTGCCGAGGAGGAATTTGGTCGGCGCCAAGCGATGCAAAGCGGTGGTGATCGGAACCACCAGCACGCCGTGGGCCAGTTCCGGCAGGCGATACAGGCTGGCGATGCGCTGGGAGATGATGTCCTGGTGCGGCGAGAACAAGTCGTAGGGCAGGGTTTCCCAGTCGGGGAAATGCAGTACGGGCAAATCCGGGGCGAAGAAACTCAGCTCCTGTTCCAGCCGTTCGGCGCTTTGGCTGTCGGCGGTCAGCAGCAGGGTAAAGCGCTTGGCAGCGCTGGCAGCCTCGGCAATCGCCAGGCTGAGGGCGGCACCGGGCAGATTGCCCCAGTGCTGTTTACCTGCTTCGGCAGGGAGTAGCGGTAGACGCAGAACAGGCACGGAAGGTTGAGCTCCAGGCGTTGCGACAAAGTCGGTAATTGTAGCGGCCTCCGGTGCCGCCTGTCAGTTGCAGACTGCGTCTATCTTCATGGTTTGGACGAAATGTAGTGGTAACCATAAAAACGAGCACTTTTTTCATGGTTATGTAGTGCCGAAACCGGGTGGTGTTACGGAGGGTTACAGATATCGTCTAACAGTCGTCGAAAAATTGACTGCGCTGAAAGCCCCGGTTTTATTGGGCTGGAGAAGGGCGTAAATTTTTTGAACGGGAATTTGTTACCGATTGCGCGACAAGCGCGCATTGCTGAAAGGGCTTGTCGGCGGCATAATGTAGCCCCTTTTTTCTGCCCCTACATGTGGAAGGTTACCGTGACTCAGAAGCCCGACCAGTGTCTTGGTGAATGGATCGACCGTGAAGCACTCGCAGAAGCGATGATCCCGCTTATCGGTCAGCTCTACCGCAATAACAACGTGGTTAGCTCGATCTATGGCCGCAGCCTGATCAACCAGTCTGTCATCGCGATTCTCAAAGCTCACCGCTTTGCTCGCCACCGTTCTTCGGACGACAGCGAACTCTCCGTCCACGAAACATTCCCACTGCTCAAGGCCATGAGCGAGCTCAAGCTCGGCGCGGCGTCGGTGGATCTGGGCAAGCTGGCGTTCAAGTTCCGTAACGAAGGCAACGGCCGCAGCGCCGAGCAGTTCGTGCGTGAAGAGATGGCTGACGTGGTTGGCCAGCAGAACGCCTCGGCCCGCAAAGGCACCGACGTTGTTCTTTACGGCTTCGGTCGTATCGGCCGTCTGCTGGCGCGCATCCTGATCGAGAAAACCGGTGGTGGCGACGGCCTGCGTCTGCGCGCCATCGTCGTGCGCAAAGGCGCCCAGAACGACCTGACCAAACGCGCCAGCCTGCTGCGTCGCGATTCGGTACACGGTTCGTTCAACGGCACCATTACCATCGACGAAGAAAACAACACCATCACCGCCAACGGTAACCTGATCCAGGTGATCTACGCGAAGAACCCGACCGAGGTGGATTACACCCAGTACGGCATCAAAGACGCGCTGCTGGTGGACAACACCGGTGTATGGCGTGACGCCGATGGCCTGGGTCAGCACCTGGCCTGCCCGGGTATCGACCGCGTTGTTCTGACCGCGCCTGGCAAGGGCAAGCTGAAGAACATCGTTCACGGCATCAACCACGGTGAAATCACCGCTGACGACAAGATCGTCTCGGCTGCGTCCTGCACCACCAACGCCATCGTGCCGGTGCTCAAAGCGGTCAACGACAAGTTCGGCATCATCAACGGTCACGTCGAAACCGTTCACTCGTACACCAACGACCAGAACCTGATCGACAACTTCCACAAGGGCGATCGCCGTGGTCGTAGCGCCGCGCTGAACATGGTAATCACCGAGACCGGTGCCGCTACCGCTGCTGCCAAGGCTCTGCCTGAGCTGGCCGGCAAGCTGACCGGTAACGCAATCCGCGTTCCGACGCCAAACGTGTCGATGGCTATTCTCAACCTCAACCTTGAGAAAGCCGCCACCCGTGAAGAGATGAACGAGTACCTGCGCTACATGGCGCTGCACTCCGAGCTGCACAAGCAGATCGACTTCGTCAATTCGCAGGAAGTGGTGTCGACCGACTTCGTCGGCTCGCGTCACGCTGGTGTGGTCGATGCTGAAGCGACCATCGTGCAGGACAACCGCGTCGTTCTGTACGTCTGGTACGACAACGAGTTCGGCTACAGCTGCCAGGTGGTTCGCGTGATGGAAGACATGGCTGATGTGAATCCGCCAGCGTTCCCGCGCTAAGCCTCAGGCTTGAATGAAAACGCCCCGGCATTTTGTCGGGGCGTTTCTGTTTGTGGGCCTGTTGGATCTTCGGTGTCCTTGCCGGCCTCTTCGCGAGCAGGCTCGCTCCCACATGGATCAGTGTCGTTCACAATCTTCTGTGGGAGCGAGCCTGCTCGCGAAAGCATTCTGTCAGGCGCCGCTGGCTACCGAAGCCTGCGCCGTGCGCAACTCATGCCGGTTGCCACGGAACAGCACCAACGTCGCAATCAACCCCAACACCGCCGCGCCACTGAGCCAGATCCCCGGTGCTGCCTTGTTGTCCAGCACGTGGATCAGGTAGGTACACGCCGCTGGGGTAAAGCCGCCGAACGTCGCCGTCGCCAGGCTGTACGCCAGCGAGAAACCGGTCGTGCGCACTTCCACCGGCATGATCTCGGTCAGCGCCACCACCATCGCGCCGTTGTACGAGCCATAAAGGAACGACAGCCACAGTTCGACAATCAGCAAATGGCTGAAGCTGGGGTTCGCCACCAGCCACGACAGCGCCGGATACGCCGTGAGGATCGCCAGAATCGTCGCTGCCAACAGCAAGGGTTTACGGCCGATCCTGTCGGATACCGCGCCCATCACCGGTAGCCAGAAGAAGTTCGACAAGCCGATGCACACCGTCACCAGCAAGGCGTCGAGGTCCGACAGATGCAGCTCGGCCTTGCCGAACGTCGGCGTGTACGCAGTGATCAGGTAGAACGACACCGTGGTCATCACCACCAGCGCCATGCCGGCAATGACGATGCCGAAGTTCTGGCCGATCGAGCGGACGATTTCGCCGAGGGTAGGGCGGTGTGTGCGCGCCTGGAATTCCGGAGTTTCTTCCAGCGAGCGACGGATGAAGAAAATCACCGGCACGATCATGCAGCCAATCAGAAACGGCACGCGCCAGCCCCATTCGCCCATTTGCTCCGGACTCAGCCAGTGATTCAGAGCAACGCCGAGCAAGCCAGCGAACACCACGGCTGCCTGTTGGCTGGCGGACTGCCAACTGACGAAAAAGCCTTTACGCCCCGGCGTAGAAATTTCCGCCAGATACACCGACACGCCGCCCAATTCCACGCCCGCCGAGAAGCCTTGCAGCAGGCGGCCGAACAACACCAGTAGCGGTGCGGCGACGCCGAGCGTCGCGTAACCGGGCACGCAGGCAATCAGCACCGTACCGGCGGCCATCATCGCCAAAGTGATGATCAGCCCTTTGCGCCGTCCGTGACGGTCGATATAGGCGCCGAGGAAAATTGCCCCCAGCGGGCGCATCAGGAAGCCGGCGCCGAAGGTCGCGAGCGACAGCATCAGCGAAGCGAAGGCGCTGTCGGTGGGGAAGAAGGTTTTGGCGATGGCCGTGGCATAGAAGCCGTAGACCATGAAGTCGAACATTTCGAGGAAGTTGCCGCTGACAACGCGAAAGATCGCTTTGCCTTTGCCCGTGGTGGAGGACATGGGAGGTACTCACTGTTCAATTTGTATAAAGGCGTTGCAGCCATGGGGAAGCGAGCGGGCGCTTGTAGTTCATAATGGCCGCCGTGGTTTTGCGGGGAGATGAAGAATTGTTAACTGGACGCTGGTTGGGGCCTGTGGTGTTGGCGGTGGCAATCGGCGGCTGCGGCAGCGGCGATTCCCTGGAACAGGTCGGTGGCTCGACCATGGGCAGCACTTGGTCGG
Source organism: Pseudomonas sp. Marseille-Q5117 (assembly GCF_946901175.1). Taxonomy (NCBI): domain Bacteria; kingdom Pseudomonadati; phylum Pseudomonadota; class Gammaproteobacteria; order Pseudomonadales; family Pseudomonadaceae; genus Pseudomonas; species Pseudomonas sp. Marseille-Q5117. The sequence continues at coordinate 293,386 of NZ_CAMPPP010000001.1, read as the reverse complement.
TCAAATACGTACGCCACGCCGGGGTCGCCGATCCTTCAATGGTGCGCGGCGAAGTGCAGGCCATCCTCGGTGAAGTCGATCGACAGCTGTCGACTTACCGAAGTGACTCCGCCATCGAACGTTTCAACGCCTTGCCCGCCGATAGCTGTCAAGCCATGCCGGCAGCGGTGCTCGAATTGGTCCGCATCGGCGAACAGCTTTCAACGCAAAGCGAAGGCTCCTACGACCTGACCGTGGAACCGCTGCTGGACCTCTGGGGATTCGGCCCGCAAGGACGGGAAGAAAAGATCCCTGATGCGGCCGCTGTGGCCGAGGTCATGCAGCGGGTTGGCCATCAGCACCTGCGCATCGATGGCGAGCGGTTGTGCAAGGACGCCGCCGTCGAAGTCGACTTCAACAGTATTGCCGCCGGTTACGCCGTGGATGCCATCGCCGCCAGATTGCAGGGCATGGGCATCGACAATTATCTGGTCGAAGCCACGGGCGAACTCAAAGCCCGCGGCAAGAAGCCGGATGGTTCAGCGTGGCGCATCGCTCTCGAAGAGCCTCGCGATGACCAGCAAGTGGCGGAGCGGATTATCGATGTAGATGGCTACGGCGTGTCCCCCTCCGGTAACTACCGCCACTATTTTCTGCAGGACGGTCGGCGTTATTCCCACACCTTCGATGCACGCAGCGGGCGACCGGTCCTACATGATCTGGCGTCAGTCACGGTGATTCATCCTTCAGCGCTGATGGCCGATGGACTATCGACGCTGTTGCTGATTCTCGGGCCGGAAAGGGCGCGGGACTATGCCCAAAAACATGACATTGCTGCATTCTTTGTCTTGCGTGCCGATACAGGTTTCGTCACCCGCAGCAGTCAGGCATTTACGCAGCTTGTCGGTGAAAAAAACTGACCGAAGACAAGACGAAAGCTGGCGTTGTAGTGCAGGCAAAAGTAGCCTACGACGCGACCAAGGGTTAATGTGCGCGGCGTTGACGCTTCTATAGACTGTGTCCGGGTTCTTCACTGGCCCCCAATTGTTCCTTCGCGCCGCCGTTCGGCGTGATTTAGCCGCCGGTGCTGCTGGCACCGCGGCCTGTTCTGAGGAGTACGCATGGCTGTCTACAACTACGACGTGGTGGTACTGGGTTCCGGCCCGGCGGGAGAAGGCGCGGCAATGAACGCCGCCAAAGCGGGGCGCAAGGTCGCGATGGTCGACAGCCGTCGCCAGGTCGGCGGCAACTGCACCCACCTCGGCACCATCCCGTCCAAGGCACTGCGTCACTCGGTGCGGCAGATCATGCAGTTCAACACCAACCCGATGTTCCGCGCGATCGGCGAGCCACGCTGGTTCTCCTTCCCGGACGTGTTGAAAAGCGCCGAAAAAGTCATTTCCAAACAAGTCGCATCGCGCACCGGCTACTACGCCCGTAACCGCGTCGACGTGTTCTTCGGGACCGGCAGCTTCGCCGACGAGCAAACCATCGAAGTGGTCTGCGGCAACGGCGTGGTCGAGAAGCTGGTGGCCAAGCACATCATCATCGCCACCGGTTCGCGCCCGTATCGCCCGGCGGACATCGATTTCCACCACCCGCGCATCTACGATAGCGACACCATCCTCAGCCTCGGTCACACCCCGCGCAAACTGATCGTTTACGGCGCTGGTGTGATCGGCTGCGAATACGCATCGATCTTCAGTGGTCTGGGTGTGTTGGTCGAACTGGTCGACAACCGTGGCCAGTTGCTGAGCTTCCTCGACTCGGAAATTTCCCAGGCGCTGAGCTACCACTTCAGCAACAACAACATCACCGTGCGTCACAACGAAGAGTACGACCGCGTCGAAGGCGTGGACAACGGCGTAATCCTGCATCTTAAATCCGGCAAGAAGATCAAGGCCGACGCCTTGCTCTGGTGCAACGGCCGTACCGGCAACACCGACACGCTGGGTCTGGAAAACATCGGGGTCAAGGTCAACAGCCGTGGCCAGATCGAAGTCGACCAGAACTACCGCACCTGCATAGAGAACATCTACGGCGCCGGTGACGTGATCGGCTGGCCAAGCCTGGCCAGTGCCGCCCACGACCAGGGTCGTTCGGCCGCTGGCAGCATCGTCGACAACGGCAGCTGGCGCTTCGTCAATGACGTGCCGACCGGCATCTACACCATTCCGGAGATCAGCTCGATCGGCAAGAACGAGCAGGAATTGACCCAGGCGAAAGTGCCGTACGAAGTCGGCAAGGCCTTCTTCAAGAGCATGGCGCGGGCGCAGATTGCCGGTGAGCCGCAGGGCATGCTGAAGATCCTCTTCCACCGCGAAACGCTGGAAGTGCTCGGCGTGCACTGCTTCGGTTATCAGGCGTCGGAGATCGTGCACATCGGTCAGGCGATCATGAACCAGCCGGGTGAGCTGAATACGCTGAAGTATTTCGTCAACACCACGTTCAACTACCCGACCATGGCGGAAGCCTATCGGGTCGCGGCGTACGACGGCCTCAACCGGCTTTTTTGACGGGCTCCGGCCGGTGGCCTGAGCCGGCCGGGGAGACCGATTTCAGCAATTCTCAAGGGTGGCAGTGGCCAAACCGGGAAAGTCTGTAATCAGGCTGTCAACGCCGAAGTCGGCGAGTCTGCGCATCAGCGCAGGCTCGTTGACGGTCCACACCGACACATGCAGGCCCTGACGCTGCGCCTTCTGCAGGCGTTCCGGCGTACACAGCGTCCAGTTCAAGGCGAGAATCTCGCAGCCGTAGCTCGCCGCGACTTTCAGCGGATCGAGCCAGGCATATTCGGCCACCAAGCCACGGGATACGTCGGGTACCAGATCCAGCGCTGCCTTCAAGACTTCCCGCGAACTCGAAGTGATCGTCACCTTGTCGAGCAGGCCGTGGCGCTGAGCCATTTCCCGAATCGCCAGCACGGTAGTCGCCGCGCGGGTGCGTGATGCGCTTTTGACTTCCAGCTGCCAGGGCTCGAAATCACATGGCCCGAACAACTCTTCCAGCGTCGGAATCGGGCACGGCTTGATCCAGCCCGGGCCGCCCTTGCGCGCGTCGTAGGTGACCAGCTCGGCAGCGGTGTGCTCGACGACTTTGCCGCGACGGTCGGTGGTGCGCTTGAGGGTCGGGTCATGGATGACCATCAGCTCGCCGTCCTTGGACAGGTGCAGATCCAGTTCGCAGCGGCGCACGCCGTGCTTGAGGCATTCCTGAAAGCTGCTCAGGGTGTTTTCCGGTGCTTCGCCCTTGGCGCCGCGGTGGCCGTAGATGAGGGTCACGGTGCTTCCTTAAGTTAAATGCCAGATTCGTTCTGTTCGCGGGCCAGACGGCGTTCCTGAGCCTGCTTTTGCAAGATGTAGCGCGCGAGCAATTGGCGCTGGGCATCGGTCGGACGCTCGAACTCGGTGCCGACGTCATACCCATCCCCCTTGGGATCGCAATGGGTGACCCGGGCACGCAGCAGCAGGCCGAGTGCCTGCGGCATCAGCACCAGTTTCACCGACAGGTGTGCGCCAGTGGCAATCGGGGTCGGGTACTGAAAGTCGATCCCGCCCTCGGAGATGATCACTGGCTGCGGCTCGCCGATGTGGCCGAGCACGGTCAGGGCGATCACCTGGCTGAGCAGGTCAATGCGTTTGTTCTGCGATTTGAGAAACGCGGCGATGGCGCGGTCGCGCTCGCTGATCTGCCGCAACAGGTGCTGCGACTCGAATTCGCTCAGGTGCAGTTCGCTGAGCAGGTTGAAGAGTGGGGATGCATCCTGCAACACTTCCTGGCCTGCGGCTTCGGGAGCGGACAGGGGCCGAATTTCCAGTGCGATCGTGTCCTCGATACGGTAGTATTCGCGGCGATCTTCTTCATCTAATGTCGACATGGCGAACCCATGGTAGCGGCGGTGGGCTGAGTGTAAAGCTGGTTTTTGACCCCCGCCACAAGGACGTTCCTTTTCCCTCCGAACAAGCCCCGACATGTTCAGACCTCTCTTCGTATTTATCGGCACGCGTTATACCCGTGCAAAGCGTCGCAATCATTTTGTGTCATTCATTTCCCTGACTTCGATGATCGGGCTCGCCCTTGGCGTGGTCGTGATGATCGTCGTGCTCTCGGTGATGAACGGCTTCGATCATGAGATGCGCACCCGCGTGTTGGGCATGGTGCCCCACGCTACTCTCGAGACCGGCGAGCCGATCAATGACTGGCAGAGCCTGGCCGACAAGGTCAAGCAGAACCGGCAGGTGACGGCGGTGGCGCCGTTCACCCAGATGCAGGGCCTGCTGACCAACAACGGTCAGGTTTCCAAGGTGTTGCTCAATGCCATTGATCCTGCGCTCGAGCGCAATGTGTCGATCATCGACAACTTCATGAAGCAGGGCAAACTCGACGACCTGACACCGGGCAGCTTCGGCATCGTCATCGGCGACAAGGCGGCGACCAAGCTCGGCGTCGGCATCGGCGACAAGGTTACTTTTGTCGCACCGGAGGTCAGCGTGACCCCGGCGGGGATGTTCCCGCGCATGAAGCGCTTCACCGTGGTCGGGATTTTCCATGTCGGCGCCGGTGAGCTCGACGGCTACCTCGGCGTGACCAATCTGCAGGATCTGGCGAAAATGCACCGCTGGAAAGCCGATCAGGTGCAGGGCCTGCGGCTGAAGTTCGACGACCTGTTCCAGGCGCCGCGCGAGGCGTGGAACATTGCCCAGCAGCTCGGCGAAGATCGTTACTACGCCCGCGACTGGACGCGCACCCACGGCAACCTGTATCAAGCGATCCGCATGGAAAAAGCCATGATCGGGCTGCTGTTGCTGCTGATCGTCGCCGTCGCCGCGTTCAACATCATTTCCACGCTGGTGATGGTGGTGAACGACAAGAAGGGCGACATCGCCATTCTGCGTACCCTCGGCGCGACACCGGGCACGATCATGCGCACGTTCATGGTTCAGGGCACGGTAATCGGCGTGGTCGGCACGGCCATTGGCGCAGTGGTCGGGATCCTCGCGGCACTGAATGTCAGTGCGGCCATTTCGGCGCTTGAAGGGCTGATCGGCCACAAGTTCCTTAATGCTGACGTGTATTTCATTGATTATCTTCCTTCGCAGGTACAGAGCCAGGACGTCGTCATGGTCTGCGCCGCTGCGTTGGTCCTGAGTTTCCTCGCCACCCTGTATCCCGCCTGGCGTGCCGCGCGCACCCAGCCGGCGGAGGCGTTACGTTATGAGTGAGTCGGGCATGAGTGAACAAGCAATTCTGAGCTGCCGTAATCTGGGCAAATCCTACGAGGAGGGTCCGGAGTCGGTACAAGTGCTGGCCGGCCTGCAACTGGAGTTGCACCCAGGCGAGCGTGTGGCGATCGTGGGTAAATCCGGTTCCGGCAAAAGTACCTTGCTCAACCTGCTCGGCGGTCTCGATACGCCAAGCAAGGGCAGCGTCTGGCTCGACGGTGAAGAACTGTCTGCGTTGAGCGAGAAAAAGCGTGGCCTGCTGCGCAATCGCGCGCTTGGTTTCGTTTATCAGTTTCACCATTTGCTGCCGGAATTCACCGCGCTGGAAAACGTCTGCATGCCGCTGTTGATCGGCAAGACCGCCATCCCGGAGGCGCGCCAGCGTGCCACGGCATTACTGGAGCGTGTCGGTCTGGGCCATCGTCTGGAACACAAACCGGCGGAACTGTCCGGCGGCGAGCGTCAGCGCGTGGCCATCGCCCGTGCCCTGGTCAACAACCCGGGGCTGGTGATGCTCGATGAGCCGACCGGCAACCTCGACCTGCACACCGCCGAAGGCATTCAGGATCTGATGCTGGAGCTGAGCACTTCGATGCGCACGGCGTTTCTGGTGGTGACGCACGACATGAACCTGGCTCGCCAGATGGATCGCGTTCTGCAGCTGCAGGAAGGCTGCCTGACTCCCATCTGACTGGCTGAAACCCGGCGCCCGTAACGGTGCCGGGTCTTTTATTTCTACACGGTGCCCCAGCGAATGTTCAGACCGTTATCGATCTTTATCGGCACGCGCTATACCCGCGCCAAGCGCCGCAATCGCTTTGTTTCGTTCATTTCGATGACCTCGATGATCGGCCTCGCCCTCGGCGTGCTGGCGATGATCGTGGTGCTGTCGGTGATGAATGGCTTCCAGCGCGAGATGAGCTCGCGCATCCTTGGGATGGTGCCCCATGCGACCATCGTTGGCGTCAAGCCGATCGACGACTGGCAGCCGGTCGCTGCGGCTGCGATGAAAAATCCCGAAGTGACGGCCGCCGTGCCGTTCACCGAGATGGAAGGCATGCTTTCCTACAAGGGTTCGATGCAGCCGATTCAGATCAGCGGCGTTGATCCGGCCCAGGAAGGCAAGGTGTCGATCGTTGCCCAGCACATCGTCCAGGGTCGTCTGGATGCCTTGAAGCCGGGGGAATTCGGTGTGGTGATCGGTGAAATCACCGCGCGGCGTTTCCGCCTCAATGTCGGCGACAAGATCACTCTGATCGTCCCGGAAGTCAGCACCGCGCCGGGCGGTATCACCCCGCGCATGCAGCGCCTGAATGTGGTGGGCGTGTTCAAGGTCGGCGCCGAGCTGGACGGTTCGATGGGCCTGATTCATGTCGCCGACGCCGCGACCATGCAGCACTGGCAGCCGAATCAGGTGCAGAGCGTGCGTCTGGCGGTCAAGGATCTGTACGCCGCGCCGAAAGTGTCTGCGGACATCGCCAGTGGCCTCGGCGCTGACTTCAAGGCTGACGACTGGACTCACACCCAGGGCAGCCTGTTCAGCGCGATGAAGATGGAAAAAACCATGATTGGCCTGCTGTTGCTGATGATCGTCGCGGTGGCGGCATTCAACATCATCGCGACGCTGATCATGGTGGTGAACGACAAGGGCGCCGACATCGCGATTCTGCGCACCATCGGCGCTACACCGCGGCAGATCATGGCGATCTTCATGGTCCAGGGCACGGTGATCGGTATTGTCGGCACCATTATTGGCGGCGTGCTGGGCGTGATTGCGGCGCTTAATGTCAGTGAACTGGTCGGCTGGGTCGAGCGTGTGACCGGCCAGCATATCTTCAGTTCGGATGTGTATTTCGTCAGCAACCTGCCCTCGGAACTGCAGGGTGGGGATGTGCTGTTGATCTGCTCGGCGGGTTTCATTCTGAGCTTTTTGGCGACGGTGTATCCGGCGTGGCGGGCGGCGAAGATCGAGCCGGCGCATGCGCTGAGATATTCGTAAGCGACTCCATGCTCGTTCCCACGCTCTGCGTGGGAATGCCTCAATGGACGCTCTGCGTTCGGCTCTTGAAGGGACGCGGAGCGTCCCGGGCTGCATTCCCACGCAGAGCGTGGGAACGATCAGGTCCGAGGCAACTCGATTACAAACCGCGTCCAACCCGCCTCCGATTCGCAATGAATCGTCCCGCCATGTGCCCGCACGATCGAATGGGTAATCGACAAACCCAACCCCGCATGCTCACTGCTGCCTTCCTGCCGCGCCGGATCCGCCCGATAGAAGCGGTCGAACAGACGTGGCAGTAATTGCGCTGAAACCCCCTCGCCACTGTTCTCGACGCAGACGCGTACGGTTTCCCCCTCGTCGACGATGCTCAAGCGCACATAACCCTCGGCCGGGGTAAACCGCAGTGCGTTATCCAGCAGGTTCGACAACGCCCGGCGCAACATGCCGCGATCACCTTCGATTTGCGCCTCACCTTCACGGCTTAAACTCACGCCAGCGTCTTCCGCCAATGGTGCAAAAAACTCCAGCAGCATGTCGGCCTCATCCGCCAGCTCCAGTGGTTCGCGCTTGGGCATCAGCAAACCGTGGTCTGCCTTGGCCAGGTAGAGCATGTCGTTGACCAGTTGCGCCATCCATTGCAGTTCTTCGAGGTTGCTGTGCAGCGCTTCGCGGTAGTCCTCCAGTGCGCGTGGGCGGGTGAGGGTGACCTGGGTGTGGGTCAGCAGATTCGACAACGGTGTGCGCAGCTCATGAGCAATGTCGGCGGAGAACGCCGAGAGGCGTTGAAACGAGTCGTCGAGGCGTTCGAGCATCGCGTTGAAGCTGTAGGCCATTTCCGCAAGCTCCGGCGGCATCTTCTCTTCAGGCAGGCGGGCATTCAGTGATTGCGCAGAAATCCCACGGGCCACCGCGCTCATCCGCCGCAACGGGCGCAGACCGCTGCGCGCGGCCCAGGCGCCGAGCAGGGCGGTAGCCAGCGCTGACAGGCCGACGGTCAGCCAGATCAGATGCTGCATGCGCGTAAGAAAATGCTGGTGATGGGTGATGTCCAGCAGCAGCGTCAGTTGTGGCGAATCCGCTGCGTCCGGGTAGAGCGGGGCGCGCAGCACGCGGTAATCGGTGCCGTCATGGCTGATGGTCGACAGGCCGGTTTGCAGCGGCAGATTCTTCGGAATCTGCACCGAGCTGTCATACCAGTGCTGGCCGTCGCCACTGGTAATGCGCAACGACAGATCCGCCTGACGGCTGAGTTCATCGGCCAGCCGCGCCTCGCGCTGGGCAGGTTGGAGATCCTGCAAGGCGCGGCGCAGGCCGATCAGTTTCGTCTCCAGTTGTTGCTGGTCAAGCTCGATGAAGTGCGCCTCGCTGGCGCGGTCGAACAGCACCCCGGCGAACAGCGAGACCACCGCAGTGCAAGCGGCAAACAACAGCGCCAGGCGCGTGCTCAAGGACCAACGACGCATCACAGCGAACGCTCTTCGAGCACGTAACCCATGCCGCGCACGGTGTGGATCAACTTGTTGGGAAAGTCATCGTCGATCTTCAGGCGCAAACGGCGGATCGCCACTTCGATGACGTTGGTGTCGCTGTCGAAATTCATGTCCCAAACCTGCGAAGCGATCAGCGATTTGGGCAGGACTTCACCCTGACGGCGCAGGAGCATTTCCAGCAGGGCGAATTCCTTGGCGGTCAGGTCGATGCGCTGGCCGTTGCGCTCGACCCGGCGACGGATCAGATCCAGGCGCAGATCGGCCAGTTGCAGACTGGTTTCCTGGGCGATCGCGCTACCGCGCCGCAACAGGCTGCGCACCCGCGCGAGCAGCTCGGAAAAGGCGAACGGCTTGACCAGATAATCGTCGGCGCCCAGTTCGAGGCCGTGAACCCTGTCCTCTACGGCGTCTTTGGCGGTGAGAAAAAGTACCGGCGTGTCGAGACCGGCGCTGCGCACCGCTTGGAGAATCTGCCAGCCACTGCGCCCGGGCAGCATTACATCGAGGATCAACAGCGCGTAGTCGCCGCTCAAGGCCAATTGCTGGCCGCTGATTCCGTCGGCCACCAGCTCGGTATTGAATCCGGCCTCGGTCAGGCCCTGACGCAGGTATTGGCCGGTTTTCGCTTGGTCTTCGACGATCAACAGTTTCATGGGCGACTCGGGCGGGGTTGGTATTTGGAAGGGCGAAGGCGTTATACCGTGAGATCCGGCGATTAGCGCCAAGCTGACAAAGTTGTAATCTGCCTGTCAGGTCGATGCCAGCCCTGGGTGGTTAGAGTTTCCCACAGGCTGAACCTTCTCTTGTTGGAGTACGACCATGTTTTTGCGCACCTCGCTGAAAATAGCCGCCTGTCTGCTGGCATTGAGTTCGCCAGTCTGGGCGACACCGGTGCACACCTTCGCCTTCGGCCAGCCGGCAGCGGCGAGCCAGGCCACGCGGACTATCGAAATCGTCATGGGCGACATGAACTTCGACCCGAAAGCCATACAGGTCAAGGCCGGTGAGACGATTCGCTTTGTGCTGGTGAATAAAGGCCAGTTACTGCACGAATTCAACCTCGGTGATGCGGCGATGCATGCCAGTCACCAGCAGGAGATGTTGCAGATGCAGCAAAGCGGCATGCTTACGCCTACCGGCATGAAAGAAATGTCCCACGATATGGCGGGCATGAATCACGCGGCGATGGGGCATGGCATGCAGCATGACGACCCCAACAGCGTACTGGTCGAGCCCGGTAAAACTGCTGAGTTGACCTGGACCTTCAGCAAGGCCATGGCGCTTGAGTTTGCCTGCAATATCCCCGGGCATTATCAGGCGGGCATGGTCGGCAAACTGACAGTCAGTCAGTAAGCACTCAAAGGCGCGGGCAAAGGCTGGTAGAATCCGCTGATTCTTCAGTCAGGTTTCCGCCATGCATCCCGCAGCCGAACATTCGCCGCTGGGCAAATCCAGCGAATACATCGCCACTTACACACCGTCCCTGCTGTTCCCGATTCCGCGCACCGCGAAATGGGCCGAGCTGGGCCTGACCGCCGAAACCCTGCCGTATAAAGGCGTGGATTTCTGGAACTGCTTCGAGCTGTCGTGGCTGCTGCCCTCGGGCAAACCGGTGGTGGCGATCGCTGAATTCAGCATCCCGGCGGACTCGCCGAACATCATCGAATCGAAGTCGTTCAAGCTCTACCTCAACTCGCTGAACCAGACGCCGTTCGCCGACGTCGCCACATTGCAAGCGACGCTGGTCAAGGATCTGTCCGCCGCTGCCGGCAAACCGGTGGGCGTGCGGGTGCGCAGTCTGAAAGACGTGGAAGCTGAAGGCGTGGTGGCGTTGCCGGGCGTGTGCATCGACGATCTGGATATCAGCGTGAGCAATTATGAACACCCGCGTCCGGAGCTGCTGCGTTGCGATGCTTCGCGGATCGTTGAAGAGAGCGTGCACAGCCATCTGCTCAAATCCAACTGCCCGGTGACCAGCCAGCCGGACTGGGGCAGCGTCGTGGTGGAATATCGCGGCGCGGCGCTGGATCACGCCAGCCTGCTGGAGTACATCGTCAGCTTCCGCCAGCACTCGGACTTCCACGAACAATGCGTGGAGCGAATCTTTCTTGATCTGCAGCGGTTGTTGAAGCCGGAGAAACTCACGGTGTTTGCGCGCTATGTGCGCCGGGGTGGGCTGGATATCAACCCGTATCGCAGCACTGAAGAGGTGCAGCTGCCGAATCACCGGCTCGTACGTCAATAAAGAAACGGAATGTGCGATATCCCTTGTGGGGGCGAGCCTGCTCGCGAATGCGGTGTTTCATTCAACGATGATGTCGACTGACACGACGCCTTCGCGAGCAGGCTCGCTCCCACAAGGGCTTGCATGCACATTTTGCAAATGAAAAAGCCCTGCCATCGCTGGCAGGGCTTTTTTTGTGCGGCGGGGCGTCAGATGCCCATGCTGCCCAGCGTATTCATGATATTGCGCAGGGTGCCGGCGATCGCCGGGTGTTCGACTTCGAAGCGCTCGACCGCCAGGTTCACGCCGTCGGCGATGCTCGCGTCCTGGGTGGCAGTTTCCAGCTGGATTTCCGATTCGATCTGCGCCATCAGCGCATGCAGATCCTCACGCTCGGCTTCCGACAGCGGTGGATTGTGTTCCAGCTGCTCGCGCAGGGTATCGAGCTGTTTTTGCAGTTCTTGGGCGGGCATGGTGGTTTCCTTTTATCAATAGGCACTGGCATTGACCGCAGCCACGCGCCAAAGGTCTATGGCTGACCTTTAGATTAATCCACTCTGGGTAAACCTGCATGACGCCGATCAGGGCTTTTCGCCTTTGGCGCGGCGCAGGCTGATGTCGGCGAGACAGGCGTCCAGCTCGCCGAGATGATCGATCACGGAATGCACGCCCAGGCCGAACAACTGCACGGTTGCCTTGCCGCGCAACTTTTCGCGTTCCTTTTGTGACAAAACCTGCCACTCGCTCGGGCTCAGGCCGCATAGCGAGCCACAGGACGCCAGGCCAATCGTCCATAACCCGGCATTCAGACCGGCCTGTAACAGGCGCGGCTCACCGCTGACCAGCACGCAACCGTCGAGGCGGTCGATGTTCAAACTCATCAACGCTTGCCAGCAGGCGTTAGGGGCGGGCCACGGATTCATTGTTGCTGAATGTTGCGTCGGTGTGATCCAGTCTGGCAGCGAGGCGGCCAGTGGCTGAGCGAGGGCAGCGGGCAATTCGTCGAGCCACGCGCAGGGAATTCCCTGGCGCTGCAAACTTTTCAGGCTATCGAGTGCGCCGGGTGTAGTTTTGGCATGTTCCGGCTGGGCGTTGAGCTCTTGCGCGGCGCGGGCACCGAAATCCACCAGGCAACCGCTCAGGCCGAACAGCACGGCAGTCAGGCCGGGCGCGGCGACGGGCAAGGTTTCGGCGTGAGTCATGGCAACGTCCCTGAAATAACGCTCAAGACTAGGGCGCTGGGGTGACAGTTGCATGACAGCCGAGTGAAAGCCTGTGTAGGAAACTTCCTGCATATCCTTGCAGCGGCGCACTGCCCAAATCGCCGTTTATGCTTATACTAGCGGCCTTAATGCTTGGACCGAGAGGTCCGCGCCAGTATCAAATCCAAGGAGTTTTTCTATGCGCTGGAGCCCTTCGCTCACTCAGCTAAGTGTATGTGCCAGCCTGTTGCTGGCGCCGTTCGCCACCCAGGCGGCCACCGAAGAAGACCCTTGGGAAAGCGTCAACCGGCCGATTTTCCAGTTCAACGACTTCGTTGACACCTACGCGCTGAAGCCATTGGCGCAGGGTTATGAGTTCATCACCCCGCAGTTCGTTGAAGACGGCATTCACAATATGTTCCGCAACGTCGGTGACGTGACCAACCTGGCGAACAACATCCTCCAGGCCAAACCGGCTGCAGCGGGGGTTGATACCGCCCGACTGATTTTCAACACCACCTTCGGTCTGCTCGGCTTCTTTGATGTCGGCACCAAGATGGGCTTGAACCGCAGCGACGAAGACTTCGGTCAGACCCTCGGTTACTGGGGCGTGGGCAGCGGCCCGTACGTGATGCTGCCGCTGATGGGCCCGAGCACCCTGCGTGACGCACCGTCGAAATACGTCGACAGCTTCACCGGCGCGTACCGCTACATCGACCACGTGCCGACGCGTAACTCGATCTTCGGCCTGAACATCGTCGACACCCGCGCCAGCCTGCTGTCGAGCGAGAAGCTGATTAGCGGCGACAAATACACCTTCATCCGCAACGCTTACCTGCAGAACCGCGAGTTCAAGGTGAAGGACGGTCAGGTCGAAGACGATTTCTGATTTCGACCGGCGACAGAAAGGCGACCCTCGGGTCGCCTTTTTTGTCCGCGCCAGAGCGTCACCGGCGACTGCCGCTACCTTCCATCGGGTTACCGTTGGAGCGGTTCTTATAACTCCCGGTGATTTGACAAACAAAGTCGTCAAGCGACAATCGGCGCATGCTTGAAACGCTCTGCGGATGGGAGTACCGTCTGCGCCTTAGAAGGGCACCTCTGTTTAAAACCGCGCGCCAGGCGAATGCTTGAAAGCGCTGCAACAGAGAGGCTAGAAAGCGAATCCAGTAGTCTGCGCAGGGCCGTTGCCCCGCTCACTACGCCAACCTAATTCTGGCGCCGTTTGCCCACATGCCAAAAACCAGTGCCACGCTGCTGATAATCGATGATGACGAGGTAGTGCGCGCGAGCCTCGCGGCCTATCTGGAAGACAGTGGTTTCAGCGTCCTGCAGGCCGGCAACGGTCAACAGGGTCTTCAGGTATTCGAGCAAGACGAGCCCGATCTGGTCATCTGCGATCTGCGCATGCCGCAGATGGGCGGTCTCGAACTGATCCGTCAGGTCACCGAGCGCTCACCGGAGACGCCGGTGATCGTGGTTTCGGGTGCCGGGGTGATGAACGACGCGGTCGAGGCCCTGCGCCTGGGCGCGGCGGATTACCTGATCAAGCCTCTCGAAGATCTGGCTGTGCTCGAGCACTCTGTGCGCCGGGCCCTGGATCGTGCGCGGCTGCTGCTGGAAAACCAGCGCTACAGCGAGAAGCTGGAAAAGGCCAACCGCGAGCTCGAAGCCAGCCTGAACCTGCTCCAGGAAGACCAGAACGCCGGTCGCCAGGTGCAGATGAACATGCTGCCGGAAAGCCCGTGGAGCATCGACGAATTCAATTTTGCCCACCAGATCATCCCGTCGTTGTACCTGTCGGGTGATTTTGTCGACTATTTCCGTGTCGACGAGCGCCGGGTCGCGTTTTATCTGGCGGATGTTTCCGGGCATGGTGCTTCATCGGCCTTCGTCACCGTGCTGTTGAAGTTCATGACCACGCGTTTGCTGTTCGAATCGAAACGCAGCGGTACCTTGCCGGAGTTCAAGCCTTCGGAAGTGCTCGGTCATATCAACCGGGGACTGATCAGTTGTAAGCTGGGTAAACACGTCACAATGGTCGGTGGAGTCATCGACGAGGAGACCGGTTTGTTGACCTATAGCATTGGCGGCCATCTGCCTTTGCCTGTGTTGTACACGCCTGACAGTGTTCGTTATCTCGAAGGCCGTGGTCTGCCGGTGGGGCTTTTCAATGAAGCCACTTACGAAGACCACGTGCTTGAGCTGCCGCCGACGTTCAGCCTGACGCTGATGTCTGATGGCATTCTGGACCTTTTGCCGGAAGCAACGCTCAAAGAAAAAGAGGCTGCTTTGCCCGAACGGGTGAAGTCAGCGGGCGGCAGCCTGGATGGTCTGCGGCAAGTGTTTGGTTTGGCCACGCTAGGGGAGATGCCGGATGATATCGCCCTGTTGGTGTTGAGCAGGAATCTTTAATGAGTACCGGTAGAATCCAGTTCGCCGAGCAGGACGGCACCTTCGTCCTGAAGTTCGTCGGTGAAGTTCGCCTGACCCTGTGTTCGGCGTTGGATGCGACTATTGAGAAAATCTTCACCGCGCTGAATTTCAACGCGATCGTGATCGATTTGACCGAAACCCGCAGCATCGACAGCACCACCTTGGGCCTGCTGGCCAAACTGTCGATCCTGTCGCGGCAGAAGGTCGGCCTGTTGCCGACGGTTGTCACCACCCACGAAGACATCACCCGTCTGCTGCAATCGATGGGCTTCGAGCAGGTGTTCAACATCGTCAACCACCCGGTGCCGTGCCCGGAGTGCCTGGACGACCTGCCGGATCAGGACCAGTCCGAAGAAGTGGTGCGAATCAAGGTGCTGGAAGCGCACAAGATTCTCATGGGCCTGAACGATTCCAATCGGGAAGCGTTTCATGATCTGGTGAATGCGCTGGAGCGGCATTGATCCAGTGAATTGAGGATGCATGGGCCGGCCTCTTCGCGAGCAGGCTCGCTCCCACATTTTGATCAGCAGTTACCATAAAAAAGGGCGAACCCTCACAGGTTCGCCCTTTTTGCATTCTACAAACTCAAATCACAGCTTGGCCTGCAGCAACGCTTCCAGCTTCTCCTGGTCGCGGGCGAACTGACGGATGCCTTCAGCCAGTTTCTCGGTGGCCATCGCGTCTTCGTTGGACAACCAGCGGAATTGCGCTTCGTTGAGGCTCAGGCGTGCTTCACCGGCATTGCCCGGTGCCAGTTTGCGTTCCAGCTTGCCGGTATCGGCGGCCAGCTTCTCCAGCAGTTCCGGGCTGATGGTCAGGCGATCACAGCCAGCCAGTTGTTCGATCTGGTTGATGTTACGGAAGCTGGCACCCATGACCACGGTCTTGTAGTCATTGGCCTTGTAGTAGTTGTAGATGCGCGTCACCGACTGCACGCCAGGATCATCGGCGCCGGTGTAGTCGTTGCCGTTGGCTTTCTTGTACCAGTCGTAGATACGGCCCACGAACGGCGAAATCAGGAACACCCCGGCGTCGGCGCAGGCGGCGGCCTGGGCGAAAGAGAACAGCAGGGTCAGGTTGGTCTGGATGCCTTCCTTTTCGAGGATCTCGGCGGCGCGGATGCCTTCCCAGGTCGAGGCGATCTTGATCAGCACGCGGTCGCGGCCGACGCCGGCCTTGTCGTACAGCTCGATCAGGCGATGCGCACGCTTGAGGATCGCATCCTGGTCGAAGGACAGACGCGCATCCACTTCGGTGGAGATGCGGCCCGGAACCACGTTGAGAATTTCCTTGCCCACTGCGACGCCGAAACGGTCGCTGGCCAGGCCGACATCGCCCTTGCAGTCGCGAACGCAATCGTTCAGCAGTTCGGCGTAACCGTGAATGGCCGAAGCCTTGAGCAGCAGGGAAGGGTTGGTGGTGGCATCGGTCGGTTTGACTCGGGCGATCGCTTCGAAGTCGCCGGTGTCGGCAACCACGGTGGTGAACTGTTTGAGTTGTTCCAGCTTGGAAGTCATGGGCGTGCTCTATCCTATGGGTCTGAAGACATTACCCGAGCGCTGACGGGCACTCAAGGGTGCATTCGTGGATCGATGGCCCCTGCGGCAACAACCTGAAAACGATTGTTTGAAAGGTGGGGCGCGGTGTCGCTGAATACGATGCCAAAACAGCCCACAGGTTCAAAGCAACCGACCTGTGAACAGACCGGTTGCCCAAGGCTTACTCAGCGTTCAACAGACCTTCTACCGACAAGCGCGCCGGTTTTGGCTGGCCGTCAGAGGTGAGAAAGCCGAAGTTCTTCTCGCGATCGTTGCTGCCGGAATCACTGTTCCGCCATTCATAGATAGACGTCAGGGGAATATTCAGGCGTTTAACGTCGGTAATAAACGCGTTGATCTTGGTCGCTTGCCCCTCGGGACCACCGTTGGAGGCGAGGGCCGAAACCCCCCATTCACTGATGACCCCCGGCAGATTGAAGTTCTGCTGGATGAAGGTCTGTGCGTTGCTGATCTGCGTGGCGGTCATGCCGTAAGGGTGATAGGACACGGCGTTCAAGCATTTGGGGTAATCGCTGACGATACTTTTCATCGCCACCGTCGACGCCGAGCCCGCGCTTGGCGGCCGGGCGAAGCCGAAACCGACCCGTGGCGTCGTCTGCGGCTGACCTTCGAAGGCCTTGCACATGCCGGCCATGAACGGCACGAAGGTGGTGTCGAAATTGCGCGTCGGCCAATAGGTTTCCAGGTCCGGTTCGTTCCATATTTCGATCGCCACCAATTGCGAACTCCAGGTTTTTTCCAGCCCGGTCACGGTGTTGGCGAACTTACCGCCGGCGGCGTTCAGCTCCTCCGGCGACGTGGCCGGCAGTGCCTTGATCGCGCGTACCGTCAGCAGCACCGGCAGGCCGGCGGAAGCGGCGGCGGCGAAGGCGTCGCTGACCTGTTTCTGATACGTCTTGGCGGTGAGGCTGTCGCTCCACACACCGAAGCGCACAAAGCTGAAGCCTGCCGCTTTGATCTGCGCGGCATCGGCGGCGGTGAAGCTCTGGATTTTCACCTGCACGCCAATGGTTTTCGCTGGAAGGTTGGGGAACAGCTCACTGGCGTGACCCTGGCTGGTGGCACCGAGCGCCATCAGGGCGAGGGCGGCGAGTTTATTGCGCTGTGCTGTTTTCATGTCTGCTCTCCTGAAGAGAATGACAACTACGAATATTTATCCCGTTACTCAATTTCCGATAACGGTGATGGCACTAAGTGCGCGAATGTTATTTTTTGTCAGGAAAACAGCAACTGAAAATCACAGTTATTTTTAGTCCGCTAATTGTGGTTGGGGCGGCTTAAAACGCTGTGGTACTTAATGTTCCTGTACTAACAGGGCGAAGCTATTTCTGAGTGCAGGAAAGTCGTGAGGGTTCATTAACTTTCACGGCATGTTGGCTGTTTGATATTACACAGGAAAGCAAGACTTGTTCAAAAAGATCCTCGTTGTCTGCGTGGGCAATATATGCCGAAGTCCGACGGCTGAACTGCTGCTGCGCAACGCGCTGGGCCCCTCCGCCATCACCGTGTCCTCAGCCGGCCTGTCCGCCCGCGTGGGCGAGGGCGTGGAAGCCTCGGCGCGGCAGGTTCTCGAAGAGCACGGGCATTGCGCCGAGGCCTTCAAGGCGCGGCAACTGACTTCGGACATCGTCAATGACTCGGACCTGATCCTGGTCATGGAAAAGGCCCACGTCAATCAAGTGCTGAAGATTGCCTCGCACGCCAGAGGCAAAGTGTTTCTGCTCGGCAAGTGGCAGAGCGAGCGCGAAATACATGATCCGTATCGTCAAGGCAAAGCCGCGTTTATTCATGCCCACGCATTGATTGAAGATGCTGTTAGTTCATGGGCAAAGCGTCTCGGGCATTGATGAATCTTCTTCAGAACAGTAAATGGTAAGAACAGACTTATGCAGTTACCGTCCGTAATCGGCACCCGCGACAATGATCAAGACAGTATTGATCTGCTCGGCATCTTCGGCAGCCTGATCGACCAGAAGTGGCTGATCGGCGCGCTGACCGGTGCCTTCATGGTCACCGGCGTCGCCTATGCGGTTCTGGCGACGCCGGTGTACCTGGCGAACGCGCTGGTGCAGGTCGAACCGAAAAAGAACGACATGCTCGGTTTCTCCGACCTCAACAGCATGCTCGGTGGGCAATCGCCGTCGGTGACCGAAATCGGCATCATCAAATCCCGCGCGGTGATCGGCAAAACCGTTGACGACCTGCGCCTGGATATCGACGTCACCCCCAACACGTTCCCGTTGATCGGCGGCTTTCTTTCGCGGCGTTATCGCGGAGACAGCGAGACCAGCGTCGCGCCGCCGCGTTTCGGTTTGAACAGTTATGCCTGGGGCGGCGAACGTCTGGAATTCACTCGGCTGCAATTGCCGAAAGATTTGCTCGGCAAGAAACTCACCCTGATCGCTGGCGAGCAGCAGCGCTTTGAGCTGTTCGATGAAAACGACAATCTGCTCGCCGAAGGCGTCGCCGGCGAAGCGTTTGCCAATGCCGGTGTAGAAGGGCAGATCGCGCACTTGTCGGCCAACCCCGGCACGCGTTTTCAGGTGGTGCGCAATCCACGCATCGTGACCATTCAGGGCTATCAGGACGCGCTGGATATCTCCGAACAGGGCAAAGAGTCGGGGATCATTCGTCTGGCGCTGGCCAGCTCCGACGCGGCCGAGGCGGTGAAGATCCTCAACAAGATCGCCTCGCTCTACGTCGAGCAAAACGTACGGCGCACTTCGGCGGAGGCCGCGCAGAGCCTCGCTTTTCTGCAAAGCCAGTTGCCCCAGGTCAAGCGTGATCTGGCCAAGGCCAGCGACGCCTTGAATGCCTACCAGACCCACGGCAAGACCGTGAACATTTCGCTGGAAACCCAGTCGGTGCTGGGCCAGTCGGTGGCGCTGGAAACGCGCATTTCCGAGCTGAAAATGCAGCAGGCCGAACTCGATCGCAAGTTCACCAAACAGCACCCGGCCTACCGCGCCTTGATGACGCAGATCGGCGAGCTGACCCAGCAGCAGAAATCCCTCGAAGGCAAGGTTCAGGATCTGCCGGCCACCCAGCAGGAATTGCTCAACCTGACCCGCGACGTCGAGGTGGCCTCGCAGATCTACACGCAGTTGCTGAACAAATCCCAGGAGCTCGACATCGTTCGCGCCGGGGCCGTTGGCAATGTGCGCCTGATCGACACTGCCGATGTCGACCTGACCAATCCGATCAAACCGAAGAAACCACTGATCGTGCTGATCGCGACATTGCTCGGCGCGTTTGTCGGCGTGGCGCTGGTGCTGCTGCGCAAATCCCTCAGCCGTGGCCTTGAAGGCCCGGAAGGCATCGAGCAGTTGGGCCTGCCGGTTTACGCGTCGATTCCCTACAGCGCCTTGCAGGAAGAAGAGGACAACAAAAAGGGCCGCGCCCGCGATGGCGTCGACAAGCCGGCGTACCTGCTGGCGCTGCGCAACCCGACCGATCTGTCGATCGAATCGATCCGCAGCCTGCGCACCTGCCTGCATTTTGCCGGGCTCGATTCGACCAACAACCGCATCATGATTTCCGGGCCGAGCCCGCAGGTCGGCAAGACCTTCGTTTCGTCCAACCTTGCGGCGGTCATGGCCCTGAGCGGCCAGCGCGTGGTGCTGATCGATGCCGACATGCGCAAAGGGCATCTGCACAAAACCCTCAACACCCCGATCAGCAACGGGCTGTCCGACCTGCTGGTCAAGCGCTGCACCCTTGAGCAGGCGATCAACAAAGTCGAAGTCGACAACCTGCACTTCATCAGCCGGGGACAGGTGCCGCCCAATCCTTCCGAGCTGCTGATGCACGCCAACTTCCGCGAACTGCTGGCAGAACTCAGCGAGCGCTACGACTTGGTGATCATCGACACGCCGCCACTGCTGGCGGTGACCGATGCTGCCATCGTCGGTCGCGAAGCCGGCATCAGCCTGATCGTCACCCGCTTCGGCGTGAACCCGGCCAAAGAGATCGAACTGACCATTCGCCGCTTCGCCCAAAACGGTATCGAGCTGAAAGGCGCGGTGTTCAACGGCGTCGAGAAGCGTGCGGCCAGCTATTACGGCGGCACTGGCTATTACAACTACGAATACGCGTCCGACAAATCCTGATGGTTGCCGATTGTTCTTTCCTGTTTGAAGTGGGTGAGTTGTGAAAAAAATACTGCACGTGGCAGAGACGATCAAAGGTGGCGTGGCGACGGTGATCCGCACGATCTCGGCATCCCCCGAAGATGACGCGGCGAATTATCAACTGATCTATCTGGTGCCCGAGGATCAGGCCAAGGAGCTGCACGGCATCGCCCCGCAACAAGTGCGCACATTCTCGCGTAGCGGTCGCAACGTGCCATCGCTGCTGCGTTTCGCCTGGCGCCTGAGCCAGGTGCTGCTCAAGGAAAAGCCGGACGTGGTGCATTTGCACAGCACCTTTTCCGGAGTGATCGGCCGTGTTGTGTGCGTGCTGTTGCGACCATGGCGCAAGCCGAAAATCGTCTACTGCCCGCACGCGTTTTCGTTCCTGATGGAAAGCTCGCCGACCAAGCAGAAGGTCTATGCGTGGATCGAGCGGGTGCTGCAGAAAGTCACCGACGTGATCATCTGCGTCAGCCAGTACGAGCTGGACAAAGCCGCGCGTTTCGGCATCGAGCGCAAGCGCATGAAGCTGATCTACAACGGCATTCATCACAAGGATGACGCGCCGAAAACCACTGGCGCCGAGCCGATTCATCTGCTGTTCGTCGGGCGCCTGGATTACCAGAAAGGCTTCGACGTGCTGCTCAAGGCCTACGCCAAGGTCAATCGCAACGACCTCAAACTGACGGTGGTTGGCAGTGCGGTCAACGAAGACTCTGTCGAGTGCCCGCCGATGGATTCGGTCGAGTACCTGCCGTGGGTGACCCCGAGTGAAGTGCAGGCGCTGTATCAGAAAGCCGATGCGCTGATCGTGCCGAGTCGCTGGGAAGGCTTTGCCATGGTGCCGCTGGAAGGCATGGCCATGGGGCTGCCGGTGATTGCCAGTAACTGCACCTCGCTGCCGGAACTGGTCACCAACGAAGTGTCCGGCTACGTCTTTCCGTCCGGCGATCACCAGGCGCTGGCCGACGTGTTGACGATCATCCAGAAGCCGCGCCTGCTCGACCTTGGCAATGAAGGCCGGAGCATTGTCCGCGAACGCTTCAGCGCCGCGTTGATGATCCGCCAGACCTACGACCTGTATCACGCTCCCACTTATTAAGTAGAACTCAAGCTTATGAACGTAACGATTTTGCATGGCTACAGTGCGTCCAACTCCGGTGACGGTCTGCTCGTCGATCTGGCCATTGCTCTGGTGCAGCGTAACTTCGGTGACGACACCGCGATCAGTGTCGTGGCGTCCGACCCTGAGTCGTTCAACTACCTGCCGCACCCGCGTTTCGATGCGCCGGTGATGGCGGCCAAAGGTCTGGGCCGGGTCAAGCAAGCGGTGTTTCTCAATCAGTCCTACGCCGGGCTCGCCGATCTGCTGAAGAAGACCGATCTGATCGTCGGTGTCGGCGGCGGCTACATGCGTTCGAAAAGCGCCTTCGAGCACATCAAGCTGAAGCTCGGCCACGCCAAGCAACTGGAAACCGCGATTCTCAGCAAAGTGCCGTCGGTGTACCTGCCGCAGAGCATCGGCCCGTTCCACGGCGAGAGCAGCAAGATCGTCGAACACTACGCCAGCGCCGATGCGGTGTTCGTGCGTGACAACCGTTCCTCGGCGATTTTCGATGCTTGCGAAAACGTCTATCGCGCGCCGGATCTGGCGGTGCAGTCGCTGGCGAGCAAGATTCTGCAGCAACCGAAATTCACCCGCTGCGCCGCGTCGCCGGCGACAGTCTGCGTGGTGCTGCGCAAGCCACCGGAGTGGAGCAAAGAGAAGAAGGTCGCCTACGTGGCGAATCTGAAACTGCTGCTGCAGCGTCTGAAGAACAAAAGCAAAGTGGTCTGTGCCGTGCAAAGCGCGGTGCGCGGCAACGATGACGGCGCGTTCTACCGCGAACTGGGCATCAACGAAGACCTGCTGTCGCTTAAGGCAACCATCGCCAAGTACCAACCGGACCTGGTGATCTCGGTGCGTCTGCACGGCGCCATCGAATCGCTGCTCTCCGGCGTGCCGGCGTATCACATCAGCTACGAGCGCAAAGGCTTTGGCGCCTATCAGGACATGGGCGTCGACGACTGGGTGATCAACGGCGGCGACATCGACGTCGACACCATCATCAACACCGTCTACGCGCCCAATGCCTTGGCGGATTTCGGCAAGCGCCTGACCGACACTTGCCGCGAGATCGAGGCGAAAACCGTGGCCATGGACGAAATCATCAAGGGTGTCGTTCGATGATATTTCGGCTGTTGCTTCGCGGCGGAGCCTTGGGCGCGAAATTCTTGCTGGTGTTGGCCATCACCCATTACCTCGGTTATGAGGCGCTGGGTTTTTATGGTGTGGTGGTCGCAGCGTCGTTGATCGCGTCGAAGTTCTACAGCGTCGGCTTCAGTTCCGAAATCAACCGGCTGATCAGCGTCGGCGGCAGTTCGCGGCGGGTGGTCGACAAGGTTCTGCTGCTGTATCTGGCGGTGGGGCTGTTGTTGTCGGTGCTGACGGTACTGATCTATTCGCTGTTCCAGTCGGTGGAAGCGACCGCCACGCTGATCCTGTGCGTGACTCTGGTGCTGCTCACCGAGCACCTGTCGTTCGAAATCAATTCCTTCGTGTTTTCCGCGCAGAAAGCCACCGCCGGAGCTCTGCTGTTCTTCATCAAGACCGGCCTCTGGGCGGTGTTGGCGGTGGGCGGCATGGTGCTCGGCTGGGTCGCGGGCATCGCCAGTGTGTTGTGGCTGTGGGTCGCCGCCAACGTGCTGGTAATCATCGCCGGTTATTTGATCGTGGTGAACGTGCACAAGGGGCACGAAGCCGCGCCGCTGGACACCGCGACGGTGTGGAAGGCCGGGTTACCGTTCTATCTCGGCACCGGTCTGATCGCCCTGAGTCAGTACGCCGAGCGCTTTCTGATCATCGACCTGGAGCCCTACGCCAGCCTCGGTAAATATGTGTATGCGTGGTCGGCGGCCAACACTTTGCAGGCGTTGTCGTATGCGGTCGTGGCAGTGGTCGGCATTCCGGTGCTGGCCAAGCGTTTCCAGGCCGATCAGCAGGCATTTACGGTCAGGCAACTGTTCGTCAACAAATGGGTGATGCGCTCGCTGGCGGTTTCCGCCGTTGTGGCCGTGGCGATCTATGTGTTTTTCAATGTGCTGCTCGATTACGTCGCCGCCAGCGTGCCGCGTCCGGATAACGCGCTCCTCGCGGTGCTGATCTTTTCGTTCGCCTTGCGGGCGATTGGCGACATTGTCTGGGGCGGTTTGATTGCCTCGAAAAACAGCCGGGTGTCGCTGGCCAGCGCGGCGCTCTGCCTGCTGATTTCGGTGCCGGTCAGCTATGTGCTGATCAAGCATTACTCGATCTATGGCGCGGCGTGGGGCAATGTTTTCGCCATCGTCGTGCAGCTCAGTGTGATTGCAGTCTTGACCCGTGTCAGCGGCGCGAAAAAGGCTGCGCTGTCATGGGCCTGAAATTGCCGCGCATCGAGTTTCGCGGACGCAAATTCGATTCGTCGATTTCCTTTCTGATCCTGTTCACCGGGCTGTTTCTGTCAGTGGCGATGCCGCTGTTGGTGCCGCGTGATCCGGGTCCGGATGCGATGACGTTGTGGTCGTCGTATGCGCGCGCCGACAACTGCAATTTTTGGAACCCGTTCTCGCCGGATCGCTCGTCCTACGAGTGTTCGGCATTCCTGCTGCGGCCCACCGGGATCAACCTGAGCAATGCCTGGGCCTACGGCATGTTCTGCAATTTCTTCCTCACTGCAATTCCGGTGGTGGTGTTTCGGCGCATGCCGCTGACCATTTTCGGCACCCTGTGCCTGTGGGGCATCGTGCGCTCGTTCTTCCTGGAGAACCTGACCAAGGAAATCATCGTGTCGGTGGCGGTGTTGAGCATTCTGCTCAGCGCATTGACGCGCAAATATCGCGGCGGTTTTTTCCTCTCGGCGGTGATTTACGGTGTGCTGATCCGGCCCTACTGGATTCTGTTTTCGCTGTCGTGGGTCGGCGTCTGCGTGATGAAAAAGTACGTCTCGCGTTTCACCTTCTTTCTGATGCTGTTCCTGTTTTATCTGGCGGTAGCCATGGCCATTCAGCTGGCGCTGGGCTTTCCGGTGTCGTCGATCCGGGCGAGCAACAACGAGCTGCGCACGGCGGGCGAGGAGGGCTCGAAGTCGCTGATCGTCTCGTGGCTCAGCGGCAGCGACTTCGTCTCCCAGGCGCTGGATTCGATGATCATTTTCTTCCGCCTGTCGTTCCCGGTTGAGCTGATTCTGCTGTCCGGGCCGGGGCAGGTGATCTTCGTTGCGCTGATGATCATGACCGCGCTGCTGCTGTTCAAAGTCATCACTTCGACCGACTACAAGGGCGCGCCGATCCAGACCAAACCCAAGGAACTGATCGCGATTCCGCTGGCGTTTCTGTTGGTGCAAGGCTTGTTCGAGCCGGACTTCGGCTCCTTCGCCCGCCACTTCTCGATGGTGGTGCCGGTGTTGTTCGTCGGCCTGGGCTTGATGCTGCGCGCGAACAAACCGGTGCAGGTCGAATCAAGAATTCTCACTTAAGGCAGGTGCTCTATGTCGAGCAAGAAAAAATCCCTGGAGATCGAAACCCTGCGCGGCCTGGCGTGCCTGCTGCTGGTGCTCTATCACGTCATCGGCCCGCTGGGCGGCGGTTTGAAGATCGACATCGGCTCGCCGTTCCGGGTCATCGCCGACTCGATGGTGTACGTGCGCATGCCGCTGTTCACGTTCATCTCCGGCTACATCTATTCGATCTACAAGATTCGCGGCAATGACTTTTCCGCGTTCTTTGCCGGCAAGGTGCGGCGGCTGATCGTGCCGCTGTTCTGCGTCGGCGTGCCGTTCTCGGTGCTGCAAGCGGTGGGGCCGGGGGTGAACAAGGACGTCGGCGTGATCGATGCGTTGTTGTCGTTCTGGGTGCCGATCAACCACTTCTGGTTCCTGCAGGCGGTGTTCAGCATTTTCATCTTCGTCGGCCTGCTGGAATGGCGCGGCCTGCTGCGTTCAGCGACGCGGCTGTATGGCTTGTTTGCGTTTGCGGCAGTGTTGTTCCTGCTACCGCCGTTGCCGCTGGATGCGTTCGGTATCAACGGTGCGATTTACCTGCTGCCGTTTTTTGTTGCAGGGATTATCGGTCAGGAAAATGTCGATGCTTTGAAGCAACGCTTCAAGGTGATCGGGCCGCTGTTGTTTGTGCTGATCTCGCTGACGCTGTTGTATGTCGCGGCGATTGATCGTGAGCTGATTGTCGATCGCCGCAGCCTGATTGGTTTGGCGGTGGGGTGCGTGTCTTGCATCGCATTGCTGTCGAGTGATATGCGCTCGAAAGCGCTGACCTGGCTCGGCGGATATTCCTATGCGATTTTCTTGTTTCATGTGCTGTTCGCAGCGACCTCGCGGTTTGTCCTCGGGCGCCTCGGCGTGAAGGATGAGAGCTTGCTGGTGCTCGGTGGTCTGAGTTGTGGATTGCTCGGGCCGGTGCTGTTGGCGATGGTGTTCAGCCGGTTCAATTTCACCTCGGTGCTGTTCCTTGGCGAGCGCGCGGCGAAGAAAAAAGCACCGGTGATTGTCGCTCCGGTGGTGCAGACGCAGAACAGCTGAAAGCTTCGCGAGCAGGCTCGCTCCCACAGAGGTTGTGTGAATTGCACAAGGTCTTTTGTGGGAGCGAGCCTGCTCGCGAAGGGGCCATCCCGGACAAAGGAAATATTCAATGATGCCAGTAGACGCCCCACAACCCGCCGCCACTTCGGCCATCACGATAGACGATGCCCGCCAGCGCTTTGCGCAGTGGCGCGAGGGCAAGGCGGGCAAGGTGCTGGCGGTTTCGGTGATCGGCGACAGCTACACCGCCGGGCAGGATTTCTACCTGAACAAACTGGTGCAGCGAGTGGCCGCCGAGGTGGGTTTCGCCGGCCCCGGTTACGTCGGTTTCAACCACGGCGCGGCGCTGGGCGGCACGCATTTCAAATACACCCGCAGCAGCGACAAATACTTCGGTGGCGGCTGGAAGGTTTCCGAGCTGGGCCAGGCCAGTCCGGACAGTCGCACGATCAGCGGCAAGCCGGGCGCCTGGTTGCAAGTCGATACCAGCCCTTCGCCGCGCATCGATACCACGGTCACTCAGGCGAAACTGTTGTATCTGGGCAATGGCGAGTCCGACGAGCTGCGCTATCGCTGGTCGCCCCTGCAAGACTGGCAACCGTTGAAACTCGCAGGCTCAGGCGTTCAGGAAGTCGCGCTAGCGGGCGTTCCATCAGCCGCAGACTGGTCATTCAGACTGGAAGTGGTGAAGGGCGCGCCCACGTTGTTCGGCCTTTGGATGACGAATGATGAGAAGGGCATTCGGGTGTCGAAACTGGCGGCCTCCGGCGCGGCATCGGCGGATTTCTACCACGCCGATCGACAGTGGCAGACGCAATGGAAAGCCGTGGTGTCGAAAATCCCGGCCGACGTTTACCTGATCATGCTCGGCGGCAACGATCAGGGCTTCGGCGTCAAACCTGCGCAGTACCTGCAAAACGTTCAGGGCCTGGTGAGCATGCTGCGCGAGATTCAGCCGGCGGCGAGCATCAACCTGATCATGCGTCAGGACACCACGCGCTCCAGCGCTTATCCGATGTCGGCCTATGCGCAGGTGCTCGAGCCGTGGGCGAGTGAACAGCAGCTCGGTTTTGCCAACCTGCAATGCGCATTCGGCCCCGACGTCAAACGCTACGCCAGCGCGATGATCGGCCCGGACAGGATTCATCCGTTGCCGGCCACGGGCGGGAAGGTGATTGCCGATTATTTTTATCGCTGGATAACGGGTACGAGTACCGGTTGCGACGACTCGCCACCATGATCGTTCCCACGCGCAGCAAAGGAATGCCGCCCGGGACGCTCCGCGTCCCTCCGCAGCGTGACGCAGAGCGTCACTGGATGCATTCCCACGCGGAGCGTGGGAACGATCAATGCTGACTGTGCCGCCGCTTTCGCGAGCAGGCTCGCTCCCACAATGGATTGGCGTGACGCCCGGGTGATCAGGCGTCGTGCTTGAAGGCATCGATGAGCCCCAGCAGTTCGTCAAGCTTGCGCGGCATCAACCGCGCATCACAACGGGTTTCCACGTTTATGATGATCGCCGGATCGTTGCAGCAGATGCGCACGCGAAAGCGCCAGTCGTTGAAGATCACTTTCAGACCATCGCGGTCGTCCATTTCCAGCGCCTGTTCGCCATACAACGCCTTCAGGTGCGCGAGCAGCGGATAAGGATCGCGCAGCGGCCGGCGAATATCGCCGGACGCAGGGAACACGCCGATTCGCTCCACCAGCAGAATCGTGCCCAGCCAGGTTTCGTTGGCGCTGGGCAGCGGTTGATGGCGCGACAACCAGCTCATCACCCCGAGGTTGCCCACCTCACGTTCAATCTCTGTCGAATGTTGTGCAATGTTCATGGTTGCCTGCCTCTGGTGATGGGGGGGCGTCTCAGCGGCCCTTGAGGTACACGTTGTCGTAGCAGAAGTTGGTCGCCTGCAAGTAGCCCTCGGCATCGCCGCAATCAAAGCGCAGCCCTTTGAATTTGTAGGCCAGCACGCAGCCGTTCTGCGCCTGTTTCATCAGTGCGTCGGTGATCTGGATTTCGCCGCCCTTGCCCGGTTCGGTGTCGGCGATCAGGTCGAAGATGTCCGGGGTGAGGATGTAGCGCCCGATGATCGCCAGGTTCGACGGCGCGTCCTGCGGCGCCGGTTTTTCCACCATGTTGTTGACCCGGTAGATACCCTCGGAAATCAGCTCACCGGCAATCACGCCGTACTTGTGGGTCTGGTCGGCCGGGACTTCCTGAATGGCGACGATCGAGCAGCGGAATTTCCTGTACAGCTGGATCATCTGCGACAGCACACCGTCGCCTTCCAGGTTCAGACACAGGTCGTCGGCCAGCACCACGGCAAACGGCTCGTCGCCGATCAGTGGGCGACCGCTGAGAATGGCATGGCCCAGGCCTTTCATTTCCACCTGACGGGTGTAGGAGAAGGTGCAGGTGTCGATCAGCTCGCGGGTGCCGGCGAGGAATTTCTCTTTCTCGGTGCCACGGATCTGGTGCTCGAGTTCGTAGCTGATGTCGAAGTGGTCTTCCAGCGCGCGCTTGCCCCGGCCGGTGACGATGGCCATGTGTTGCAGGCCGGCGTCCCGTGCTTCTTCAACGGCATATTCGATCAACGGCTTGTTGACGATCGGCAGCATCTCTTTCGGCATGGCTTTGGTCGCCGGCAAGAAACGCGTGCCGTAGCCGGCAGCGGGGAACAAACATTTACGAATCATAAAAGTATCCTGGACAGTCATGGAACACAGGCGACGGTTGCGCACCAAAAAGTGGCGGCAAGTTTCAATGATTATTGAAGGCTTACTTTAATACCCGAGTCAGGTTGTTGCTGGCAATTAGTTGCGCTGTTAAAAAGCGCTAATGTTATGAGATGTCGACTACTTGGTTATAAGTTATTTTTAGTCGGTATCTGTCGATAGTGATAAGTGTCCAGGGAGTGCTAATAAGTACCCGTCAAACAGTTTGACCGGCAAAAATAATTATTGCCAGTGGTTGAACTAAATTTGTTTGAGGTTGTTGTCGCCCTGTTTGTGTGAATTGCTCCGCATCTCCACCAGGCATGGCTTGACACGCTTCCGGGTATTTATTCAATGACGGACCGCGCTATGAAGATTCTGGTAACGGGTGGTGCCGGCTATATCGGCTCGCATACCACACTTGCATTGCTTGAGGCAGGTTATGAAGTTGTCGTTCTGGATAATCTTTGTAACAGCAGCGACGCAGCACTTCACGCCGTTGAAGCCATTTGCGGCAAAAGTGCATGGATGATTCGCGGCGATGTCTGCGATCGGCCGCTGCTCGACCGGATTTTCCGCGAGCATCAGATCGACGCCGTGCTGCATTTCGCCGGGCTCAAAGCCGTGGGCGAGAGTGTGCGCAAGCCGCTCGAATACTACGAAACCAACGTCGGCGGCAGCATCACCCTGTGTCAGGCGATGGCGGCGGCGGGGGTGTTCCGGCTGGTGTTCAGTTCCTCGGCGACGGTGTACGGCGAGCCTGAAGAGATGCCGATTCGCGAGGATTTTCCGACGGGCAATCCGACCAATCCCTACGGCCAGTCCAAGCTGATCGTCGAGAACGTGCTGCGCGACCTGAGCCTCGCCGAGCCGCGCTGGAGCATCGCGCTGCTGCGCTATTTCAACCCGATCGGTGCCCACGCCAGCGGGCACATGGGCGAAGACCCCAACGGCATCCCGAACAATCTGGTGCCGTATATCAGCCAGGTTGCGGTCGGCAGCCTGCGCGAGCTGTCGATCTTCGGTAACGATTACCCGACCGCCGATGGCACCGGCGTGCGCGATTACATCCATGTCGTTGATCTGGCGGATGGGCATTTGAAAGCGTTGCAGTCGATCAGCGAGCGCACCGGCATTCACACCTGGAACCTCGGCACCGGCGATGGCTACAGCGTGCTGCAAGTGCTGCATGCCTTCGAACAGGCCTGCGGGCGGCCGGTGCCGTACCGGATGATGCCGCGCCGCGCCGGTGATATCGCCGAGAGTTTTGCCGATGCTTCGAAAGCGGCGAAAGAACTCGGCTGGAAAGCCACGCGCAACTTGCAGGACATGGTCGCCGACACTTGGCGCTGGCAATCGAATCATCCCAATGGTTATTCGCGATGATGGCCATTTAGTCCGATGTTAGTTTCAGTCAGGTTGTTAGATAACGTCGGGAAATTACACTGGCAATGCCATTTGCAAATCCGTAGATATAAACCTGCCGTTCGACTTTAGCAGTTGCACAGGACTGTGAAAGAACAACGGATCTTGTTCGCGCTCTTTGCGGACTTGAAAGCTACCAGCTCTGACACAGATCTGTTTTTTAACAGTTCGAATGTTAGAAAGGAGTTGTTATGAAAAAAGTGATGGCAGTTGCCCTGTTGACGATGTTGAGCAACTGGGCTGCCGCCGCTGAAGCGCCGTTGACAGCGGTAACCAATGTAGGTGGCAGTGTGGCGGCTTCGCAAGCGCCCGCGGCCAGTACTGCAATGGTTGCCAGTGCTGTAGCGGCGTCCAACAGCGGTGGCAGTGCCAACGGCGGTACCACCGGTACGACGGGTACCACCGGTACAACCGGCACGCATAACTAACAGGAACATTTGTTAGTGCAGTACAGAGTCGCCCGACGCAAGTCGGGTGACTTTGTTTTTTGGATTCGCCCTTGAATAGCGTAGTGCCATTATGACTCGTAGTGTTTATCTTTTAATGTTGGCAAGTCTCGCTTTGCAAGGTTGCATGTTTTCCCCCGGCCAGTACCTGAGCACCAGCGATATCACCCGCCAGGGTGCCAGCGAAAGCAGTCGGGTCGAGCTGATTCCGATCACCCCGAAGCTGATCGCCATGAACCGCGCCACGCAGAAGCGTGAGTCGCTGCCGGCGGAACTGCTGGTGACGCCGGCGGAATATCGCATCGGCAACAACGACGTGCTGTACATCACCGTCTGGGATCACCCGGAGCTGACTGCCCCCTCCGGCGCGCAACAACAGATCGATGCCAACGGCCGTCTGGTGCGCTCCGATGGCACGCTGTATTACCCGTTCATCAAGGAAGTCCAGGCGGCCGGCCGGACTATCCAGCAACTGCGCGCGGACATCGAACAGCGCTTGTCGGCATTCATCGCCGAGCCGCAGGTCGACGTTGCAGTGTTGCGCTTCGCCAGTCAGAAAGTCGTGGTCACCGGCGCCGTCACGAAGGCCGGCCCGCAAGCGATTTCGACCAATCCGCTGAGCGTGGTCGAGGCCCTCGGTTCCGCCGGCATCGACACCAATAATGCCGACTTGTCGGGCCTGCTGCTGACGCGCAACGGGCGGGTGTATCCGCTCAATCTCGACACGCTCAATCAGCAGGATTCCGAACTGCAGAACGTCTACCTCAAGGGCGGCGATCAGCTGTATCTGCCGTACAACGACAACAAGCGCATCTACGTCATGGGCGAGGTCAACCAGCCGCGCGCGCTGAGCTTCAAGACCGCAACCATGAACCTGTCCGACGTGCTCGGTTCGGTCGGTGGCCTGAGTCAGACCAGTTCCAACGGCAACGCGGTGTACGTGATTCGCGGCGTGGAAAATCTCGACGTCGAGCCGGCGAAGATCTATCAGCTCGAAGCCGAATCGCCGACCGCCATGGCGCTGGCCTCGCACTTTCAGGTGCGGCCGCAGGATGTCGTCTACGTCGGCCCGGCCAACGTCACTCGCTGGAACCGTTTCATCAGCCAGTTGGTGCCGTCGGCGTCGATTGTCGGCACCGGAGCTTCGGCAGCGAAGAACTGGAGCGAATACAGCAACAACAGCAAATAAGGCCGCCCGACTGTGAACCTATTGAAAGTGGGCGTCTGCCTGATGGCGGCCTCGTTGCTGTGCGGCTGTAACCCGCTGATGAGCGCATCGCTGAACAACCTCAAGGCTGCCGTCGTCGGCCCCGACGAGGTTGATGTGACAGCGGCCGAAGTCGCCGGGGTCAACTACCCGCAACTGAAACTGACCACGCCATCCGGCTCAGGTGTACTGGCGCTGGTGCGCGAGCGCGAAGACCTGCAATTCTGGGTCGCCTCCGGCAAGCAGGTTTTGCTGCTGCGCGATGGCCTCGCCGTGCGCAGCATCGGCCTCGGCCTGCAAGGTGATCTGGATGGCACGCGGCTGGCTGATGACTCGCCGTTCAAGCAAGGCCTGCATCACGTCGCCGACGGTTTCACCACACGGCGCTGGATCGATCTGTACAAAGGCCAGGAAGTCGGCGTGATCGTCAACAGCCGCTTCTCGCGCCGCGCCACCGAAACCCTGGACATTCTCGACAAGCCTTACTCGGTGCTGCGCATCGATGAACAGATCGACGCCCCAGCCATCGGCCTCAGCGCAACCAACCGTTACTGGGTCGACCCGCGGGACGGTTTCATTCTGCAAAGCGAGCAACAACTGACCTCGCAATTGCGCGTCAAGCTGGTTCAGCTGACTCCTGATCGCAGGCATCTGCCGTGAAGCGCTTAAGCATTTTGGCTGCGGGTCTTTTGCTGATCGCTGGGGCGAGTCAGGCCGCTGTCACGGTGTCCGGCGACGTCGCCAATCCCGGGCCGATTGCATTGCCGCCGGGTGGACGCCTGTTCGATGTGATCAGCGAAGCCGTGCCCAATGCCGAAGGCTATTGGCTGGCGGGCGGCTTGTTGCGCCAGTCGCTGGTCGAGGAACAAACGCGGCTCAAGGTTGGTGTGCTGTTCGATCTCGAGGTGCTGCAGCGCATGGCGACGCTGTTTAATCGGCCAAGCCGCGCGGCACTGGCACAGCGGGTTGCTGAAGAAGTTCGACAGATGCCAGTGACCGGGCGGCAGATCGCTGACCTCGATCCGGTGGCGGTGGAAGTCGGCTTCGCGCGCAACATTCGTCTGGATGACGGCGATCGGCTGATCTATCCGAAACGGGTTGATGAAGTGCAGGTGTTGGGCGCGGTCACCGAGCCATGTCACTTGCCGTACCAGCCATTGCAGGAGGCCCGTGAATACCTGGAAGGCTGCTCGATTCTCGACGATGCCGAGGCCGATTATCTGTGGTTGATCCAGCCCAACGGCGTCTCGCGGCGCGTCGGCATCGCGCACTGGAATCGCGAGTCCGGGCAGTTTCCGGTGGCCGGCAGCAGGATTCTGGTACCGATAAAAAATGATGATCTTGATCCGCCTCTTCCTGAATTGAATCAGCAGTTGGCCGAATTCATTGCCACGCAGCTGGCCGAGGTGGTTCGTTGAAGTTACGTTTTGCAGCTGTGTTGTTATTGCCCTGCGGTCTGGCTCACGCCGAGCCGCGTATCACCCAGAATGACTTCGGTGGCGCCGGTCTTTTGCAGACGCCGACGGCGCGCATGGCCCCGGCCGGCGAGCTGAGCGTCAATGCCAACCGCACCGATCCCTACAGCCGCTACAGCGTGTCGTTGCAACCGCTGGACTGGCTCGAAGGTTCGTTTCGCTACACCGCGATCACCAACCGGCCGTACGGCTCGGAGGCCCTCAGCGGCAGTCAAAGCTACAAGGACAAGGCGGTCGACGCCAAAGTACGCCTGTGGCAGGAAAGCCACTGGGCGCCGGAAGTGGCGCTGGGCTTTCGAGATATCGGTGGTACCGGTTTGTTCTCCAGCGAATTCTTCGTTGCCAACAAGCGCTTCGACAATTTCGACTTCAGCGCCGGCATTGCCTGGGGCTACATCGGTAATCGCGGCGACTTCGACAACCCGCTGGGCTACGTCAGCAACCGCTTCGATACGCGCCCGGCGCTGGAAGGCACCGGCGACGTCAACTCCGGCTCGTACTTTCGTGGCAAGCCTTCGCTGTTTGGTGGCGTGAGCTACCAGACGCCGTGGGATCGGCTGAGTCTGAAGCTTGAATTCGAAGGCAACGACTACAAGAACGAGCCGAAGGACAACGAGATCAAACAGGACTCGCCGATCAACCTCGGCGCGGTGTTCAAGGTGACCGATTCGATCGACCTGAGCGCCGCGTGGGAGCGGGGCAATACGGCGATGTTCGGCGTGACCTTTCACACCAATTTCGTCAGCCGCAAGGCGCCGGCCAAGACCTACGATCCGACCCCCGAACCGCTGCCGGCGAAGGCGCCGACGACCTCGATGGCACAGGTCAACTGGGCCGATGTGTCGCGGCGTTTGCAGCAGAATGCCGGGTACAAGGTCGAGCGCATCAGCCAGCGCGATTCCGAATTGATCGTCTATGGCGAGCAGCAGCGTTATTTCCATTCGTCCAAAGCCGTTGGCCGCGCGAGCCGGATTCTCGACAACAGCGTCAACGACGACATCGACTGGTTCACCGTGGTCAACAAGCGCTACGACTTGCCGCTGGAAGAAACCAGCCTGCCGCGCCAGACCTTCCGCGAAGTGATCAACAACGAAGAGCCCTTGGAGGCGCTGCACCGCACCACCGAAATCAACCCGGCGATGCCGCACAACGAGAAGACCCTCTATACCGAAGCGCCGCAGCATTTCAGCTATGGCGTGGGTCTGGGCTTCAAGCAGAACGTCGGCGGCCCGGACGGTTTGCTCTATCAATTCAGTGCTGATGCGGACGCTGAATATCGCTTCAACCGCAACACCTGGTGGAGCGGTTTGCTCAGCGCCAACCTGGTCAACAACTTCGACAAATTCGTCTACGACGCGCCGAGCGGATTGCCCCGCGTGCGTACGGATCTGCGCCAGTACCTGACCACGTCAAACACGACCATGCCGTTGTTCCAGCTCAGCCATGCCGAGCAGTTGGACAAGGATCTGTACGGCATGGTGTACGGCGGTTATCTGGAATCGATGTTTGCCGGCGTCGGCGCGGAAGTGTTGTTCCGCCCGACCGGCGAGCGCTGGTCGCTGGGCGCGGACCTGAACTGGGTGCGCCAGCGTGATTTCGATCAGGGCTTTGCCTTGCGCGATTACTCGGTCGTGACCGGGCATATCACCGGCTATACCGATCTGCCGTTCGACACGCTGGCGGCGGTCAGTGTCGGTCGCTATCTGGCCGGAGACTGGGGCACCACCGTGGACATCTCGCGTGAGTTCTTCAACGGCGTGCGCGTCGGTGCCTGGGCAACCATCACCACGGCCAGCAGCGCGGAATATGGTGAAGGTAGTTTCGACAAAGGCCTGTACCTGTCGATCCCGTTCGACGAAATGATGAGCATGTCGACCATGCGCCGCGCCAACCTGGTCTGGGCGCCACTGACCCGAGATGGCGGCGCCAGACTGAGCCGCAGCTATCAACTGCACTCGATGACGGATAGCCGGGAAGGGGACATGTTCTATCGCAACTTCGAGAAGATTACCGAGTAAGCGCTGGTCTGTGGGAGCGAGCCTGCTCGCGAATGGTCCGGCACATCCAACATCTCCAGTGCCTGACACACCGCTTTCGCGAGCAGGCTCACTCCTACACTTGATCGGCGTCACGCCACATATCCTGGTCATCACCCGAATCCCTGTGGGAGCGAGCCTGCTCGCGAATGGTCCGGCACATCCAACATCTCCATCGCCTGACACACCGCTTTCGCGAGCAGGCTCGCTCCCACGGGGGCGCACCTGTAGTCGATACTGGTTACCCAAATCCCGCCCAAAAAAAAGGGGACTTTCGTCCCCTTGTGATCTGCAGCGCTGAGCCTCAGTAAATATCCTTCGACAACAACGTAAACGGCGTCTTCACCAGGATCTTCAGATCCAGCCACAACGACCAGCTGTTGATGTACTGCAGGTCGATCTCGACACGCTTTTGCATCTTGTCGATGGTGTCGGTCTCACCGCGGCAGCCGCTGATCTGTGCCAGGCCAGTGATGCCCGGTTTGATTCGGTGACGCGCCATGTAAGCGAGGATCTTGCCCGAGTAGTAATTGTTGTGCGCCACCGCATGCGGCCGTGGACCTACCAGCGCCATATGCCCCTGCAACACGTTGAACAGTTGCGGCAACTCATCCAGGGAAGTGCGGCGGATAAAGCGGCCTACTGCGGTAATGCGCGAGTCATTGCGGCTGGCCTGTTTCACTTCACGGTCATCGTGAACACGCATCGAGCGAAATTTCCAGACCTTGATCACCTTGCCGTTCCAGCCATGGCGGTCCTGCTTGAAAAACACCGGGCCGGGCGAGTTGATTTTCACCGCCAGAGCGATGATCAACAGCAGCGGACTGAGGGCGATGATTGCCAGGAATGCCACGGTTTTCTCAACCAGACTCTTGCTCAGGGCAGCGGTCGGGCGGCTGGTCAGCGGGCTTTCGTTCAGGTAAATCGCCGGCAGGCCGTCCACGACTTTCACGGAGTGGTTGAGCAGGGTCAGGCTGTTCAAGTCCGGCACCCACACCACATCGACGTTGGCGCCGAGCAAATCGACATACATCGCTTCGATTTTCGCGGCTTCGCACAGCGGCAGAGTAATGTAGAGGCGGCGAATGTCGTGGGCTTCGATCAGCTCAAGCAACTCGTCCTGAGCGCCAACGACACGCGGTGCATCCGAGGCGAGAACAGGTTTGTCACCGTTGCTGACCAGACCGATCAGCGGCAGGTTTTCCAGTTGGCTGAGCTTTTTCGCCAGGCCCAACGCCAGTTCGCCGGTGCCGACAATCAGCGTGCGGTGTTCGCTTTTACGCGAACGCTGGTAGTACTTGGAAAACGCATG
Organism: Pseudomonas sp. Marseille-Q5117; assembly: GCF_946901175.1. NCBI lineage: Bacteria > Pseudomonadati > Pseudomonadota > Gammaproteobacteria > Pseudomonadales > Pseudomonadaceae > Pseudomonas > Pseudomonas sp. Marseille-Q5117. The sequence continues at coordinate 256,914 of NZ_CAMPPP010000001.1, read as the reverse complement.
CAGCGGCGCGTAGAGGAACGCCTGACCGAGGAAGCCATACACCGCCCAGCTGAGAATCACCTGACGGGAAAACAGCTCATCGGCCTGGCAGACAAACGCGATGCACGCCAGCGCGGCCATGGTCATCGACCAGCCCATGAACAAGCGGCCGAGGCCGGTCAGGTAGTTGTCGCGTTTGCGATAAACGCCGCTGAATGTGTAAGCCGGCACCGAGGCCAGGACGGCGAGGGTGGCGCACATTCGGTAGTAGAACGCGACGGTGCCGGTGTGCTGTTCAGCGAGGATGAACAGCAGCGTCACAACGAAAGCCTGTGCCAGCGCCCATTGGCCCCAAAAGGTCAGTCCCTTGAGGCCCGTGCTTCGATTAATACTGAGAGAAAGATCCATACGATATCCCCAAAAGACGTCCATTCAGGTTTCAACAGTTGAAAGCCGAGTTGTTATGCAGACTTATTGTTTTTGTTTTAGCGAGTGTCTTGAGGTAACAACATCGAGAGCCGAACTGTCGTCAGCCAATAGACTAAGTTATTGTCGGGAATGGTGTCTGACGAGTTCTAACAAGATGGCACAGTGCCAACTTTTTAATAATTCAATAGATGGCTGTTAGAAAAGGTCGTAGAGCGGGGGATGAAAAAGCGGGGACGTATTTGTTACTGTTGAAGGGTGGAGGCAGGGAAGCTTTTATCGAATCAGGGAGGGTAAACCAAACAGAGTGCTCTTCTTGTTGTTGTAGTCGCACTTTATATCTGTTTGTCTCGATTTGTGTGTCGCTTGTGATTAAGCAACGACTTCCTGGATCAGGCAATATCCGCGATTTCTTACGGCTCGGAACAATCGCTCGCCATTACTCGCACTCTTGAACTTGTCCTGCAATCGGCTCAGGCACATTTCCAGGCCACGGTATTGCTCGGGTTCCCGACCAATGCTGATGATCAGGTCATCACGACTGACCACGCGCTCTTCATGGCTCAGCATTTTCCTGACCAGAGCGGTTTCCAGGCCAGTCAGGCTGATCGCAACATTGTCCTTGAGCAACACGCCTTGTTCATCGTCGAGATGCCAGGTATCGCTGCAAGGCTCAGTGCTCTCGCTGACATTGGAGATATGAGCGCGTTCTGCACTGCGGGTCGGGAAGCTTTGAAACGGATTGTCTGTTTGCGCGGCTCGCCATTCATTTTCAAGAGTGGCCAGTATGCGTTGAGTATCATGTTCGATACTGCGCGCAACATTCTTTCGGCTGAGGCTTGGGTAACTGAACTCCATGACCATCGGGGCGGAAGAGGGCGAAGCAACACCTTCAACAAACATTTGTGCCTGCGACGTGCCAAACGAATTGAAACGCTCACTGGACAAGATGCTTTCCAGTTCACGTTGCGACGTTGTGCTGTGCGTCACAACAACAAAATATTTTCTGGGGAGGGTTGTACTCGTTTCCATGTCTCTCTCCTAAATACACACCAAAATTGGCTAAAAGATAAATCGGCAGGCGAGCAATGACTTCCTCGGAAGTAATCGTAGGCAGGGTTCTGGCCGAAAATGGCCATCGATAAATTCCACTCGATCTGCTGCTATGTTATGGAGTTTTATTGTTATGTGGCGTGATGCCGTGCTCATTCAAGTGCTTGAGTTTTAATAAGTATGAGGCGCAATTGGAACGATATGGCTGCATCAGACGATCCTTCGTACGTATGCAAAAGGGAAGACTGCCCGAGACTCAGGCAGTCGATATCAGGCCCCGCATCAGGCGATAGCCGTAGCCGCGGATGCTCTGAATCGCGTTTGTACCATACATGTCCTTGATTTTTCCACGCAAGCGACTGATTGATTTTTCCAGTGCCCGAGGGTCGTAGAAATTGGCGTTGAGGCCCATGATGCTGGCGATTTCATCATGACTCAGAATGTGATTGCCGGTGTGCGCAAAGGCCTCGAGGATCTTCATTTCGGCGAAAGAGATATCCAGTTTGCGCCGATTGTCCATCAGGCAGATCCGCGTCGGATCAAGCGTCAGATTGATATCTCGTTGCCAGTCTTCGCTGTTGAAGAACTCCGCCAGCAAGTCTTCGCTGTCATCGCTCAATGTATTGAGCTTGATACAGGCATCCGCCCCGGCGAGGAAATACTTGATCTTGTTGACGGCACCGCGGCCGGTGACAATTGCGCAAATAAGCGGCTTCAAGTTGTCATCGCGCAGGTTCTGCACCAGGGCCAGATTTTCTTCGATGGCTTGTGGACTATCGATGATGACGAAAATGGCGCGGTAGGAACCGATGTAACCGTGCTGCTTATATGAACTAGTGAAAGCACCTGTTTCCAAGGTCATATCGGGCTGCACGTGCTTTGCGATCAGCGATCTGAAATGATCAGCCACACCCAGTGTACGACCCAGAGCAAGAACACCGGATTCATCATTTGTCGGGCGCGGACTTCTCGTCGCCAAGTTCCCTGAGAGCATCATGCGTTGACTCGAATTAGGTGCTGACATCGGGATGTTAAAGCACCGGTTCTCATCTGTGACTGACAATTGGTAACATTTGCGCGGATTTTAGACGTGTCTCCCGAGTTTTCTAACAATAACTAAGCTTTTCAGGCTTTTAGTTGATTTTCTCGGGCTTGTGAACTAACGCGTAGGTGATGGCTATATGCGATGGTGCCACTATTTTGAGCTTGTGGCGATGGCTTTGTCTATGTCCTTTTGCCATTGATTGGCCATGTCAACAATGTGTGAGGTTGATCACACTTCATATCTGAACTGAAATATTTGTTGTAATAGATGTAAATTTTTTCCGTTTAGTTCGTCGGCCGACGATTACTAACATGACTTGAGTGTGGCAGTCCGTTAGACCTATTCTTCGAAATCAAAAGATCGCAGCCTTCGGCAGCTCCTACATGGAAATGCATTCCAAATGTAGGAGCTGCCGAAGGCTGCGATCTTTGGATCTTCATATGCGCCAATTGTGTAACTCAGATACTCAACCCCTGAGTGTTATTGACTGGTCGCTCACCCTGAGTGCTCTGACGGAGGATTAATGGATTTCTGGACCCTTTTCCAGGTGTTGATATTAGGCGCGGTAGAAGGCTTGACCGAGTTCTTGCCCATTTCAAGTACCGGCCACCAGATTATTGTCGCCGACCTGCTCGAGTTTGGCGGCGAACGCGCGATGGCGTTCAACATCATTATTCAACTGGGGGCCATTCTTGCTGTGGTATGGGAGTTTCGTCCGAAGATCTTCGAAATCGTCAAAGGCCTGCCCACCGAGCGCAACGCGCAACGTTTCACCCTTAATCTGCTGATCGCGTTTTTCCCGGCCGTTATCCTCGGCGTGTTATTCGCCGACGCGATTCATGAATACCTGTTCAACCCGATCACCGTTGCGGTGGCCCTGGTTGTTGGCGGCATCGTCATGTTGTGGGCCGAACAGCGCAGCCATGTAGTCAGCGTCGAACATGTCGACGACATGCGCTGGTCCCACGCGTTGAAGGTCGGTTTCGTACAATGCCTGGCGATGATTCCCGGCACCTCGCGCTCCGGCTCGACCATCATCGGCGGACTGCTCTTCGGCCTTTCGCGCAAAGCCGCCACCGAGTTCTCGTTCTTCCTCGCCATGCCGACCATGGTTGGTGCCGCCGTTTATTCCGGCTACAAATACCGCGACCTGTTCCAACCCAACGACCTGCCAGTCTTCGCCCTCGGCTTCGTCACCGCGTTCATCTTCGCCATGATCGCCGTGCGTGGCCTGCTGAAATTTATCGCCAACCACAGCTATGCCGCGTTCGCCTGGTATCGGATCGCGTTTGGTTTGTTGATTCTGGCGACGTGGCTGTTTGGATGGGTCAACTGGACCGCCGCAGCGGCTGCCTGATCACTGCGCGCTGATCAACGCGGCCACGGCGAGATCGTTTAACGTCGAATCCGACGACTCCTGACGAAAGCGCTGCAAGGCCGAGGTGAAATACGCGGCTTGCAGCATGCCGTCGCTGGCCAGATAGAGTCGCGCGTCTTCTTGCTCCTCGGCAGAGTAAACACGCTTGTGACTGTCGGTCGTTTCCTGGCTAGACGAAATAGGTGCGAGGATTAAAGACACCAAAGTGAAGCCGGAAAGCTGCGTCACCTCCCACGGCGTATCGGTACGGCCCATGCAAAAGCCATCGCAGTGCGCATAAACGTCGGAAGTGAAGCTGAACAAGGCGAGGAGGGTGAAACGCTTGAAACCTGAAAAAGTAAACGCGGGCATAAACAAAAGACATCCTGTCAGTACATCAAAATACCGGGCAACGCTCATGCGCCGCCCGCACACTCAAACCATCAATCAACGCCCTTCAAGCAACTCAGCCGCCTGATCCAGCAACGCCAGCGGATCCTTGGCCTTGTGAATATCCACCGACAACAACTGACGAAACTTGCGCGCCCCGGGGAACCCTGTGCCCAGGCCCAGCACATGCCGAGTGATGTGATGCATCGCACCACCGGCCAGCAAATGCTCGGCGATATAAGGCCGCAACTGCGCCAACGCCTCAGCCCGACTGATCACCGGAGCGGTACTGCCGAACAGTTGCTGATCGACCTCCGCTAGCAGATAAGGATTGTGATAAGCCTCACGCCCCAACATCACGCCATCGAACGTCTGCAGATGCTCATGGCAGGCCTCCATGGTCTTGATCCCGCCGTTCAGCACAATCTCCAGCTCCGGAAAATCCGCCTTCAACTGCGCCGCCACGTCATAGCGCAACGGCGGAATGTCGCGATTCTCCTTCGGCGACAACCCCTCGAGGATCGCAATCCGCGCATGCACGGTAAAACTCGTGCATCCGGCATCCCGAACAGTGCCGACGAAATCGCACAGCTCGGCATAACTGTCGCGCCCGTTAATGCCGATCCGGTGCTTCACCGTCACCGGAATCGACACCGCATCACGCATCGCCTTCACACAATCGGCCACCAACTGCGGATGCCCCATCAGGCACGCGCCGATCATGTTGTTTTGCACACGATCACTCGGGCAGCCGACGTTCAGGTTCACCTCGTCGTAGCCGTGGTCTTGGGCCATGCGGGCGCAGGCGGCCAGATCCAGCGGAACGCTACCGCCTAACTGCAACGCGAGCGGGTGCTCGGCTTCGTTGTGACGCAGGAAACGCTCGTGATCACCGTTGAGCAGTGCGCCGGTGGTGACCATTTCGGTGTAGAGCAGGGCGTTCTTCGACAGGAGGCGTAGGAAGAAACGGCAATGGTGGTCCGTCCAATCCATCATCGGCGCCACACTGAAGCGGCGAGACGGCTCGGAGCGGGTTTGGCTAGTGTTTACGGGTGCTTCAGGTTTTTCGAAATTCATTGATACTGATCTTTTATACAGCAGTTTTTACCCATTTTTGCTTGTTTTTCCAAGTCGGTTGCTACAATGTAGCAAGTGAATTCGGCAATGTAGCAACGGGAAATGGGCACGATCACATCACGTAAGCGCAAGGACAACTCGACGGCCTACACGGCGCAGATACGGATCAATCGGGATGGGCGCACAGTTTATCAGGAAAGCCAAACCTTCGACCGTAAGCAGGTCGCCCAGGCATGGATCAAGCGGCGTGAGACGGAGCTGGCCGAGCCTGGTGCAATCGAGCGAGCGAACCGCAAGGGTGTGACGATCAGAAAGATGATCGAGCAGTATTTGGACGAGTACGAAAAGATCCGGCCATTGGGTAAAACAAAGAACGCAACACTCAATGCGATCAAGGATACCTGGTTAGGTGATCTCGACGACTCGGCGCTGACCAGTCAGAAGCTGGTGGAGTTTGCGCAGTGGCGGATGAGCGACGAGGGCGGCGGTGTTCAAGCGCAGACGGTCGGTAATGATCTGTCTCACTTGGGAGCCGTCCTGTCCGTCGCACGGCCGGCGTGGGGTTATGAGGTGGATCCACTTGCTATGCCTGATGCGCGCAAGGTGCTGCGCAAGCTGGGGATGGTCAGCAAGAGCAAGGAACGTAATCGCCGGCCGACGCTGGAGGAGCTGAATAAGCTCATGGCGCATTTCTGTGATGTACTTAAGCGCCGTCCCGATTCCATCCACATGCCGAAGATGATCGCCTTTGCAATCTTCTCAACGCGCCGGCAGGAGGAGATCACGCGGATTCGTTGGGAGGATCTCGACGAGTCTCGTCAGGCTGTCCTTGTTCGCGACATGAAAAATCCCGGGCAGAAAATTGGGAATGACGTGTGGTGCCATCTGCCGGATGAAGCATGGGCGATTCTGCAGAGCATGCCCAAGGCTGAGAGGGAGATTTTTCCATTCAACGCCAAGTCGGTGTCGGCGGCGTTTACCCGTGCGTGTCCGCTACTGGGGATCGAGGATCTGCATTTTCATGATTTACGGCATGATGGTGTCAGTCGACTATTTGAAATGGATTGGGACATTCCGAGAGTCTCCAGTGTTTCGGGTCACAGGGATTGGAACTCTCTTCGCCGTTACACGCATCTCAGAGGGCGTGGAGATCCGTATGCAAAAGGCGATCTGTTGAAGTGGTGTCGGTAGGAAGCAGCAGCTCGTCGGACACTGGCTTTTGGCGCATCACTTCCGCTCTGGAAATAGGGGATTGGCTGCAAGGCATCTGGTATCCTCCTGATCGCACGCTGCCATCAGATGATGGTTTTTTTTTTTGACGGATTGATGAACCGACTAAACCCTGCTCCCATAAGCGGGAAATGTGAAGTTCGAAATAGACGGAAAAAGGGACTATGAATGTCTACAACTAGCCAAATACCACTTCTAAAAGTCAAACAGTGGTTGAAAACATGGGAGCTCAGCGATTGGGTTCAAGAAGATTTACCTGAGCCACCGCACGAATTTTATATCGCCTCGGTTTCATTAAAGACGCTCAGAAATTTATCAGGTGTCAGTCGCCGAAATATTGAAGATCGTAGGCAAGGTGAAAAAGGTGCTGGCTACCAACGCGCCCACCAATCAAGTCGATCTAAGAATATAGCAAGGTACATAAAATACGGATATCCGATTTCCAACGATCCAAGCTTGGATCCTGAAGAGCACAAAACATTAGTTCATCCAGGCTGGCTGCCTACTTCGATCCTAGTAAACATTATACAGCCGGGTGAAACGCGTCGGCGCGGCGGGAAAGAAGTTGCGCTAGACAAAGATCATCAGCTTAGCATAATCGAACAAGGCGGATTTAACTCTATCTCTATACCTGAATTTTTTAATTCTGGAGGTCGAGTTGGCGGTAAATCGATACTGGAACCAATTGAAATCATCGATGGTCAGCATAGGCTCTTCTCGATAGATGAGCTTGGAAATGACATCGAAGATGATGAGTATGAAGTTCCGGTAGTGTTTTTTAACGGATTGTCCGAGTCTTGGCAGGCGTATCTTTTTTGGGTTATTAACGTTGAGCCCAAAAAAATTAATACGAGTTTGGCTTTTGATCTTTATCCTGAACTTCGCAGTCAAAGTTGGCTAGAAAGAGGTGAAGGGATAAAGGTTTATCAGGAACACCGGGCTCAAGAATTAACTGAGGTCATGTGGCGCCATAATCTTAGCCCTTGGAAAGATCGTATTGAATTGCATGGTAATCGCATCGATGGTCACGTTTCGAATGCGGCTTTTATTCGATCGTTGACAGTGAGTTTTGTTCGTCGTTGGGGAAAAGAGAATAAAACCGGTGGCTTTTTTGGCTCTATAGACAGGGACGGAAAAGAAAGAGTTTTGCCATGGAAACGATCACAGCAGGGGGCATATCTGATCGCTTGCTGGACTCACATGCATGAAGCAGTTAAGAACTCAGCAGCCCCTTGGGTAAGAGCTCTGAAGGAAGAAAGTAGCGGAAGTCAACGCAGTCTAGATGAGAATGAATTTACGAAGAATATTGCTTTTTCGGGTAGCAATACGCTTATGGCAACTGATCAAGGTTGTCGAGTAATTTTCATCATTTTTAATGCGATGAGTCGCGTATCTTTTGAGCGACTAGGTCTTGAGGAGTGGGAGTCTGAAGAGGTATCGGATAAGCCTGAAGACGAAGATGTTACAGCTGCATTTATTGAGTTCGAGCGATTAAAAAAGGCCAATGCCTTTCTAAAGGCGATCGCAGATACTCTCGTTAACTCAGGATTAGACTGGCGCACTAGCAGTTCTAAAACATTGGGTGAAGATCAAAGTAAAACCCAAGCGGCATATCGCGGGAGTAGTGGTTACTCCTTGTTGATGAAAGAGTGTTTTAAGTATCTTGTAAACTCGAGTGATAAGGTTGTTGCAGATGCTGCATTGCATGCTAGTCGTTTGCAAGGAATTGCATGATGGCCCCAAAATATGCTGTCAAGGCGAGCAAGGCAAAACCAGATTACGCCGCTATATGTAACGCGGCTAGTGGTCTGACGGTGCAAAAAGGCTTCAACCAGTTAGGGCCAATAACTAAATTTGAGGACTTGCTTTGTCCAGCAGCCAGTCCAATCCCTGGTGCAGAGCTCGCTGCTGAGCAGGTTTTTCATATGATTGAGGGCTGGAGATATGCCTCGGCTGCCTCCAATGCTTACCTTAATCACTCAAAGCATACTGCACTGCATTTTGCATATTATGCTGAGTTGCGCGCAGCGCTTTCCCTTTTGAGTTGGAGCGGGATAAGAGTTCGCCAGAATGCGCACTATTATCTGGACGTCTTTGGCAATAAGAAAACGGTAATACATTCACCCACGCATTCGGCTGTGTGGGGTTTGTGGAAAAATTGGGTTAAGCGGCCTGACGCGACAAAATTATTTCGCGACCAGATTAAGCTCACCACAAGTGTTTCTTTATCCAACGTACTTACGTCGCTGCAATACGTTGATCCAAGTAAGACGCTGCAAAACTGGGGTATGGATCTCGCTAAAATACAGTCCGATCATACAGCGCGAAATACCTCCAGTTATGAAGCCTTTTGGATTAACTCACCCTTATCTAGGATGTCTCATGATGATCTCGATCTCATATTGATGCTCTGGAAGCTGCTTCTACCTCAAGATTCTGGATTGCTGTTTGATAGCACATTAATTTCGTATTTTGTCAGCAAGGCATTGCCGGCGATGACTCTGAGAATGGGGGGGACATCTGAGGATTGTCTGAAGCAAATCGTTGGTGCAATAGTAACTAATACAGGGGCGGATCCGGCTCTCATCTCACGGCGTTTAGACACAACCCAGTATAAAACCAAACCTTTTGATCTTGCTTCTTCGCAGGACTCTAAAACTGAAAATGTATTATGTCGAGCATTCTTTCTACTACGTTTGTCCATGCTCGCTACTAAGACTAGTTTGGCCGTCACACCTAATACAGCGACTGCTGATTGGTTGACGAATTGGTTTGAACATGCGGGGCTGTGGGATAAAAAATCCGGTGTCGATGCTTATGATACAAATGAGGATTATGAGCTTGCGCTAGATCATTTTAATGCTACCCCTGTCGTTTTGACTGATCTTTGGGCGCAGGACAATTTAAAGAATACAGTAAGGCTGACTCGGCCTGAAGCATGTATGGTTTGGAACGTCATTTAATGAAGTATATGGGGCATAAAGGTAAACTGTTGAGCTTTTTAGGGGATCTGTTAGTTGAGGAGGCAAGTGATGCTAATGCGATAGCTGATCCCTTCTGCGGCTCGGGTGCTGTTTCATGGTATTTAGCTCAAAATACTAAGAAGGCAATAATGTCCGGTGATCTACAAAAGTTTGCGGTTTGCCGAGCTGCTTCTGTGGTTGAACGCACGGAGCCAGTAAGTGCTGCGGCAATTTTCAGGCCGTGGATAAAGCGCGCAACTTCCTTGGTGAAGGTTGTTGTTGACAAGTTTCCGAATGCGGAAGCGTCTGTCGAACCAAATTCAAAGGCAACTGGAGATATCATTTCTTTAGTTATTCGTTCGAGAGTTTTTTGCGAAACTGTTCTTCCGAACTTGCTTGAGAGTCTAGCTAGTCAATTTCCGATGACCAAGGCTTATGGTGGGCATTATTTTTCACCCATGCAGGCTTTGATGTTAGACGCTTTAAGGGCGACGTTGCCAAGAGTTCCTGATAATCGCTCTGTGGCGTTGGCTGCTCTTATTGAAACCGCCAGTCGGTGCGCCGCGGCGCCTGGTCATACGGCCCAGCCTTTTCAACCCACTGCGACATCTGCTATTCATATTATGGAAGCATGGCAAAGGCCTGTCGAAAAATTACTTTTTGAGGCTATCGAGACTATCTCTTCGCGATGTGCGGGAAAGATCGGCGCAGCGAGGGTCATGGATTTTGGCGAAACTATCAACTCCCTAGAGGAGGGAGACTTAGTATTTGCTGATCCACCGTACTCAGATGTGCATTACAGCCGCTTTTATCACGTTCTAGAAACCCTTGCGCATGGTCGTGAAGTTGAGGTGAGTGGGAGGGGGCGTTACCCCGAGATCTCGAAGCGCCCCAGTTCGCGATTTAGTCTGCGCAGTCAATCTGAGCAAGCGGCACGAGATCTAATAATCGGGTGTCATTCGCGAAAGCTGAACTTGGTTCTGACATTTCCATCTGGAGAGGCCAGCAACGGATTGTCTGCCGAAAGCTTTATGTCTTTCGCTAAGGGGCTTTATTCTTCGATAGAAGAGCATAAAGTGGATTCGGATTTTAGTACGTTAGGTGGGAATGCAAAAAGTAGAGGGGCGCGTTTAAAGTGCCAAGAAAGTATTATTTGTTTTAGGGTATAGTAATGCTGCCTGTCTAGTGCTGCTAGACAGGCGCTAATTAATTTTTATTTAATTTTTCTATTTCGCATATCGCACGTTCTCTTTGTCGGTCTATGTATTCTGCTAGGTCTTTTAAATGTACCCCTAATGCTGCTTTTTGAGTGTTGGGGCCTAGCCGCACAATGGGTATTTTTATTTCGCCGCTGAGCTGTTTGGCTTTGAACTTCTCTACCGTTAATCCCATGTAGTCAGCACAGAGACGATTCAGCGGAATAACTGCTTGTCCGTCGTATTGAGCCATAAGTAAAAAAAGCGTGTTCATGCAGCCTCCTGTTTATCGTCTGATTGAGAGAAAATTGAATGACCATCGGCATCAAGCCGCATGCTTCGCCGCTTGGGCGTCAAGGAATTCGGCTAGGTCGTGCAGATACACCACTCGTTGTGCGCGAGCAGAGCCGTGCAGACGCTTCACGACCAGCGCGATACGACCTGCCTTGATCTCGGCCAGTAGGTAGCGGTCGGTGCGAATGTGTGCGAAGTACTGTTCCCGAACTGCTGCCAAGGTCGGACATGGAGTAGCGAACTGACGTCGCAATTGCTCTAGTGTGTTGCTCACTCTGCGTTCTCCCCGTACCCCTCCGATGGGCGCAGCAACTTGAGGCGAATCAGCTCGGCGAGGCCCTCTTTACTTTTGCCCATGGCAGCCGCGCAGATGTTGCCCTTGGCGTCAGCCACCACCGCGCCGAATGGGAACTCGGGCGAGTTGGTCGGCGTAACGTAGGCGACTTGCCCGTCAAGGATCACGTTGTTGACGCAGCGAAATACCTCGGCCAACTCGGTGCTCAGTACTGGCATGCTTTCCATTAATTGGATGGCTTCCGTCGAGGCGCCAACGAGGGTTGCGCGGCTGACTACCCCCGGGCAGTTCAAGTAGATCGGGATCAGCTTCAGGGCGCCGAGGGCTTGCGTGTAGGCATTGAGGTAGTTGGTTGTCATGCCGCGGCGTCCTTTTTGGTATTGATGATTCCTAGCTTCTTGGCCAGCCATTCGATCCCTTCTTCCTTCACCATCACCACGGAGTAATGACGGCACTTGTTTAGAGACGGAATCAGGGTGCTGCGCGGATCCGAATATAGATAGCCGCGATCACGGTGCTGGCTGGCTAGATCGCCACTGCTGTTGAGAATGCCCAGCTCGCGCAACCTGGTGCGGAAGGCGCGGGGCTTGAATCCGAGCAATGCGGCTGTTTCGTCCAGGGTGCGATTCATGGCGCAGTCCTCAAGCAGCGATCAGTTTGCGAACGCGGGCAAGCAATGCTTCCGAGTCCGCAAGTGCTCGATCAATTTGCGCCAGTCGGCCGGACTGCTCGGGTGGCGCGGGTTGAGCTGCTTCAATTCGGCCGTTCGCAATGTCCTGGATGAAATCCCGCAGGTGCAGGTGATTGGCTCGGTCCGACCGCTTGAGGGTCAGTTCGCCGGTGTGGCCGCCCAGGTCAACATTGATGACTGCGGTGTTGTCGGTGAGCTCTACATCAAAGCTTGCATAGATGACTTGCTCTGGTCGTTGAAGAGGGCACACGGCAGCTCCACCAACCTGGAGCATGTGATGCAACAGGTCTTGTTTAGTGAGGGGGATGAGATAGTTACTCATGCCGCATCGTCTCCGAGCGGCCCGGCATTGGCTTCGGATACGTTAGCGAGAATGACTGGTTTGATAGCGGCGGTACGGCCCTTGGGGTTGCTGATGACGATAAGCCCCGTGCGAAGCTGTAGGTCTTCAACTGCGGCGCGACTGCTGCATGCGGAGGGGTGCAGGTAAACAGGGCAGCGGGTGTCGCTTTGCTGTGTGATTTGCATGGGCTGATCTCTTTGGTGAGAGGTGGATTCCGATGCAAAATTAGTGTTACTGATTTAGTTTGTCAACAGTATCACTTATAAAATTTAGGAAATAAAACTAATAATCGAAAAAAAAGGCCCTTGCGGGCCTTTGGGGAGAGATCTCTTAAAGCATTACCGAGTACCAGAAAACCTTACCGATGATGCGAATGTGCTGTTGGACGTAGTCGCCATCGTAGCGTTCGTCCGGGTGTTCCTCGGTGTTGTAGCTCCGTAGGCGCAAACCTGAGCCTGGCAATCGATAGAGAAGCTTCACGCGCAACTGTCCGTCATGATCAATGGCGTACATTTTACCGTCCTGCACGACTGTATTCGCGGTGTCTACACCCACGGTGCTGCCATCCGGAAGGACTGGCTCCATGCTGTTTCCAGTCACTGGAGCGCAACCCGCAGAAGCAGGATCGATGCTTTTTCTCTTGAGAGTTCGTTTCCCGAAGCGAAGCTTACGTCCGTTTGTTTCAAGCCTAACCTGAGATCCATTACCCGCAGACAATTCCACTTCCTTAAAGAATGGCAGCTCTACTTCATCGGGCCCAAGCGGGGTCTCGTCATCCCACACTTCAATCTGATGCATCTCCCAGTCGGGGGTTCTTGAGCGTTCATTGCCGCCCTGTGAATGCCGCAGGCGGGGCATTTCGGCGAGAGCAGCGAGACGTGGACTTACCTCTTCAAGCGAAAAGCCCAAGACATTCGAAAATTTGATCAGCGCTCCTATGTTGAGAGGGATTCGGCCATTTAGGTATTGGCTAACAACGCTTTGCCCAGCCCATTCGCACAGATCGGCGATTTTGTCCTGGGTCAGGGAGGGATCATGCCTTTTGCGGTCCTGATAAATAGCCTTCAAGCGCATGGCTTCGGCTTTTCGGGTCTCGTCGTCGGCAGAGAAGGGTATCGAAGTGGTCATGCATCCCAATTTATAAGGAAGACTTATTTTATCAAAACAGTAATACGTCTATTTTTCTTGCTGTTTAAAAGAAGTGTTACTAATATGCATGCCGCAACGCCCATTCGAGGAAACGTGGATGGCAAACGAAATAGGAATTCCCTTGGGAGATTTCGCAGAGGGTAAGACTCAACCCGAGCTAGCTTTACTGATCGGGGTATCGCAAAGCGCTGTCTCTCAAATGCTCAATTCAGCTCGAGATATTCGAGTTCGGGTTGATGAGAAAGGGACCTGTACAGCGGTAGAGATTCGTCCTATCGGATCGCGCCGCAAGGCCAGGGCCGCTTAAAGGGTGTCGAGCTGGGGCCTCTCACCAAAGAATCCCCCAGCCCGACTACGACGACACACAGCACATGCACATCGGTCGTGGTCATAGGATAGGGTTTGCCCTGGGCTATGGCTACACCGTAAACAGGGGATTTACGGTTATGAGTCGCACAGATCTTTTGCCGGACGCTGGTCCGGTCCTGCCACTACGCCAAGCGATTTATCGCGCTGGTCGTGACTACAAGGGCGGAATTACCGCCCTTGCCTTTGAAATGGTGTTGGACAACGACACCCTCCAGAAGAAACTCAAGCTCGATGAAGAACGCCGATGGCTGAATCCAGATGAGCTTGAGGAAGTGATCAGGCTGACCGCGGATCCACGCTTGCTGGATGCATTGATGCGTCCAGCAGGTGCGGTTTGGTACCGGCCCGTGGCCGTTCCGGCAACCCGTGATGCCTTGAAAGCGGTTGGTAAGCTACTCGGGGAAACCGGTGAATTCGTGGCCAAGATGCACGACGGCGCGGCGGATAACGTCTGGGAGCTTCATGAAGTCGTGGATCTAGAAAAGCACGGAATGGATGTGATCCGCGAAGTCCTTGGAATCATGGCGGGCGCTCGTCAGGCGATGGAGGATCGCATCAATGGCTGATGATATCGACCGCGCAAACGAGCAGGCGCAATACCTGCTTGATGTTGCTATTCATCGCAGTCGCCGCGTGCCATCGAGCCGCGTTAGCGCGCAGTTCTGTGACGACTGCGACGAACCAATCCCGTTGCTTCGACAGCAGAAGGTTGAAGGTTGCGAGACCTGCGTCTCTTGTCAGGAGTTGCGGGAGGCCCGGCGATGAGTGAATCGGGCAAAGGAACAGCCATCGCTACATGGGCAAAGCGTTACATCAGTACTTTCGACTTGGCACTCGTATCGATTGATCCAGGTGAAAAGGCTCCGAAAGGCCTGGGGTGGAATAAGCCCGGGGGCTATATCACCGACGCCGACACGGCCGAGGCGTTTTGGCAACGAAACCCAAATCACAACCTTGGTGTCGTGCTGGGGCCGAGCCGCGTTTGTTCATTGGATGTTGATGACGCTCAATGGACGCGACATGTGCTGTATGAACTGTTGGGCCTCGACCTTGATGCGATGGCAGTAGTGTTCCCGACTATCGTCGGGAATCCGCTGCGATTCCGGGTAGTGTTCAAGGTGCCGGAAGGTATCGAACTCACGCGTCATTCACTTTCATGGCCGAATGAAAAAGACCCGGACGGTTCGATTTTCAAAGGATTTATGGACAAGGCCAAGGCTGCGAAAGAGCAGGGTGATTTTGCCGCAGAAGCTGCTGCACGAACCGAAGCCGAGCCGTTCAAACGCTTCACGGTCTTTGAACTACGTGCGGGATTGGTGCAAGACGTATTTCCACCCTCGATTCATCCCGGTACCGGCAAACCTTACATCTGGAAAACCGCTCCAAGTGCTACTGACGGGCTGCCGACGCTGACCAACGAGTTGCTTACCATTTGGCAGAATTGGGAGTTTTTTAAGCGAGATGCTGAAGCTGCGTGTCCATGGGCGGTTGCGCCACCGGAGGCACCGGTCAAAGCCAAAAAGCGTCCTGTACTCGGTGGCGGCAAACGGCCCTCAGTAATTGATGAATTCAACCGTTGTCACGATGTTGCGGAGCTTCTTCGTGCCCATGGATACATCAAGCGAGGCAATAAGTGGCTTTACCCTCAAAGCAGCACCGGTCTGCCAGGGGTGACGATCACTGAGGACAAGGTTTATTCGCACCACGGTGCTGACCCTCTCGCGAACGGGCATCAGAACGACGCCTTTGAAGTGTTCTGCTTACTCGAGCACGGTGGCGACCAGTCGAAGGCTGTGAAGGATGCTGCGCGAATGTTGGGCATGCAACACGCCGCCCGTCCAGATCCGAATGATCTTCCCCCCACCCCATCCGGTGAATTGAGCGGGCCGATCTCCGACGAAACATGCCCGTCCCGCGAGGCCGCTCCTGCTCCTGACGGGGGAGCGGGGGAGGTCATAACGTTGGACCACATTCTGCGTCGTTTCGCGTTGGTCGAGGGCACCACGCACGTCTGGGATTGCGACCAATCGAAGGTAATGAAGAAGTCCGCCTTCGAAGCTCGTGTGGGCAAGCCACTGGCCAAAGCCTGGTTGGACGACACCGCAAAGAGGCTGATTTCTGACGATCATGTTCGCGAGATCGAGCAGGCGCGCCGCATGGCTGGGAAGAAAGGCGGTGCATTCGGGATGTCTCCAACCGATCGCTACGTTTACATCGATGGCACCAAAGACGTTTGGGATCGCGAAAAGAAGCGGCGCATAGCCGAGGGCGCGGTGAAGATGGCGCTGGGTGACACTTACCCGCTGTGGCTGAACAGCAGCGAGCGCCGCACCGTCGATGTTGAACACATCGTGTTTGATCCGACCATGACGAAGGATCCTGCGGTGTACATCAACACCTTTGACGGGTTGCCGCTTGAGCCAGTCAGGGATGATGCAGCGTGTGCCAACCTGCGTTGGCTGATCTCATTTCTTTGTAACCATGATGAAGCGGCAACCGATTGGCTAACTCGCTGGCTGGCGTATCCGCTGCAGCACTTGGGCGCCAAGATGGACACCGCTGTGTTGATGCATTCGATTATGGAGGGTTCGGGCAAGAGCCTGTTGTTCGCTGACGCGCTCGGCATGCTTTATGGCCAATACGCGGCGACTGTTGGTCAGACGCAGTTGGAAAGCAGTTTCAACGCGTGGCAAAGCCGCAAATTGTGGTCGGTCTTTGAAGAGGTCGTCAGTCGCGATCAACGTTATAACCAGGTGGGCAAGATCAAGCACTTGATCACTGGTAAAACGGTGCGGATGGAGTCGAAATTCATTAATGGCTGGGAAGAAGCCAACCATATGAATGCGGTGTTTCTCAGCAACGAGATTCTTCCCTGGCCAATCAGCGACAGTGATCGACGAATGCTAGTCATGTGGCCTATGGAGACTCTGCCAGTCGCACGGCAAAAGGCGATTGGTCGTGAACTGGAGCAGGGTGGGGTCGCGGCACTCTACGGTTGGTTACTGTCGGTCGATCTAGGGGACTTCAACCAGCGCACGCGGCCGCCATCGACCGAGGCGCGTGAGCGTTTGGTGGCCTTGAGTCGGGCCGGCTGGCAAACCTTCTTGCATCTGTGGAAGTACAGCGAGCTGGGTCATGGGCTTTGGGGACCGTGTCTATCGACCGACCTCTATTCGTTGTTTCTCGAATGGTGCCAGCGCAACAAAGAGCACGTGATGAGTCAGACCAAGTTCTCTCTATTTATCAGTTCCGAGGTGGATAAAACGCGGGCGATACCCTGGACCGACGGCAATAACCGTCGCTTCGGCGCGTTTTTCTTTCCTGTGGATCTAGATGCTTCCCCGCCCCCATCACTCAAGGCGGCAGAGCTGGGCAAGCAGGTAGAGAACTGGCGGGCGAAGGCCAAGCTGGCGGGCTGGCACGTGGACAGCTGGGATCACATCAAGGCGCTTGCGGCATGACTATTTTCAAAAGTGTGTTGGGTGTGTTGAGTGTGTGTCGGGTTGATTTTGAATACCCCACACAAGTTGAGTGCCCGAATTACATGCCTTCGCGGGTGTTGTGTGGGGTGTGTTGGGTTTTGTGTCGCGCACGCGCGTGCACGACGTTCTATGCAACGAATTCAACGGAACGAATTTTTTCTTATGCGAAGACTGATAAACCCAACAAACCCAACACACTCAACTCAAGTTTGATTGAAGCATTGAATTTAAAGGGATTTATCTGTGTTGGGTTTGTGTCGGGTTGCGGTTTTTCTGTGTTGGATTGGGTTTTACGGGGGCAGGGCAATGATTGAGGCGATGGAGTTGTTGCTGAAACATTGGGGCGAGCAATGCCGACACGCCGGTGAAGCGGGAGGCATGGGTAGCCCGATGGCGACGATCATGGAGTGGGGCGGTTGTGCGCCGCGGGGCACACCCGGATCTCGGATCCTTCTCGGCGGTGGTGCGGGTCCAGATGCAATTGCGCAGGAAATTGGTGCCGCCCTTTCCGAGATTGCCCGGCAAGATGGTCGGGGTGAAAGGCTGCAACAGTTGGCAGTTATGCGTTACGGCTTTGACCCTGCACCGACATGGGCAGCGCAGATGCACGAGCTGGGCTACGTCTCAAAGGCGAAGCAAACCTACTACGATCTTGTGCACCGTCTTCATGTCCGACTGTTTGAGGTGCTGGCCGAGCGCAAGGACGCACGTAAGTGGCTTACCGTTGGTCGGGGCGCTTTACCTCAAAGTCTCCTCAAAGTTGCGTCAAAGTCGCGTCAAGTTGGATAACCGAAAATGCCCCCTTTTCGGTTCCGTACTCAGGGGGTAAAAAGTCCCCACGATATGGATTCTGCGCCTTGGCGCTTCCCCGAGCACGTGCTGTGCACTTCGTCCTGGCGTATGCCGCGACATTGAAAACCCTGCCCTCCGGCGGGGTTTTCTTTTTTGTGTTCGGCATGCTCCTTCACTTGAGGCACAACATGACAAATGAGCAGCAAGCGCTGGCAGAAATGCCGATCTGGTTGGTGATCGTCCTGGCTCTGGTCGGCGGCGTATCCGGTGAGATGTGGCGAGCAGACAAGGATGGTGCCCGTGGCTGGGCGCTGATGCGTCGGCTTGCGCTTCGATCCGGTGCCTGCATTGTCTGCGGAGTCTCGGCAATGATGCTGATGATCGCGGCGGGCATGTCGCTCTGGACGGCGGGCGCCTTGGGTTGTCTCACGGCAATGGCCGGTGCAGATGTTGCCATCGGCTTGTACGAACGCTGGGCTGCCAAGCGGCTTGGCGTGTGCGATGTCCCGCCGAATGGCGGCGGACCAGCCTGAAACCGCCGGGGACCCTGGGGTTATTCGGAGGGTACGGGGTCGGAAACCCGCGGGACTGTGTTAGCGGACGGTTCACCAGCTTAGTGAACTGAGGTGAACAGGTGAACTGGCGGTGAACTCGCGGGTGAACTGGAGAATTAACCATGACGATCATCAGTAAAACGGAGTTTGCGGCCCGGCGCGGCTGGGCCAAATCCTATGTTTCGAAATTGGCGAGTCAGGATCGGCTGGTACTTACCGAAAATGGCAAGATCGACTTGGAAGCCACTGAGGCGCTACTCGATAAAACCAGCGACCCCAGCAAGGCCGCGGTCGCCGACCGTCACCAGCAAGACCGGATTCAACGTGACGTTTACAGCCAACTATCACCCCTCACGGCGCCGACTTCCACGGCTGCGCCGCCGCAGCTGATGCCTAGCGACGGCAAACACCCCGACTACCAGAAATCCCGTGCACTGCGCGAACACAACATGGCCAAGTTGGCCGAGATCGAGCTGGGCAAGGCGCAAGGCTCTTTGGTATCGAGAGAGGCAGTCGAGACTGGCGCCTATGACGCCGGCCGGTTGTTGCGTGACCAGTTGTTCGGACCGCTACCTCAGCTGTCCTACGACCTCGCGGCAATGACGGATCCTTGGCAAATCGAAAAACATCTCACCGCGACAATCCGTCGAACGCTGGAGGAAGCCGAGCGCCTCTCTTCAGCGGACCTTGATCATGCCTTAACAGTGAACTGAACCTATGCACACGGAATTTTCTGACGGTGCACAGGTGTACCGTGAGAACTACTTCCGTGGGCTGCGTCCCGACCCCGATCTATGGATTGATGAATGGGCCGACGAGTACATGCGAATCCCGCGTGACACCGGTGCCCCTGAGCCCGGCCAGTACCGCACGTCGCGGACACCCTATGCTCGCGAGCCGATGCGTTGCCTGTCGCCGGCCCATCCCTGCAGACGCGTGGTCACCATGGTGGCTTCGCAGTTGATGAAAACCCAGATCGCGCTCAATTGGATGGGCGGCCTGATTCACATGGCGCCGTCGAACATCCTGGCGCTGTTGCCTAGCCTCGGCCTGTCCAAGCGGGTGTCGGGGCGGATCAGCAAGACCATCAAAGCCACTCCCGTGCTGCGCGAGCGGGTCGCGGCCACCCGTTCGCGGGACGCACGCAACACCATGGACACCAAGGAGTTCGAGGGTGGCTCGCTGTACGTCACCACCGCCGGTTCTGCAGCCAACCTATCGGAGCTGTCGGCACGCTATATCTACGGCGACGAAGTCGATCGCTGGGAGAACGACGTCGGCCAGGAGGGTGATCCCATCAGGCTGGCGGAGACGCGTGCAACCAACTTCGGCCGCAATGCGAAGATTTACTTTTCCAGCTCGCCGACTATCAAGGGCGCCTCGCGAATCGCCGATCTGTTCGAGTCCAGCGATCAGCGTCACTACTACGTGCCATGTCCGCATTGTGGGCACATGCAGGTGCTTGAGTGGGAAAACCTACTGTATTCGGCCGATTTCAGCGTCGTGCATTACAAGTGCGCGGCGTCCGGCCTGGACTGTGATGTGCTGATCGAAGAGCACCACAAAAGCGACATGCTCGCCCGAGGAGAGTGGCGTGCGCATGGCACCGGCGACGGCAAGACGGTTGGCTTTCATCTCAGCGCCCTGTATTCGCCGACCGGTTGGATGGACTGGACATCGCTCGCCATCGAGTTTGAAGACGCGAAAAAAGCTCAGGCGCAGGGCGATACCAGCCTTATGCAGGTGTTCTACAACACCCGTCTGGCCAAAGTATGGGACAGCTCGCTCGAACAGACCAAGGCTGAAGTGTTAATCGCTCGGGCTCGTCAGGAAACCTACACCCTCGGCGCTATGCCGCTGGGCGTGCTGATGCTGACCGGCGCTGTCGACGTTCAGGCCAACCGTCTGGAGTTGATGGTGATGGGCTTCGGTGTCGGCATGGAGCGCTGGGTGGTTGATCACCAAATCATCTGGGGCGACCCGGCAGACGAACGCACCTGGGCGGTGCTGGACGAGAAACTCAAGGCTCGTTACCGACATCCCTGCGGTGTGGGTCTGGCGATTCTCGCCGTGGGTGTCGACTCCGGCGGTCATCACACCGATGAGGTCTACCAGTTCTGCCGCGTCCGTCGCTGGCGCAACATCTTCGCCATCAAGGGCGCGAGCAAGCCGGGCCGACCGGTGATTGCACAGCGCCCGTCCATGGTTGACGTGACGTGGAAGGGCCAGACCGAACGCAACGGCGCCGAGCTGTGGTTCGTCGGCACCGACACCGCCAAAGACTGGATCTACAACCGCTATCCATTCCCGGACGGTCCTGGATCGCTGCACTTTGCCAACGACCTGCCGGACGAATTCTTCGCCCAGTGCGTCGCCGAGCGCAAAGTCGTGCGATACGTGCGCGGACACAAGCGCATCGAGTGGGTGAAGGGCAAGGCTGAGCGCAACGAAGCGCTCGACCTGATGGTGTACTGCCTGGCGATGGCGCATTACCTCGGCATCAATCGCTACCAAGAACACGATTGGGACAGGGTGCGACAAGCACTGGCCCAGTCCGGCTTGTTCGATGACGTCATCAAGCCAGTTCAGGGCGAGCGACCTGATGCTGAGCAAACACCGGCGCCCGCTGCTGTGCGCCAAGCCCAACCCGCACCACCACCCGCTGCACCGGTTTCACAAACGCGACCGGCAGCCCCCCCTCACCGCCGCAGCTCTGCCAGCGGCTATCTGAAGAGACGCTGATATGTCCTTTACAAAAAAGCACCTCGACGCGGTTGAGGCGGCCATTGCGCGCGGTGAGAAAACTGTGCGCTACACCGACCGTACCGTGGAGTACCGCACGGTCGATGAGTTGCTCAAGGCTCGCGAGGAAATACGCTCGTCACTTGCCAGCGCCGCCGGGCCACGCTCACGTGTGGTCCGGCTGTACCACGCAGGGAAGGGGGTCTGATGGCCCGACACTTCCCAACGTTGACCCGCAACGGGTTTGTCCTGCCTTCCAACATCAAGGCGAGCTACGAAGGCGCTGGAGAAGGGCGCCGCTCCGCTGGCTGGGACGCTCCCGACAACGGGATCAACAGCATCAACACGCCGGCACTGCGCAACCTGCGGTCGCGCTCCCGGGCGGCGGTTCGCAATGATCCTTACGCCTTCAACGTCATCGACAAGCGCGTCAGCAACCTGATCGGCACGGGCATCACCCCTCGACCTACAACCGACGATGATGCTTTGCGCAAGCTGCTGCAGGAGCTGTGGGTGGATTGGGTTGATGAGTCGGACGCGGATGATCGCACCGACTTCTACGGCCAGCAGGCGCTGGTGGCGCGCACGGTGGAAACCTCGGGCGAATGCTTCGTACGGCTGCGTCCACGCGGTCTGGATGAAGGTTTAGCAGTTCCGCTGCAGCTGCAGATCCTCGCACCGGAATTTGTGCCGCACGACAAATTCGAGACCACCAAAAACGGCAACGTCATCCGCGCCGGCATCGAGTTCACTCCCGGCGGCAAGCGAGTGGCGTACTGGATGTACCTGTCGCACCCACGCGACGCAGCCTCGCTGAACGCCGGCTACAACCAATTGGTCCGCGTGCCCGCCGCCCAGGTGCTGCACATCTTCGAACCGGTCGAGCCGGGCCAGTTGCGCGGTGTGCCGCGATTATCGCCGGTGCTCAAGCGCCTGCGCAGTCTCGACAACTACGACGACGCAGTGTTGTTCCGCCAAGAGGTGGCCAATCTGTTCGCCGGTTTCATCAAGCGGCCAGCGCCGGACTCGGGACCACTTCCCAGAGATCCGGTGACCGGTCAGCCGCTTGATCTGGACCGCGATGGCTTCACGCCGATGGTTGCGCTCGAACCCGGCACCATGCAGGAACTGGGCGCGGGTGAGGAGGTGGAGTTCTCCAAACCGCCAGACGCTGGCAACAACTACCCGGACTTCATGCGGCAACAACTGATGGCTGCTGCAGCGGGGTCGGGCACGCCTTACGAGATCCTCACCGGAGACATGCGCGGTATCAACGACCGGGCGCTTCGGGTGGTGCTCAACGAATTTCGGCGCCGTCTGGAGCAACTGCAATTCAGCGTGTACGTGCACCAACTTTGCCGTCCTGTACGGGCTGCGTGGATGGACATGGCGGTGCTGTCTGGCGTTCTGGCGCTCGACGATTACGCACAGAAACGCCGCAAGTACCTGCGTACTCGCTGGGTTCCACAAGGCTGGGCCTATATCCAGCCAGTACAGGACGTGCAGGCACGCCGGATGGAAGTACAGGCCGGGTTTTCTTCCCGCAGCGAGATGGTCCTGCGCACCGGCTACGACGCCGAAACGGTCGATCTGGAAAACGCCGCCGATCTGGCACGGGCCTCAAAACTGGGCCTCAACTACAACACCCTTGATGCCGTCGAAGACAACGACGACAAGGAGCAACCATGAGCAAACAAGCGCGACCGCGCATTTACAACCGCGCGGGCAAACGCGTCGAGGTTCAGGACAAGACCTGGTACGCCCTGCAGGCCAGCGGAGAGGCCATCGAGCGAGTGATCGAGGTTTTCGTCTATGGCGAGATCGGCGCGTGGGGCATCACAGCCAATCAGTTCGTGCAGGATCTGCGCGCCATGGATGATGGTGTGTCCCCGGTGATCGCCGCGTTCAACAGTATCGGCGGTGACCTGTTTGACGGTCTGGCCATGCATAACGCGCTGTCGCGTCTGGGCGAGCGCTGCACCGGACGAATCGATGCGCTCGCTGCCAGTGCTGCCAGCGTCGCCGTGTGCGGTGCACACCGCGTAGTCATCGCGGCGAACGCCATGTTGATGATTCACAACCCATACACCTATGCAGGCGGTGGCGCTGAGGACTTCCGTCGGGTCGCTGATGTATTGGATCAAACCTTGGAGGCGATCATTGCGGCCTATAAGGCCAAGGCGCCCGACATCGAAGACGCCGAGCTGCGGCGGATGGTTGATGCCGAAACCTGGCTGACTGCTAACGAAGCGGTGGCTCTTGGTCTTGCAGACGAAGTCGGAGACGGCATCAAAGTCAACGCATGCCTCGGTCAAGGCGCGGTGTTGCAACGGTTCCAGCACGCTCCGGTTGAGTTGGTGGCCCAGCTCGACGAGCCGCCTGAACCGGATCCCGAACTTGAACCTGTCGATCCGCCGCTGGTGCCGCCTGTAGTGGACTCGGCCAAATTGGCATTGATGATTAGTCAGCGTTGCACGGCGGCGGGCATCAGCAATCTGATCGAGCCGCTGCTCAATTCTACCCAGCTCGAAAGCGAGGAAATCGTTCTCGCCGGTCTGGCTCGCGCCAAGGCGGTGAACGACCTCTGCGTCGCCGCGCGGCTGCCGGAATTCAGCGCCGAGTATGTCGCGGCCGGTCTGGATGCGGCGGCGGTGCGGGCGCGTCTGTTCGACAAGATTGTCACCAGCGGTAAGGGCTTTGAAATTGACAACAGTCTGCCGCTGGCGGACGACCCGGCACCCAAGGTGCTGGCCAAACAACCTGACCCCAACTCGATTTGGGCTGCTCGCCAAGCGGCTCAAACTGGAACCGCGCACGGCGCGAAAGGAGCACGAGCATGACCATCAAACAGGAACCGATGCACGCAGGTGAATTCCTGCTGTCCGAGGGCGCCGGCACGATCTCGCGCGAAGCGATCAATGTAGCGGCGGGTCCAGCATTGTGGCCTGGACAAATTCTCGGGCTTGTAACCGCAACCGGCGAATTCGCACCGTACAACCCAACGGCAGAGGACGGCACTGAAAACGCTGTCGCCATTCTCTACGGCCCGCTGGGCGAATCCGACGTGGTGCGTCGCGGTCGCGCCATGGTGCGGTTGGCCGAGGTCAGCGAAGCGCACTTGACCGGCCTCGATCTGGCTGCCGAGAAAGCCTTGGCCGCACATTCGCTGATCGTCCGCTAAAGCGTTTCCCTCTTTATTTTTGCATCCCGCCGCGTGCGGGATTTTTCGTTTCTGGAGAGTACCCATGGCCGATATCGCCATTTTTGACGACGAAGCGTTTACCGTTACCTCGCTGACCGCTGCACTCAATGATCAACCCTACCTGCCGGGCCGCATCAGCGCCTTGGGGCTGTTCCGCGAGGAAGGCATTACCACCCTGACCGTGCAGATTGAAAAGGACGGTGACACCTTGGCACTGGTGCCGGCCGGTGAGCGCGGTGGTTCTGGCTTGGTGGTTGCTGCGAGCAAGCGCAACCTGATCCCGTTCAACACCGTGCACCTGCCGGAGCGCTTCACCATCAAGGCGGATGAGATCCAAGGCATCCGTGCCTTCGGCACTCGCACTGAACTGCAGGCGGTACAGGACGTGGTGAATGCGCGCCTGGCTAAGGCGCGGCGCCAGTTGGACGCCACGCACGAGTTCCAGCGTATGGGCGCACTGAATGGCCAGATCCTCGACGCCGATGGCAAGACCGTACTGCTCGACCTCTACGACCGCTTCGGTGTGGACCGTCAGAGACTCTCCATGGGACTCACGGATGCGGGCACGGAGCTGCGGGTCAAATGCGGTGAAGCGCTGGACATGCAGGAAGACGCGCTCGGCAGTGTGACCAGCACCGGTTCTCGCGCCTTCTGCGGCAAGAATTTCTGGAACAAGCTGATCGTTCACAAGTCGGTCAAAGAGACCTACCTCAACAGCCAGCAGGCAGCAGCCCTGCGTGGTGATGCCCGTGAGAGCTTCGAGTTCGGCGGCATCATCTGGGAGCGCTACCGTGGCAAGGTGGCCGGTGTGTCCTTTGTCCACGACGACAAAGCCTTACTAGTTCCTGAGGGTGTGCCTGATCTATATATCTCGGTGTTCGCTCCGGCGGACTACATGGAAACGGTCAACACTCAGGGAATCCCTTACTACAGCATGATTGAGCCGCTGCCCTTCAACAAAGGCATGGCCGGTGAAGCTCAATCCAACCCGCTGCACCTGTGCACCCGGCCGCGAGCCCAGATCACGCTGGAACTCTGACCATGGGCTTTCGCGATCTGATCGCCGAGGTCGACGCGGTGGTGTTCGAAACGCTGGGCGATACGGCGCGAATCGAGGGTCGCGAAGAGCCAGTGTTCGGCATGTTCGCCGCGCCCTGGCTGCAACCCAAGTTCGGCAAGCTCAACACCGGGTTACGCGAGCCGCGCTTCGAGATCCGTGTCAGCGATTCGCAAGGTCTGCAGCAGGGCATGCTGGTCAGCGTTGACCTGCCTGCCCTGGATGGCGGCGGCGACTACGACCTGATCCAGCTCGAGCCAAGCGGCGATGGCCTGGTCGCTCTGATTCTGAGGTTGCGCCCATGAGTGTCGGCAGCTATTTCAAACCCTCGGCCGGGGGCGGGATGATCTCTATCCAGTCTTCGGCCACAGACTTTCAGGCGTTCCAGGACTTTGCCAAGGTGGTACCGAAAGCGGCTGCTGCGGCGCATCGGCGCGCGATCAACAAGACGTTGGGCTGGTTGCGCACGCACATCGCCCGAGCGGTCAGCCGGTCGGAGCGCATTGCTGTTGCGGCGGTGCGTCAGCGGTTGCGCAGCTATCCAGTTTCCGGCGGGGCTGCGAGCGGCAAACTATGGTTCGGTTTGAACGCCATCGAGTCCAGCCGGATCGGCCGGGCGCGACAAAGCGGCAGCGGCGTGTCAGTAGCGGGGCGGCGTTACCAAGGGGCTTTCCTCAAGAAGGTCTACGGCAACAAGCCCGACATCTGGATCCGCACAGCCAGCAAGCATTTCAACGCGGACGACTACCCCGACAGCACGGTGTCACCTGGTCGCGGGCCGAGTTCGGGTTGGGTCGCCGAAAACGGCAGTCGTTTCCCGCTGGCCAAGGCTAAGGTATCGCTGGAGCAAGCCCGGCCGCACTTCGACAGCTGGGTCAAAAGGGCGGATGAGCGTCTGCTGGAGATCCTCAAACAGGAACTCAACTTTGAGCTGCAGAAATACCTCAAGAGGATCGGTAATGTCTGACAAACCCTTCAGCTTGGACCAGCTTTATCGGGCGGTAGAACAGCATTTGCGTACCCACTTGCCTGGCGTGCAGGCCGTCACAGCCTGGCCAGACATTAAGGATCGCGTGTTGCTGCCAGCGGTGTTCTTGGAGGTGGCCGAGATCGAGCCGGGTACCGATATCGGTACCGGCGAAACCTCGCTCATCTTCAAGTTCGAGGCCCGCATCATCGTCGACCCAATCAAGCCGCACCATCATCAACAGGCCGTGCAATTAGCGACTCAGCTGGCGGTGCTGCTGCGTGGGCAAACATGGGGGCTAGCAGTTGAGCCTGCCGAGTTTGTGCAATCGCTGCAGGACTGGACCCAGCCGCACCTGGATGGATACACCGTTTGGCTGGTGGAGTGGACTCAGCAGGTTTATCTCGGCGTTGAGGAATGGCCATGGTCGGACGAACCGCCGGGAACGTTGGTGTTTGATGTTGAGCCTGGTGACGGGCCATTCAGGCCTGAGGATCTACCGTGAGTTACGCAAGCGCCCAGCATGACCGCATGATCGCGGGGGCGGTAAAGGCTTGCTACGTGGTCGCGGTGGATCTGTCCGCTTCGCCGCCGGTATGTCGCGTGTCGGACGGCAGTGAATGGGTCAGCGCTTGGGTGCGGTGGCACAGCATCGCGGCGGGCAAGGCCAGGCACTGGCGGGCGCCGTCTTTGGGCGAGCAGGGCAGTTTGATCAGTCCCAGCGGTGACGTGTCGCAAGGCACCTTTGTCCCGGGCCTGTATGGCAATGCCGGACCGCCTCCAGATAATCGCGACCACGTCGAGGTCTGGCGTTTTGATGACGGCGGCTCGCTGATCTACGACTGGCAGGCCAAGAGCTACAGCATCACCCTGCCGAGCGGTACGGTCACCATCAAAGTGGCCAGCACCGAAGCGGTCGTAACCGATGCGGCCGTGAGCGTGACTACCGGCAACATCAATCTGAAAGCGGCGGTGATGATCGACGGTGCGCTACACGTTACTAAGGGCATCACCAGCGCCGGCGCGATCATTGACGCCACCGGCAACAGTAATCACCACACGCATTAATTCATTCACGACAGCCCGCCCAGTGCGGGCTTTTTCATGCCTGGAGAAACAGATGGCCAAGATCGATACGACCGTCACCGAGGTGCAAGCGTCCTCGGAACTGGCAATTGCATCCTCACCGTTCTCATCGCCCGAACTCTTGAAATACCGCGACAAGCTCTACACGTCGCGACTGTTGATCGTCCCCGGCACTGACCGTTCCTATCCGGTCGACAAGGCAACGGTCGTGGTGCCGGCCTCCGACATCGAAGCGGTCAAGTTCCTGAAAGCCAGCGAAGAATACGAGCCGATCAAGGAGTGACATCGATGATCGGAATGGATCGCCACACCGGCCTACCCATATCCGGCATCGAGCACTTGCGCCAATCCATTGCCGACATCTTGAGCACGCCGCTGGGCAGTCGCCGGCACCGTATGGAGTACGGCAGCAAGCTACGGCGGTTTGTCGATTTGCCCATCAACGAAGGCTGGAAAAGTGCCGTACAGGCTGAGGTTGCCCGCGCGCTTGGGCGCTGGGAGCCGCGTTTGAAGTTGGATCAGGTGCGCGTCATTTCCGTCATTGGCGGGCAAATCAATTTGCAGATCGTCGGGAAGTACCTAGGCGACAGCGTCACGTTGGAGGTGGCCGCATGAGTACCGTAGATCTGTCTTCGCTGCCGGCCCCGACCGTGCTGGAGCCTCTGGACTTCGAAGAGGTTTATCAGGACGGGCTGAGCGTGTTTCGCGGGTACATGGGCGGCAACTGGACGGCCGCGCTGGAAAGCGACCCAGTGGTCAAAGTGCTTGAGGTCGGGGCTTACAACAAGGTCGGCAACCGCGCCCGAGTCAATGATGCCGGCAAGGCGCTTTTACTGGCGCATGCCATACGCGGCGATCTCGATCACTTGGGCGCAAACGTCAATCTGAAGCGCCTGGTCATTCAGGCCGAGGATCTGCTGGCAGTGCCACCGGTGCCCAAGGTCATGGAAGACGATGATCCGTTTCGCGAACGCATCCAGCTGGCCTATGAGGGCTTGACCACGGCCGGCCCGCGTAACAGCTACATCCTGCATGCGCGTAACGCCTCTGGGCTAGTGGCAGATGCCACGGCTGAAAGCCCGGCGCCCTGTTACGTCACGGTCACGGTGCTGGGGTTGGACGGGGAAGGCGAAGCGCCGCCGGAGCTGCTGGCAACGGTGGCCGCTGCTCTGAATGACGATGACGTCCGTCCGGTGGGTGATCGCGTGACTGTGCAGAGCGCAGAGGTGATCCGTTACGAGATTGACGCCATCTTGCACATGGCCAGCGCTGGGCCGGAAGCGGATGCCAGTTTGGCCGAGGCCAAAAACCGCTTGGCAGGCTGGATCAATCCACGCAAGCGCTTGGGCGTCGAGGTCGCCCGCTCCGCTGTTGACGCACAGTTGCACGTTGCCGGCGTTGCCCGAGTTGAGTTGGTCGGCTGGCAGGATCTGGCCCCGACCAAGGCGCAAGCGGCGTTTTGTACGCGCTACAACGTGAGGCTGGCGAGCTGATATGAAAAGTCTTCTGCCGCTCAACAGCACGCAACTCGAACGGGCCATGGAGGCCGCATTCTTCGAAAAGACGATTGTCCCTCTGCGCGACCTCTACAACGCCGATACCTGCCCGGTGCATTTGCTGCCGCACCTGGCATGGGCGTGGTCGGTGGATCGCTGGGATTACCGGTGGCCTGAGGCGACCAAGCGCGCGGCCATCAAGGCGTCGTACTACATCCACAAGCACAAAGGCACCATCGGCGCGTTGCGCCGGGTGGTCGAGCCGCTCGGCTACCTGATCGAGATTGTCGAGTGGTTCAACACGGTGCCTGAGGGCGTGCCGGGCACCTTCGCGCTGAAGGTCGGGGTGCTGGATACCGGCATCACCGAAGAAATGTATCAGGAGCTTGAGCGCCTGATTGACGATGCCAAGCCCGTCACCCGGCAACTGACCGGGCTGGCGATCAGCTTGGAAACTCAAGGCGATTTGAATATCGCCGTGTCCCTCTACGAAGGCGACGAAATCGACGTTTACCCGCCCGTCATGCGTGACATTGAGGTCACTGGCCGCTTTGGCGTGGTCGGTCGCGAACACACCATTGATACCCTGGACGTTTACTATGATTGATGCGAACTCGCAGTTTTTCGCGATCCTCACGAACGTGGGGATGGCCAAGCAGGCGAACGCCGACGCGCTCGGCATTCCCTGGCTGATCACACAAATGGGTGTGGGTGATGCCAACCCCAACGGGCTGGCGGACCCGCCCAACCCGGTGCCGTCGGCCAGTCAAACCAAGCTGCTCAACGAGTGGCGCCGCAAGCCGCTCAACCAACTGAAGATTGACCCGGTCAACCCGGCGGTGATCATCGCCGAGCAGATCATCCCGGCCGATGAGGGCGGTAAGTGGATCCGCGAAATCGGCCTCTACGATGCCGACGGCGATCTGGTGGCGGTGGCCAACTGCGCGCCAAGCTTCAAGCCGCTGTTGTCGCAAGGCTCAGGACGCACGCAAATCGTGCGGATGAACTTCATTGTCACCAGCACCGGCAATATTCAGCTCAAGATTGACCCGGCGATTGTGCTGGCCTCGCGGGCCTACGTCGACGCGGCCATTCTGGAGGTGCTGCCGAAGAACAAGGCGGCCGGCCAATACACCCGCGTCAAGGTCAACGATCGCGGGGTTTTCGTCTTCGGGGATAACCCGGAAACACTCGCCGGGATGGGCATCAAGGACACTTACACCAAGACCGAAATCGAGGCGATGCTTGCCCAGGCCTCGGCGCTGCCGATCGGCGCAACGGTGGCGTTTCCGCTGAACAAGGTTGCGCCGGGCTTTCTGGAGCTGGACGGCAGCGTTAAGAGCATCGCGGTTTATCCCGATCTGGCCGCTTTCCTCGGAACGGCCTTCAACAAGGGCGACGAGGGTGCCGGAAATTTCCGCTTGCCGGAATCACGCGGCGAGTTCCTGCGCGGTTGGGATCACGGACGCGGGGTTGATGCAGGTCGTGTGATCGGCAGCTTTCAGGCTGATGCTCTGAAAACTCACTTCCATTATCTGCCCACAGAGAGTGGCGGCAATCAGGCATCTGATCCTGCGGGAATCAATCCGACCTCTGTACTAAAAGACAATCCAGTTGACTGGCTTGCGCGAACCGCCGGGGATAATCCTACCTTTAACACGTTAGGGAATCCCCGTACTTACAGCGCGGGCGCAGAAGTAGAAACTCGGCCCCGCAACATGGCGGTGGTCTGGTGCATCAAGGCCTGGAACGCGCCCATCAATCAGGGTGTTATTGATATCGGGGCGCTGGAACAGCGGGTGAACGAAAACGAATTCGGTCGCCTGCTGAATATTCAGAAGTTCACGGCCAGCGGGACCTACATTCCGACGCCGGGGATGAAGAAGGTTCGGGTTCGGATCGTTGGTGGTGGTGCCGGATCTGGTGGCGCCTCGGCTACAACCGCCAGTCAGGTTGCAGCCTCCGGCGGTGGCTCGGCGGGCAGCTATGCGGAATCGCTGCTGACGGCTGCTGATGTTGGTGCCAGTCAGTCTGTGATCGTTGGTCTTGGCGGCGTCGCGGGCACGGCTTCAGGGACAAGCGGGACCAGTGGCGGTTCTGGCGGCGCTACCTCGGTAGGGGCGTTGTTGTCAGCCCCTGGCGGATTGGGATCAATCTTTTCTATTGCTATTTCAACGGCATCGCAGGCCTTGCTTGTAGGTGGTTACCCGGGCGCGCAGGCCTCCGGAGGAAGCATTGTGAACATGCCCGGGGCGCCTGGAAGTCCCGGCATTGCCGTTAGTGGCTCGACGTTGGCCGGGCACGGCGGTAGCGGTCCGCTTGGATCTGGCGGTAGCGGCTACGGTATTGGTGCGGCGATTCAGGTCGGTACGGGTTACGGTGCTGGTGCCGGTGGCGTAGCTAACGGGCCGTCTGCTGTGGCTCGGAACGGTGCGCCGGGCTCTGCCGGTGTAGCGATCTTTGAGGAGTACGCGTGATGAAAAAATATGCACTTTTGTACATGGGCAAGGCTGTTCAATTGTTCGAAACCGCCGGCGACATCAAGACGATGTTTCACCCGGACATGAATTGGATTGAGTGCCCCGTTGAAGTCCAAGAGGGCTGGCAGTACGACGGCCAGCAATTTGTTCCGGATGACGTTCCGGTTGTTTCACTGGATGAGCTCAAGGCCGCTGTAGCGTCTGAGCGTTTCCGGCGTGAGGGTGTCGGCATTGTTGTTGACGGCCTGCAAATCGAAACGACCCGCGACAGCCAGGCGCTGATTGCCAGTACCGGATTGTCCGCCGTCCTCGATCCCGAATACCGCTGCAACTTCAAAACGGTCGACGGATTTGTCGAAATCGGATCGGCGCAAATCATCACCATCGCCAAGGCTGTGCGAGCACACGTTCAAGCCTGTTTTGACCGCGAGCTGACGCTGTTGCGCGCGATCGAGGCCGGCGAGTATCACGACGAAATGCTGTCGCAGGGCTGGCCGGGTTCTACGCCGCCAGATCCGGCCGAGCTGCAATAAACGCCCCGCACTGACGGGGCGTTTTCTTTTCCGTTACGCATAACACGAACACCCTCACAGCCTCGCTTATGCGGGGCTTTTTCGTTTCTGGAGACTGACCCTTATGAGTTTTTTCCACGGCGTCACGACCACGTCGGTCGACACTGGCGCGCGCACTATCTCGCTGCCGTCGTCATCGATTATCGGTCTGTGCGACACCTTCACTCCTGGCGTTCTCGGCGGCGGTACGGCCAAGGCGGGAGAACTGAAGTTGATCACCACCGAGCGCGAAGCCGTCGCCGCCTTCGGCGCCGATTCGGCAATCACCAAGGCCTGTCAGGCGATCTACGTCAAAGCCAAGGCGGTGATCGTCGCCATCGGCGTGGCCAAGCTGGAAGACCCCGCGCTGCAGACCTCGGCGATCATCGGCGGCGTGCTGGAGTCGGGGCAGCGTACTGGATTGCAGGCGCTGCTCGACGGTAAAAGCCTGTTCAACGCCCAGCCGCGGTTGCTGATCGCCCCGGGCCACACAGCGACTCAGGCGGTGGCCACGGCGCTCGACAGCGTGGCGCAGAAGCTGCGCGCTATCGGCATCATCGACGGCCCGGGTACGACCGACGAGGCCGCTATTGCCTACGCCGAGAACTTCGGCAGTCGCAACCTGTTCATGGTCGACCCGGGCGTCAAGTATTGGGACACCATCACCAGCAAGACCGTCGACGCACCCGGTTCGGCTTGGGCGGCGGGCCTGTTCGCCTGGACCGATGCTGAATACGGTTTCTGGGCTTCGCCATCGAACAAGGAGTTGACCGGCATCACTGGAACCGGTCGCGCGGTCGAGTACCTGGACGGCGACGAGACCTGCCGGGCCAACCTGCTCAATAACGCCAATATCACCACGATCATTCGCGACGACGGTTACCGTCTGTGGGGCAACCGTACGCTGTCGAGCGATCCGAAGTGGGCGTTTGTCACCCGCGTTCGCACGCTGTTCATCCTCATGGACGCGGTGCAGGCCGGGCACAAATGGGCGGTCGACCGCTCGATCACCAAGACCTATGTGACCGATGTCACCAACGGTCTCAACGCGTTCATGGCCGATCTGAAAGCCCAGGGCGCGATCATCAACTTTGAAGTGTTCCCCGACACCGAACTGAACACGGCCAGCCAGATCGCCCAGGGCAAGGTGTATTGGCGCATCCGTTTCACCGACGTGCCGCCGGCAGAAAACCCGAATTTCCTTTTCGAAGTCACCGATCAATGGATGACCGAAGTGCTTGAAGCAGCCTAAGGGGGCGTAGCCAATGATTCCTCAGACTTTGTACAACACCAACCTGTTCGTCGACGGCGTGAACTTCTCCGGCGACGTGCCCAGCCTGACGCTGCCCAAGCTTACCACCAAGACCGACGAATATCGTGGGGGCGGCATGGCCGGCCCCATCGAGATGGATCAGGGACTGGAAAAAATGGAAGCCTCGTTTGTCACCAAGGGCGTGCGCCGCGAGTCGCTAAAATACTTCGGTCTGGCCGACGGCACAGCGTTCAACGCCACGTTCCGAGGTGCCTTCAAGGGCCAAAAGGGCGCGGTGACAGCGGTCGTTGCCACCCTGCGCGGCCGGCTCAAAGAGGTCGATCTCGGTGACTGGAAAGCGGGCGATGCTGCCGAGATCAAACACGCCGTAGCCATCACTTATTACAAGCTCGAAATCGATGGGCGCCTGATGTACGAAATCGACATGGTCGCGGGCATTCAGGTGATCGACGGCAAAGACCAACTGCTCGAAGTGCGCAATGCGCTCGGCCTGTAAGGAAAGATTCAGATGACTCAAGCAATCGCTCAAAACCTGCCGGCCTGGCTGTCGCTCAGCGCACACGGCGCCGTCGTGACGCTGACCCGCCCAACCAAAGCCAACAGCATCGATGTAGAAACGCTGAACTTGCGTAACCCGACCGTGCGTGAAGTGCGCGCGGCTGATCGTGCTGCCAACGGCGATGATGAACAGCGCGAACTGATGCTGTTCGCCGGTCTCGCCGAAGTCGGACTGAAGGATCTCGAAGGCCTCAAGCTGACGGATTATCGCCGCGTGCAGACGGCGTATTCGCACCTTGTACCGAAAACCGATTATTCGGACTCGATGCCGGCATGGTTGTCGCTGACGACCGATCAGGTGCTGGTAACGCTGTCGTGCCCGAGTGAAATCAACGGCGTGACGGTCGACAAGCTGGCCTTGCGTTCGCCAACCGTGGGCGACGTGCGGGCGGCCAACCGTGAAGTGGGTGGTGATGATGAGCAGCGCGAACTGGTGTTGTTTGCTGCGTTGTCCGATGCGCCTGTCGCGGATCTGGAGGGCCTGAAGCTGGTGGATTTTAACCGCTTGCAGGCCGGCTATTTTCGCATGGACGACGACGACGGGCTTTAACCCCAGCGTGATCAAGTCGGCGGCGAAACGTCTGGCGGCGGAAACCGGATTTTCCGCCGCCGAGATCCAGTCGATGCCGTTCGCGGATATGGTGTGGTGGCTCACCGATTGAGCCGCCATCGGTAGTGCTGGGCACATGAGGGCCATGACATGGCAAACAAACTCGCCCTCGGGCTGGTGATCGGCGGTGCCGTCAGTTCCACGGTCGGCGCCGCGTTCAAGGACGTGACCGGGCGCATCAAGCGCCTCGAGGCAGAAGGCAACAAAGCGCGGGTGCTGCAGCGCACGATTGGCGACACCATCCGCCTGCGCGAAGAATGGAAAAAGGCTCACGACACCGGCGCTGCCGGCGCGTCCAAATTACTCAATCGTTTGAACTCGAACCTCGACAGCTTGAAAAAGCAGGGGATCGAGGTCGGCCGGCTGGAAAAAGCCTATCGCTTGATGGGGCAGACGGCCAACAAGGCCGAGCTGAAAGCCAAGGGGCATCAGCAGATTGATGATGGTGTAAAGGGCATGAAGGGCGCCGTCGGTGCAGCGGTGGTCGGTGTCGGTGCCATGGCGGTACCGACCAAGGTCAGCGCTGATTTTGGCGCCATTGTGCGAGACATCGCCATCAAGGCCGGCATTGCCAACAAGGCGCAAGAGCAGGAGATGTCGCGCAAGATCATCGACACTTCACGCGACACCGGCATGGCGCGCAATGATGTGGCCGACGTGGTCAATCAGTTGGTTGGCGCCGGTATGGACCTGAGCAAGGCGCTGGAGTACGCGCCTGTCGCGGCCAAGTTTGTCGTGGGGCAGGGATCCAGCGGCGTCGACACGGCGAAGATGATCAACGCCCTGGGGCAGAACGCCAAGATCACCGACCCCAAGCAGATGCAGCAGGCGCTGGAGGCGATCGCTTACCAAGGGCAGGCGGGCAGCTTTGAAGCGGCCGACATGGCCAAGTGGTTCCCGGAACTGCTGGCCAACATGGCCAGCAACGGCATCACCGGCTTGGATGCGGTGACCCAACTGGGTGCCATGCTGCAGGTGCAAATGAAACAGGCCGGCAGTTCGGACGAGGCGGCCAACAACCTGAAAAACTGGATGGGCAAAATCGGTTCGACCGATACGGTCAAGGCTTACGAAAAAGCCGGCATCGATTACAAGGGATCGATGCAGACCGGTTTGCAAAACGGCCTGTCGACGCTTGAGACCAGCATGTCGCTGGCTCAGAAGTACATTCAGGCGACCGATCCGAAGCGTGCGGCGGCCATGGCCGAAGCGACGTCAAAAATCAGCAAGGAAGCCGACCCGGAAAAGGCCAAGGCCATGATGGCCTCGCTGGAAGAATCCCTGCGCACCGGCGACCTGTTCGCCGATATGCAGGTCAAGGCCGCACTGTCGGCTTACATGCAGAACAAGGCGCTGTACAGCCAGCTCAAAAACGATTCGCGTGACGCCACCGGGATCCTCGACAAGAACCTCGCCGAGCGGCGCGAGTCGTCATCGCAGAAATGGGCGGAAATGGCCCAGTCCATGGATGACGCCATGCGCAGCATCGGCGATGCGTTGCGCCCGGTGACGGACACCGTGGCCGAGTCGTTGACCAAGGTGACTAAAGGCATTACGTCGCTGACTGATAGCGCGCCCGGGGTAGTTGCCGGTATCGCCACGGTCGGGGCGGGGCTGATCGCCTTAAAGGGTATCTTCAGCACGATCAAGATCGGCAAGGGGCTGCTAAACCTTGCGCGTGGGTCGCGCGGTGGCAGGAGAGAAAGAGACGCCGGCAATCAAAAGCCCGGAGAACTTGATCTGGTAGCGACTGGCCTGGATGTTGTTTCGCGGGTGAAGGAAGCGGCAACAGGCAGCCTTGGCACAGAAACTGGCGCAGGTAACGACGGCGTCAAAAAGGTGTTCGTCGTCAATGCCAACGCCATGGGCGGCGCTGGCGGCGCGGATATCCAAGGCGAGTCTCGCCGGCGTGGTCGCGGCTCGCGGCGCAGTGCTTCGCGGCGGCGGCCGCTGCCTCGCCCTGGGGCGGCGCGTTCACCGCTGCCGCGTCCGTCTGTTCCCGTACCACGGCCGGTCACTCCACCGGTACCGGCTGTTCCGGCGGGCACGATGGCCAAGCTGGGCGGGGTTGTGCAGGCCGTTGGTAAGGTCGGCAAAGTCGCCAAGATGATTCCAGGCGGTACGCTGCTGGAGTCCGGGGCCATGGCCTATGAGACGTTTGAAAACGCCAAGACCGAGGACGAAAAAGCCGAGGGCTACGGTGCGGCCGCTGGCAACCTGGCCGGCACCATGGCCGGCGCAGCAGCTGGGGCCGCCATCGGTTCGGTGGTCCCGATCATTGGCACGGCCATCGGCGGCTTGATCGGTGCTTACCTTGGCAGTCAGGGCGGTGCGGCGCTGGGCGGGTCGTTGGGCAAGTCGCTGTTCGGTGGCGAGGATGAAAAGCCCGAACAAACGGCAAAGGCACCGGTGCCGACTACGCCGCTCATGCTTACGTCAGCGGCGCAGCAAGGTCCGGTGCTGGGGGATGTCGCGCGCTCGATGGCGGTGACGGCGCCGCTCAAGTCGGCGGCGCTGGCGATTCAATCCAAGGAACCGGAAAAACCGGCGCCGGCCAAGGTGGATCAGCAGTTTCAGTATTCACTGAGCATGCCGGTGACCGTGCAGGGCGACGTCAAGGACCCGCAAACCTTGGCGCAGGATCTGATGCCGCACATGCAGCGAATGATGGCGGATGCGGCGAAGGGTAACGCCGCCAAGCTGTACGACGAACCCCATGTCTAAGGAGGTTTCATGGCTTACATGGAGCAAATGCAATCGAGCCTGAAGTATCTGGTCGAGGCGGCGGAAACCGGCCGACGCAGTGCCGATGGCATGCTGACCCCGGTCAACGGCGCGATCCGCGAACTGACCGGCGCTGCGTCCGAGCTGGAGAACATCCCGTTTGTTGGTCCGGCCATCGGCGCCAAGCTTCAGCGGGTGATGCGCGGCGTCGACGCGGCTCAGGCCAAGGTCGGTCAGGTGGTGGCGGTATATGGCCGCGCCACCCGGGCGGCGGCTGAAGTGCAGGATCGGCTGGGCACATTGAAGGAGCAGGCGGGCAAGGCGGCCACGGCGATCAACAACGTCGCCGGCAAGGTCAGCCCATCGCTGGCCAACATCGTGCCCACCAGTTCCTTTGCCGGGGAAGCCACGCCGGCGCCGGAGGCGGTGAAGCCGTTCCCGCACCTGATGATCATTCAGCCGCGTGATCCGAAAATTGAGCCGTACTACTTCAACCTGGACACGGCGGCCTTTGATGAGCTGAGCCGCTCGACCGAATTCCGCTGGGCGTCTCAGGAGCGGTTGACGCGCCGGCCGGCGAAGCAGGCCATCGGTATGGGCGATGAAAAGTTAACGCTCAAGGGCACGATCTACCCGGGCTTCAAGGGTGGGCTGAAGCAGCTCGACACCCTACGTTCTATTGGTGCCAGGCTTCAACCGCTGACTCTGACCACGGGGTATGGCGAGGTGATCGGAACGTGGTGCCTGAAAAACATCAACGAAGAACAGTCCGCGCTGCTGCACGGCGGGATTGCTCGAAAACAGGGTTTCACTTTGGAGTTTGAGCGCTATGGCGACGACATGCAGGACGTCTGATGGCGACATGCTCGATGTCATTTGCAACAACGTTTACGGCCATTTGAATGGCAGCGCCGAGGCCGTGCTCGATGCCAATCAGGGACTGGCCGATGAACCTCAGCCGTTCCGGTCTGGCGTGATTATCGTCCTGCCGGATCTGCCGAGTCCAACCAGTGAAGGCGTCAGCTTATGGGATTGATTATGGCAATGCCCAACTACGCGCTCTTTTTCTGACCCGCCCTGTGCGGGTTTTTTATTGGGAAAAATCCATGACTCCGATGTTTCGAATCGTCGCCGATGGGGCCGTCGTCACGGCCAAGATCAACGATCGGTTGTTGTTGCTGCGTACCTCTGACAAGCCGGGCATGGAGTCCGATGAGTTTGAGTTGCGTATCGACGACCGGGATGGGCAGGTGAAATTGCCACGACGTGGCAGCTCAATCGAGATCTACCTGGGGTATGCGGAAACCTCATTGGCGCGCATGGGGAGTTACACCGTGGACACGGTCGAGGTGTCAGGCCCACCGGATACCATTGTGATCAAAGGTAAGGCCAGCGATATGCGTGGCAGTGGCAAAACCATCCGCAGCGGAAGCTGGGAAGACGTGCCGCTGTCGAAGATCGTGGCTGACGTCGCCGCGCGCAATGGCTGGACGCCGGTGTGCCCGGTGTCGACCAAGGTCGCCCGGGTCGACCAGCTCAACGAGTCCGACTTTAATTTCATCACCCGTCTGGCCAAGCAGTACGACTGCACAGCCAAGGTCGCCGACGGCAAGCTGTTGGTGATGCCGCGCCAAGGCGGCCAGACAGCCAGCGGCAAGGCGTTCGGCGCTATCACCCTGACCCGCAGTGACCTCAGCCGTTGGCAATTCAGTCTCGGTGATCGCAACTCACACAAGGCAGTCGCCACCAAGCATCAGGACAAAAAGAACGGCAAGCTAGCGGTGGTCACCATCGACAATGACGACGCTCCGGACGGCCTGCCGGCAGTGCATACCGACCGCCATATCTACCCGAACAAAACCGCTGCTGAAGCGGCGGCCAAGGCCCGTCTATCAGCGTTCAACCGCTCGACCGCCGACGTGCGGCTTGAGATGCCCGGACGCACGGACATCTTCGCCGAGCGTCCCATCATCGCTCAGGGTTTCAAGGTCGGGCTTGATGGCGAATATCTGGCGGATTCGGTCGAGCAGGTGTTCACCCAGTCCGGCTGGTCGACCACGGTCGAATGCAATGCCGGCAAAGCCGGTAAATCCAAGGGCAAGAAAAAGAAAGGGCCGAAACCACCCCTCAAGGTTGTGAATATCGAGAAGCAGTAGCCGCATCCCATCGCCGCCTGAGTGCGGTTTTTTTACGTCTGGAGTTTGTATGTCCATCACTGAACAACAGCTGCAAAGCATCATGCCCAACGCCCGCCGCCAAGCGGGCGTTTTTGTATCCGCCCTCAACGCAGCCATGGCCCACCGGCAGATCAACACGCCGAAACGCCAAGCCGCGTTTCTCGCGCAAGTCGGTCACGAGTCGGGTCAGCTGCAGTACGTCCGAGAACTGGGCGGCGACCAGTACCTGAGCAAATACGACACCGGCAACCTGGCTGCAAAACTGGGCAATACGCCGGCGGCGGATGGTGATGGCCAGCGCTATCGCGGTCGCGGCCTGATCCAGGTCACCGGCCACGACAATTACCTGCGCTGCAGCTTGGCGCTGTTCGGCGACGAGCGATTGCTACGCACGCCTGAACTGCTGGAGCTGCCGCAATGGGCCGCTGAATCGGCTGCGTGGTTCTGGTCCGTGAATGGGCTAAACGCGCTGGCCGATCAAAACGAATTCAACACGATCACCCGGAGGATCAACGGCGGCCTCAATGGCCTGCAGGATCGGCTGGAGTTGTGGGGGCGGGCGAGGGCGGTGCTATGCGTCTCGGCGAACTGATCCCGGCGCCGTATCGGCTGCTGGCAAAAGGCGTGCTGCTGGTCGTCTTGGTCGGTGGTTCCACGTCCATTACCTGGCAAGTACAGGATTGGCGCTACGGCAAACAGCTCGCGGAGCAGGCCCGACTCCACACCGAAACGCTTAACCAGTTGGCCCTGGCCACGGTTGCGCAGCAGCGTGCCGAACAGAACAAACGACTTGCGCTCGAGCAGCGCCTGGCCAACAGCGAACAGACCCATTACCGAGCTTTGAGCGATGTCCAACGTGATCAAGGTCGCCTGCGCGACCGTCTTGCCACTGCTGATCTGCGCTTGTCAGTCCTACTCGACGCCACCACCGGCGCCGTCAACGGATCATTGTCAGCCACCACCGCCCCCGGCGGCGTGGTTCATGGCCCCACAAGAGCCGAACTTGACCCAGCGCATGCTCAACGAATTATCGGCGTCACCGATGACGGCGACCGGGGGCTGATTGCCCTCGCGGCCTGTCAGGCATACGCCAGAGAAGTCTCAGCACCCAAGTGAAAAAAGAGCGGCCGGTCCGGATGCGTCAACATCCAGATCGACCGCCGTCCCTGCAGATGGTCCCTGCAAGTCCAGCCAAGGCTCTTGCTCCGTGCACAAAGCGCGGCGAGCCTAGCACCTGTTTATCCATACAGTAAAGGTCTTGCTTTTTATGTCTACACCCATCATCCCTTGGATGGGCGGCAAACGCCGCCTGGCCGACCGCCTCATTCCGCTTTTTCCGCCACACGAATGCTACGTTGAAGTCTTTGCCGGCGGTGCCGCGCTCTACTTCATGAAGCCCCAGCCATCGCCGGTCGAAGTCCTCAACGACATCAACGGCGACCTGGTCACGCTTTACCGAGTCGTGCAGAACCACCTCGAAGAATTTGTGCGCCAATTCAAATGGGCGCTCAGTTCGCGACAGGTGTTCGAATGGCAGAAAATGACCCGCCCCGAAACCCTCACCGACATCCAGCGCGCCGCCCGATTCTTCTACCTGCAGCACCATGCCTTTGCGGGCAAGGTCTCGGGGCAGACGTTCGGCACGGCGACGACTGCCCCGGCCATCAACCTGCTGCGGATCGAGGAAAACCTCTCGGCCGCTTGGCAGCGCCTGTCCGGCACCTACGTTGAAAATCTCCCCTGGCTTGAATGCGCTGAACGTTACGACCGACCGCACACCTTCCACTACATGGATCCGCCTTACTGGCAGACCGCTGGTTATGGCGTGGACTTTCCGTTCGAAAACTACGAGCGGATGGCCGACTTCATGCGGCGTTGCAAAGGCAAGGTGATGGTCAGCATCAACGATCACCCGGACATCCGTCGCGTGTTCGAAGGCTTCCAATTCGAAACCTTAGACATCCGCTACACCACAACCAATCAGCGGCAAGGCAAAGCCGAGGTGAGCGGTGAGCTGGTGATCATGAACTGGGCGCCAGAATCGTTGGGCGGCTTGTTTTGAGGAATCTCGGGCTTACTTACTCCGTCCGGAGCGGGGCCGGGTGGCACACTCCGCTCCAATAGCGAAGCGCCACGATAGTGCTCCTGGCTCAATTGCGTTAAAACTCGAAGGCATTGATCAGTGGCAAAGGGTTCGACAGATGTCCCATGGCTTAGACGTTCCCATCACGCATGAATATCGCGGCCATAAGCTGATCGTAAAATTTGATTGGAACAGGCCCAACGATCCATCGCCGACAGCGGCGCATGTACTGGCAGAGAGCGCGGTGCACGGGCTCGCCAATACGGTCGCCGAATTGCCAGGCCCGTGGCCGGATTATCCCAGTGCACTGGCTGAGGCGATGGCGGCCGCTGAACGTTGGATTGATAGTCAACTACCCTGACAGCCGATCGTCTGTTTGAACAACTATTTCCTTTGGGTGCTGTCATAATGATGTCATGTGGCAGCAGGGATGTGCGCGTTTCTCCATTTCATACAGTGTGACTCCATGCTCTCCACCGATGATTTTCGATTCAATGCCCATCACTTGTTGCTCGACCTCGATGCAACCACCAGTCATCTCATGATGCTAGTCGTATCGCACGAAGTCAGTGGCAGTCGATGGGAAGAAGCGTTAGCTCGACAGCAGCGAGCCTATGCCTCCTGGGTCTCCATCCTCCCAGGCATTCACGTCGACCCGATGCCTGTGCTCGATCGCCGAGCGGCAGACACGAACAATCCTACTGCCGAGTAAGAGTGTTCGATATTGAGTATTTACGTGTGGTCCTCTTCCCAGACGATCGCGACGGATTCCCGCCATTTCACGTCGGTCACGCCGAACCGTTCGGCCATCGGCTTAGAAAAGCGTTTCAACGGTGGCCGGCCAGGCTTGGGAATAGGGACAAGGCCTGCGTCACAGCTCGCCCACTGCCATGCTTCTACGTTGTTCATCAGAGTTGCTCTGATAGTGAAACGCTTCGGTTCGCCATGGAGCTTGTAATCAATTATGTAAAAATCCGCTTGCGTCATGAGACCTCCTATTGCACATGAACAAGTGAGGTCCTTGCTGCTCAAAGATTCAAAGAGATTGTCAGACGAACAATAACGCCACGTTGAGGCTACCAAGGGGATCAATCGTGTGGCCTATGACCAAAGTCCTATTCTCCAGTGCTACCAGTGAATTTCGCAGACCTTTGCAGACCCCGAAATTATTCATGGTAGTCAGCGCCCGCCACAGCAAGCAAAAAGGCTTGATCAGCCTCGATTCGTAAATCTCTCCACTCTTGCCAATTGATCATGCCGAGCCTGTCCATTTCATCCGCCAGGCGCAGCAGTTCGTCGTGATAGGCGTCCGGGCAGTTTTTTCGAAGCGCGCAGTTGTCCAGCGCTTGATGCCAACCATCATAGGCACGCAGTTTGGCTTCCTGGTCCACGGAGAACATATTTTTGCAGATATTCATGGCGATAGCTTATCGAGGTGGTTTGAGAGTGGAGCTCAGCGATGCCACGACAGTTCATTGGCATTGACGAAAGGCCTCGAGGAAGAGGTCGAAAGCCTTGTGATTAAACGGTTCAGGTTTTTGGAGAACGCCGTTGGTCTAGATATGATCGCCAACCGAAATTTTATTGAAACTCCCAGACAATATTGCCCATCCTAATATTAGCCTGTCACATTTTGCAGGCTACTCATGAAACTCCTTTAAAGCCCATACACCGTGTGGGCTCTTTTTCTGGATGTTGAAAGTTTATGCGGTCGCGTGCACTCCGGAGAGACCATGGCTATCAGCGCGCCCGAGCAAAGTCTAAATCCGAATGCTGCCATCCGTACATTCGAAAGGGATATTACTTAGGCTTGCCTGATGAGGTTTACGTTTGTATGAGTTGCGGGGAACAACGTTTAAAAGGTCAGTGGGAGAATTTCGAGTCGCGGCGCAGACCGCCCTCTGGCTTGCTAAATTAACGATAAGTCCGTTCTTCACGAGTTTGCTACCCGCCAGTCGCAGTTTTGGGCCAATA
Organism: Pseudomonas sp. Marseille-Q5117; assembly: GCF_946901175.1. Classification (NCBI taxonomy): domain Bacteria; kingdom Pseudomonadati; phylum Pseudomonadota; class Gammaproteobacteria; order Pseudomonadales; family Pseudomonadaceae; genus Pseudomonas; species Pseudomonas sp. Marseille-Q5117. Next base: position 213,249 of record NZ_CAMPPP010000001.1, on the reverse strand, counting down.
ACCGCGAGCGTCACCGGCGTAGATCATGCAGCCGTACGCGCCCGACTTGACCACACATGCTTAGAGAATTATCCCAATCTCCGACACCGGCGACTGAGGACTGATCGCAGTGCAGGCATTCCAAGACTTATGTACAAAACCTGCAGAAATGATGGCTCTGAGCCACGCTTGTCGGGCTGCAGGTCTTTAACCATCATTCTCATTTTACAACTGGCATGATCGACATGGATAAGCGGTTCGTTGGGCTATCGTTTCTGATGACCCTCGCGTGGGTCTCCGTCGTTTTGTCGGTGATGTATTGGATATCAGACTGAGTGAGGGCGCGCGACGTTGGAAGGCGTAGTGATGGGCGACAAAATGCAGCGAGAGGCCGATCGTCTGCTGGCGCAGATCGTCCGGACGGATTCGATGATCACAGCGGTGAAGGCGGGAGCACGGGCGGAGGGCTTCGTGCTTGGGCTTGAAACCGCCGGCGCGTTGCGCTCCGGCGATGCTGAAAGGCTGTACATCATTTTCGAAGCTGCTCTGGTGGAGCACCTGAAAACCTTGTCGCAACAATAAAATCATTTGGCCGGCTTGATCAGGTCGGGGCCTTGATTGCGAACATTGCCCACGACGCGATCGACCTTGAACCATTCGAAAGCCTCGGAAGGCTCGCCCTCATGCAGCACCATTTGTTCGGCGCGCTCTTTGGGTGTGGTTCGGTCGAGCCATTCGCGGGCAAGCTCTGGCGGAAGTACGACCGGTCGCCGATCGTGGACATCAATCATGCCGCCGGGGCTGTCGGCGGTGATGATCACAAAGCCGTTGTGCTCGCTGGGCTCATGCTCCTCATTCGGATACTGGCCGATCGCGGCGCACAGGATCGGGGATTTGTCGCGATGCCTGATCAGGTAGGGCTGCTTCTTCGGCCCAGCTTCATCGACCCATTCGAACCAGCTGTTGATGGCGATGATTGCCCGGTGCGGCCAGATCGCGCGGAAGAACGGGCCGTGGGCGACTTTTTCCACGCGTGCATTGATTGGCGCAGCGCGGTCTTTCGCCCAATGCGGGCGCCATCCCCAGCGAACCATGTCTGCGTGCAGAAACTCGCCCTCCTGGTGGAAGAGGGCGAGCTGAGCAGTCGGCGCGGCGTTGTACCGCTCAAAGGGCTGCTCGCCGGTCGAGTTGATGAGCGCGTTCGGCATGCTGAGCGCTGCCACGAATTCGTGAATGCCGCTGTACTGGGAAAGTCGTCCGCAAATTGCCCGCCCGCCTATCTGATATTTCCTACAAAAATTGACCGCAAGCCGTTCGGAAAGTTAACTGTATATTCGTACAGTTCTGGACGTCGTGCGTCATGAGTTACTCAATTCTAGGTCCCATCAGTCAGGGCGGCTTGAAGGTGCCGCTGTGTCTCTTCCGAGTCCCGGCCGGCTTTCCTTCGCCGGCAGCGGATCACATCGAAGCGCAGATATCGTTGGATGAGGTGATGAACATTCGTGCGCCGCATGTCTATTTGGTGTCGCTCACCGGTGAAAGCATGCAGGGTGCCGGGATCTACGAAGGGGACCTGGCCATTGTCGATCGATCAATCGAGCCAGCTCACGGCCACATCGTCATTGCGTTGTTGAATAACGAACCAGTGTGCAAGCGTCTGTGCCTTCGCGGTAGCGACGTAATACTGATGTCGGAAAACCCCAAGTATCCGCCACGGTATGTCCTTGAGGGTGATGAGCTGGCAATTTGGGGTGTGATCACCAGCAGCGTGCGCAGTCATGTCTAAGACGCTGCCGGTATTCGGCCTGATCGATTGCAACAGCTTCTACGCCAGTTGCGAACGCGTGTTTCGTCCTGACCTGGCGAAGGTGCCTATCGTGGTGCTGTCGAACAACGACGGCTGCGTCATCGCGCGGAGCTACGATGCCAAGCCCTACGTGAAAATGGGCGAGCCGTACTTCCAGATCAAGCACAAGCTCAAGCAGCATGGCATCGTCCCGTTCTCCTCGAACTATGCGCTATACGGCGACATGAGTGAGCGTGTCATGACGCTGATCGAATCGATGGTGCCGGCGGTTGAGGTCTACAGCATCGACGAAGCCTTCGTCGACCTTACCGGCATTAATGGCCTAGACGCCCTCGGCCGCAAGATCCGCAGCCAGGTGCTGCGCTGCACGGGCATCCCAGTCGGTGTCGGCATCGCTCACACCAAAACTTTAGCCAAGCTGGCCAACCACACTGCCAAGCGCCTGCAGGCGCAAACCGGTGGCGTCGTGAACATCTGCGATCCCATCAAGCGCGACTGGGTGCTTCGCAACACGGATGTAGCAGAGGTGTGGGGAGTAGGCCGGCGCATGAAATTGCATTTGGCTGGCATGGGGATCAAAACCGCCATGGATCTGGCCAAGGCCGATCCGTGGACGTTGAGAAAAAACTTTAGCGTGGTGATAGAGAAAACCGCCCGGGAGCTGGCCGGCACGCCGTGCCTGGAGCTGGACGAGCCGGATCCGCCAAAGCAGGAGATTTGCTGTAGCCGGATGTTCGGGAAGCGGCTTACGGAGCTGGCACCGATCAAGGAAGCTGTGGCCACCTACATGATGCGTGCTTCGGAAAAGCTCAGGGCGCAGAAGTCGTTGTGCAAGAAGATTCGCGTCAGCATCCGCACCGGCATGTTCAACCCCGATGAGGCTAAATACGCAAACGGTGTCGTGATCGATGTACCTTTTCCAACGGATGATGTTCGGCTGCTAACGACGGCGGCCGTCGATGCACTTGATCGCGTGTTCCGTCCTGGTTTCAGTTATAGCAAGGCGGAAGTCATGCTTCTGAATTTATGCCAGCAAGGCGAATACACGGATGATCTCTTCACCACTTCTCAGCCAATAGAGGCGAAAAGGGTGATGGGCGTATTGGATGAAATCAATGGCCGTTGGGGGCGAGGCACGCTAAGACCTGCTAGCGTCCCGGCTAATCCAGATTGGAAAATGCGTCGAGAAATGATGAGCCAAAGTTTTACTACCCGATTAGATCAGCTATGGTGCGTACCATGTGAGTTTGATTGAAGAAGTCATGTTCATATAGTAGCAGTTGTTTATCTACAAATTTTTTACTTCCAGTCCGAAGTCAGCCAAGCGTTCCTTTACAAACTCTAAACCAGTGGATTTTTCGGATGCAAACGTTTTAAAAATGTTAACTAATTCATTGCTTGATCTGACTTGATCGTTGTGTTTGGCTATTTTTATAATCAAGTCTAGCTGTGCTCGCGGTTCCGAAATCTCAGTAATCTGTCCTCTTATGAGGCGACCAATATCATTTGCGTCAGCAAAATTTGCAGCTTGCTTGTAGAAATGCAGAGCCCGTTCAAAAAAAACGGTTGGAACAAAGAACATCCATTGAATGGATTTTATCTCTTCGAAGGTCGTTTTATTTACTCGTTCTATAGCTGCTGCGTGAAGCTTATGTTCTTTGGGTAAGTCTAATAGACCGTCAAAATCTTCTAGCATGAATGATGGCGAATTTTGAACGAAGGTGCTAATGCGTAACTGCTGAACTGCCGGCAGACAGTCCCACAGCCCAAGTTCACGTTGCCACACCATGCACAATACGGTTCGTGCAAGGCTTTTTTCATCGACAATATATTCAACTAATTTTTGAAAGATTTTACCGAACTCTGCCTGCCACATTGCGGGATGCATTTTTTTCATAGCGGTAAGCGAGCTGATAGCGCGACTTCGCCTCACAGGAGGGGCATCTACGCTCAGAATCGTCTTGGTCATAACTTGGATGAAATTTCGGAAAAGAGATTCTTTGGGGCGGCCTAAAGGTCCCGCACTGAGAAATGCGTATATGTCGTTGGCTTTCGCCGGGAAATATCTTGAGTCAAGGTCCTGCATTATCCGGTCTAATGCGGCCTTCCCCTGCGCGACAGGCTGAGAAAGAATTGATCTTACAGAATTTGAAATGTGTAATCTTGCCAGTTCAGCTGAGGCTTCGAATACTTGCGCGTCGGTAACCTTAGATGGGTGTGCGCATCGGTTTCTATCTTCCACAAGCCTAACCAAATCTTGATATTCTAGATGAGATATAAACTCAAATTTATTTAGCGCCATGTCTGGTAATTCTTTCTCAAACGAGAGTGCACCAGAGATGTCGTTGCTGCTTTGTATTTTTTCGAATCTTGTCATTTGCTCTTGGGCTGATTTATCACCAGTTGCCGCCAATTCCTTTATTTTGTCTACAAGGTCGAAGGCGACGGCAATCCAACATGAAACTACAGAGGCTCTGTAGGCACCTGCCTTGTAACATTGTACCGATTCATATATATATGCTCTAGATCTGGGGTCGGAGCATGTCAGGATAAGTTCATCTAAATCAGCTAGCATGGTTAACTCCAGAGCTTTAGGATATATATAAAAGTTAGTTCGCGCCAGTTCATGTTGTTCTTAAAGACGGATGGGCTACTGAGATTCAGAAAATTTCGCAAGCTCCTTCCAGATGTAACCATAGCTGTAGCGTAGCCATGCAACCTTTAACACGTGTAAATGGCGTCGTAGCCAGCTGGTTTCTCGTGCTTGTAGTTCTTTGGCTATTTCGTTTAATAACCATTCATCCTGGAAACCACTCCAAACAGGCGGGACGGGCGTTTCAAGGTTGCTGAAACATACAGGGGCAACCTCAGAGTACAGAATGTGCTCAACAACCTCCGGATCAAAACCTCGGATTCGCTCTGCAATTGAGCCATAGTCAACAGCGCTGTCTACAAAGGCTTCTGCCAGCGCGATCTGGATACGTGCTCGTTCTGCATCAGTCAGAATATGTCCCAATGGGCCAGCTCCTCTAACTCTGCGTCGAACGTATCGGCGGCAACTCCGCCGGCAATGCCACCGGCGATGCTTCCAATGAGAACAACTGCTATGGCGCAGGCCGGAGCTCCTGGCCCACAAATAGCGGAGACCCCCAAACCTGCCAGAAAACCACCCGCCGCACCTCCACCCAGAATCGTGGCTTGACGAGCCGTTTCCTTGGCCTTGTCGTCTGCATCCAATATCTGATAAGTGGCCAATACCGCTGTCAGGACAATTCCAACCTTGCCCATGACGGACATGATTTTAGTTCCAGCAGTGAACTTCGCATTAGCGCTGCCCGATCGTTCCAAAGCTCTGTACAGGACCTCTTTCTGTTGAGCCTTGGAAAGCTGGTCGTAGTTTTTTTTGAACTGAGCCTGGGACTTCTCATTCAGGATTTCGTTGTATGTTCGACCATTTTTTTTCTTCTTTTCCGCGATGGCCAGACCTTGTGCAGAGGTCATCTTGCGGTGTTCGAACATGATTTTGTTGCGCATCTCGTTGCTGAACTTGGTCGCATCTTCAACGCTGATATTGCCAGCTTTCACGTCGGCGAATATTTGTTGAGACATTCGTCGAATATTGCGCTCGTAGTTTGCGCGGACGCGTTCATCCTTAATCGCATCAGTTGCGAAACGACTGGCCGCCCCTTCCATGCCAGCTACGGCCATCTCAAGAGGGGAGCGTTCGAGGGTATGTTCACTTTTGACAATATAACTTCCAGTTACCAGGTTTGGTTCCGTCACAAGAATATCCTTATCCCAAGATGTCATTCAGCAGTCCGTCAATACCTGCGGTCGTGCAGGTATTTTCATGATGGGCGAATGCCAAGGTGTGGCACGTTTTTCCGGTGGGGTTGGAGAATTTGACCGAATTGTTTGCATCAAATACGCCAGGCATGGAAGAGCCGTCGTCAAAGTGTGCCGTACAGGTGAGCCCTTCGTAGCTTTCTTCCGCGGGTATTTTAAAACCGATCCAGTTCCCACGGATGGCCATGGGTGTAGGCGGAATGAAGGGGGCTGGTGTATGGGAACTTCCAATTATGACCGTACCCGAGCCTCCGATCACGACGTCTCCGTGGCTACCGACAGTGCCGACTAGCGCAGCATTCTGGCCGTTAATAAACACTGTGGAGGATACTGCCGAGGCTAACGCACTTCCGCAGGTACACTTGTCATCTTTGCGAGCGGCTGCAAGGCCGTCGAAATACACATCAGGAGATCCGGACGCAATAGCTTTCGGTCCGTGCCCTGCGATGGGGCAACTCGTTGGGTCGGTGATACGCGCTGCTGGCTTTGCCATGATTGACTCCCTGTCAGTGAATGTACTCAGATGACTGTATCAGACTTGTTTCTAAGCTTGGCTCGCTAAGATGAGGGCAAGGTTGGGTTCAAGGTAGGGCGTGTGAAGATGAGCAAGGGCGAGACGTTCTAATAAAGGCCTGGGGCAAAAATGGGGCAAACCTGACGCCAAACAATGCCATTCAGTGCCAGATTAGCAATATTTACGATAGGTGAAGAAAGCCCTATAAGCCTTTACTCATGAGCTATAGGGCTTTTTCGCGTTGCTACTCCAGCACAATCGGAGTGTGGTCTTTCAGAGGTTTTTGCTCCGGAGCTTTGCCAGGCCCTGTTTAATGTGTCCAGCGTTCTCTCCAATCGCCCACAAGGCCCCGCGAACGTTGTCTCCGACTCCGGTGAAACCTTGCTGTTCAACATGAAGCGTCAGCTCCATCAGGGCTGCTTCCAGACCGAGCTGATTCTGGTAGATCCTTTCCAGCACATCCGATAACGAATACTCGTCAGCCATAGCATCGACTCCTTTCGAAAAAGGAAAGCATAGTACCGGTAGTGCCCTTTGTGGGCGGTAGTTGCTGGATGCTTAGAAATTGCTACAAAGCATTGTGTCTTTGCGGGCATGGCCAGGCTGGCCGGGGTGCAGACGAGGGACTACGCCCAATCCATCATGGGGGCGACACTAAACCGCCGAGACAGCGTAGGCCTTGATTTTACTGGGCTAAAGCTCTGATTCTGTACCATTTTACTCAACGTGTTCTTCGACGTGCTTTTGGGCGTTTTCAAGGGTGTTCAGCATCCGATTGGTACGATGTACCCATTCGAAGCCAATGCGTACCACTTTCGTTTGTGGCAGTTGTCGGGACTCGAAAACTGGCGGATGTGAGCTGTGCGCTACACCGCGCAGCACCACATCCGGCGGAATGGAGTGCAAGTCTACCAAGAGAGCGAGATTTGCGCCCCGGAAACGAACTACACGAGCGCGAATCAGAGCTGGATGAGCGGGCGATCAAGCGGGCGATAACGCAGGATTCGAGTGCATCAATGGCTGCACTTACGTTCAGTCCTGGTTGCGCTGGAAAGACTGAATGGCATTCTCGGAGTAGATTGGGGCGCTGCCGCCCCATCTATGACGATCGATGTGGCCTACTTGCTGTTCCATGGGAGCTCACGGCTAACTCATGGTCGGAAAGGGTCAGGTTCGCCAGTGCATTGTTTCAATCGAGCAATAACGTCCGGGCCGGTTTTAGCAATATCGATCCTGCCTGTTGCATCCAAATAGATGTCAATGGTTCGGCCCCATTTGGGGCTGATGTCCACGCACCTCTGAAAACCTTTATCAGTCCACCAATCAAACATCATGAAAAAGTCGTCATCAGGGAATAGGTAGCCGAACTCAACGGCTGAGCCACCATGCTTGATATCGCCTCTATGAATCCTCTCCTGAGTATTCCAAACGTAGTGAAATTCTTCCTCACTGTTCGGGGAAAAATTCACCGCTACAACCGGGGAGCAGAGGTACCAGAAAAAAAGGACGATGAGCGGCAGAAGGATCCACCGTACATACCGGCGTCCGACTTTATTTGCATCCATGTGGCTTGATACCTTTTTCCATCTCTGAGCTGTATTGTCAGTACCAATTCCATGATCATTTTAATGTTAACCCCGGCGGGGGGATGGATCAGTAAAAAGCTGGGCAGGTGCATGGAGTATTCGTTCAGAAGCTCGTTCCGCCTATGATGTATATGCTGAGATGAAGGTGGGAACTATCTCTTCTTGCATAGTTCAAGCTCCTCTTGGTTATGCAGGTCAGTAGTCACCCCGAGCCGATATTTGCAGTACTGAATTACCAACTGTCGTTCCGTACCGCTTAACTCACCTACAGTTTTGTCATCTGATTCGTACGCGAAAATATTTTCAAATTTCATTTGAAATGTCGGGCTTTTCTTGATGAAGAACATTTTTCTGGATAAGCGTCCTCCATCTTTTCATAGAAGCCGACGTAAAGGATAACGACACAGATAATTGTGCTGATGATAAGAAGCGATTTCATGATGAGGGCGGTCGCAAGAGTTTGGTTTTAATTCGAAGATTTTTTACCAGTTCCATGCCAATATTGCCTGGACAAATCTTCCCTTCGCCGGCCTGCATGGGGAATTCACGATGTCCTCCTAACGTCGTTACCCTGAAAACACTGGTCAGGGCCTGAATCAACTCAGAAGGGTGTCAATCTGAATGGCAGAAATTTTCTGATCCATATTGCCATTGAAGGTTTCAAGAGCCTGACGGGCAAGAGCCACCATGTCTCCACCTTCTTCGGCCGTCGCCAGGTTCTCCAGCAAAACGATCCCAATTACACCAGTGTTGTAGTTATGTACGCTTGAGCCTTTGAATCGTATGTCACGTCCTTCAAAGACTTTCCCCGTGCAGTCGATACCATAGTGATAGCCGATGTCATCAAACTTGGCTTGATGCTCACTTTGGATTGCCCGCATTTGTCCTGCCCCAGCACCGCAACCCATACTCCGGCCGGCATGGTGAAGGGCGATCATTGAATAGTCCCAATCATCGACCATTTCGCCTTTTGCTTTATGTGCTCCCCAAGAGGATCTTTCCACAAATTCGCATTGTTTTTGTGGAGAAGCCTGATAATCGCTTCCCTTGTTGCAGCTCTATCGTTGACCGTGATAATCGTGGGGACAGTCGGCGCGCCTGGTTTGATTTCCGCTGCTTTTGCTTCAGTAGTAAACTGTTCGGCCATAGTGTTCAATCCGTGAGTTCGCTGAGCGTCCGAGTTGGTGAGGTGAAGCCGATGGTAATTGAAATTGGTGGAATCGGTAATACGAGCTGCTGGCTTTGCCATGTTTGACTTCCTGTCTACGATTTTGCCAAGTGGAACTGTATCAGTTTCGATTTGAACTTTGGCCCGGGATTTTTAAACGGTTGCGCAGGCGCTTGTTTAAATCTGACTAGTGAAAGTCATCCGAAGCCTACGTTGTCTTGCGCCTCCCCCTACACCTAAGACAGAATCCGCCGGCTTGTGCGTCTAGCCTGCGGGTTTTATCGTCCCTGGGTCACTGAAATCAGTGGTCGGGTTTGGTAGCCCGCTTCGTGTCTAGATGCATTGCGTCACCTGATTCAGGCCGCTTCTCAGCGCTCGATATCATGGTGGTCATGCGTGGGGTCCATTCGTGGGCGCCGGGTTCTAGTGCGACCGGTCTACCAACCTGCGTATGGCCGCCACCCTTCGTTTGGTAGCGAGGGTGATGGCTTCTTTTGGTAATCGCGCTAGAGGTTTCATCCATGTTTAAAGTCACACCCAACCCGCCGGACACCAATCCCGCATCCCCCCTACAAATCCCCAGATTCAAAAAAACTCCACGACGCCGCCGAGCGTGCGCTGGATTACTACCTGCCTCCCGCCAGTCACATCAAAGCCTCCACCAACCAGCCCGAGCGCATGTTCCTCACCAACCCGGCTTACGACAGTGAGTCCCTGTTGGCCAATGCCAGTGAATCACTGGGTTCGGCCAGCATCATGCTCAACGACTTCGCCGCGTTACTGGAAAACTCGCAGCGCAAGACGTTATTGGGCATCGCCCAGGTAGTGATGCTGGGAGAGATCGCAGTGAATCAGGCGTTGGACAAAGTTGAAGTGAAGGCTTGAAGCGAACCTCGCGGTGACGGAGCGGTTAACCGTCACCGCGAGGCTAAATGGCTAGCTGAACAGTCGCCGTCACCGCTGCACGACGATTAACCGTTACTGCCCCGGCACCGCAATCCACTCACTCAACGTCTGCTGATACTTGCCAGTGACCTTGCTCAAATGCAGCCACTGATCGACATACAGTTTCCAGCTGATGTCGTCGCGCGGCAGCAGGTAGGCCTTCTCGCCGTATTGCATGTATTGATGCGGATTCACCGCGCACAAACCGGGTTTGAGTTTCTGCTGATACAGCGCTTCCGAGGCGTCGGTGATCATCACGTCGGCTTTGTTGTCGAGCAGTTGCTGGAAGATCGTCACGTTGTCGTGCAGGGCCAGCTGTGCCTTGGGCAGGAAGGCGTGGACGAAGGCTTCGTTGGTGCCGCCGGCAGGTTCCACCAGGCGCACGTTGGGCTGGTTGATCTGGTCGATGGTCTGGTATTTGGACTGGTCGGCGCAGCGCACCAGCGGGATCTTGCCGTCGGTGTCGAGGGTGTTGCTGAAGTAGGCTTTTTTCTGCCGTTCGAGGGTGACCGAGATGCCGCCCATGCCGATGTCGCATTTGCCGGCCTGCATGTCGGGCATCAGGGTTTTCCAGGTGGTCTGCACCCATTGCACCTTGACGCCGAGGCTGTCGGCCAGGGAGCGGGCCATGCTGATGTCGATGCCTTCGAAGTCGCCATCGCTGCGCTTGAAGGTGTAGGGCTTGTAGTCGCCGGTGGTGCAGACACGCAACTGGCCTTGTTGCTGGATGCTGTCGAGGTGCGAAGTGCTTGGCTCGGCGTGGGCGACGGCGGCCACGGTCAGCAGGCCGCAGAGGATCATCGTTTTTGGCATTGTCATTGTGATCGGGTTTCTGAGAAGGAAGGTGGCCCAGTGTAGTGAAAGGCCTTCTCGGGTGTCATCCCGCGCCCGGACTCAACGTACCGGGCAACGCCACCAGCGCCAGCATTCAGTTGGCTGAGTAGGGGATTACAGTTTTGACAGGTTCAGCCAACTGCTCAATACGGCGTTGGAGTTGGAGGACCTGTGGCGATAGGTGAATCGGTTTGAGAATGGCTGAGCGCAAGTGATCCCAGCCAACGATGTGTTCAGCACGCTGCTGCCAGCTGAGTAGCGGCGCAAGCCCTGGACGCAACGGTTTCTGAGTGACCTTGCTGTTACGTGTGGCGATGCAAAAGTGTGTGTAGCGAGGCAATTCATACAGGTTCAAACGCTGCAGGTCTCTGCTGCACAACAGCAAGATGTCGCCAAAGGTGAACAAGGGAAACGCCGTGACTTCGATCTTTTGTTTTTCATTGAGTGTGGTTCGCCACAGTCTGTTATCCAGATCGTCCAGGCTGATGTTTTCGTCAAGTATGAATCGCGCCGGTGGTTGACGAATCGCCAGATTTCCAGCAGCTGCGTAGGTGATGCTTGGCATTGCACCTGGCGATAAAAGAAGAAACCCGCTGAACAGAACCAGTGCTGTTGCGATTCCATAAGCGATACGCGCAAAGACATGGCCTCTGCTGATATAAAAAATCAAAATCGGGACGAGACTGAAAATGAGTGTGCCGAGGGAAAACAACCCGACAACCACTACCGCCTGCGCATTATCATCGCCGACGTAGGTCTCGAGGATCAGCAATGTGGGGAGTGACGCACACAGAACGGCTAAGCCGATCATGCCACCGATCAAGAGTCGGAAACCGTTTTTCTTCCAGCCTCCCATTCGTCGGGTGTTTTTGTTGAAAATCTTTCGAAAGTGTTTGAACAGGAAAAGTGCGAAATAGGCCAGCAGGGTCATGGAAAAAACAAACAGCATCGAAATTCCGGCGCTGAATGTGTTCGAGAACTTGAAAAGTAGAAAAATGAAAGTACAAAAGCCAAAACACAAAGGAAGCAGCAAATAGGTAGCGATCTGTTTGTGCCTTTTTGGCACTTTTTCGAACATCGATACGGTAATACCGTAGAACCATGCACTGGCGGAGAGTACGCCAAGGTAGCCCACCATGATCAGCACGATCAGTAAAAGCCAGATAGCAAGGGCTGACTTGGCATCGCTGCCTGCCAGGAAAAGGTCAGTACGACCAATTGCCCGGGTGTAGACGTATAGCCCAAGGATTGCCAACCCCGCGCCGAGAAAGCCCAGAGTGACGGTGATCTGGCTCCAGTAATCAAGAATACGTTTGAAATTGCGTTTGAAGAACTGCGTAAACGTTGGTGCGGGCGAAGCATCCATGCGATCAAGATTCCATCGGGTTTGATTGGTGGTTCTGTAACGACAAATGGCCAGATTTCTTTAGAAATCCGGCCATTCAATGCAATTGGTCTGTTTTTCTGAGTTGATCGTGATGGAAAGAATTTAAAGCCCCAATCCTTCCTGCACCACCTGCAGCAGATTGTTTTCGGTCAGGGCGATGGCATCCAGCTCCTGGCCGGTTTCAATCGACTGCATCCACCAATGGCTCTCACCATGCTCATCCACTGTACGCAGCAGATAAGTGTCCGTGGCTGACGGGTTGATCTGCACCCGCCCGGCGCCATCCTCGGTAAACCTTGCAATGGGATCAAATGTCAGGCTTCGCTCATTGGCTTCGATCACCAGTTGGTCGATGGCGTAATCGTGGCTTTCGCCATCCGGGGAGCTTTCGCAGATGTGCGTGGGATTGCGCCGAATCTTCAAACCAACCTCAGTCACCGGTTGCAGCCACGCTTCGATGCGGTGGTACAAGTCGTACACCTGCGCCGGCCAGCAATCGATCTCCAGCGCGGCATCGGCATGGGTGTGCCGGGTTTGCTTGAGTTTGGCGGCGAGTTCGTCTGCTTTACTCATTTCGGATCCCTTGGTTTGATGTCTGCCTGTTAATCGTAGACCTTTCAACGGTGTACGACGTTGCCTTGCATCATGCGCCTGCAACACAAGCGTGTCGAAATCAGCGCTGGCCAAGTCGGTCAGGATCGAAAACCATGGACGCAGGCGTCCCAAGGAGTGGGTACATGAAAAAGCTGTTTACAATTTTGGCGGTGATTGCGCTGATGGCCGGTAGCATCGGCTTGAGTTCGGCGCGGCAATCACAGTCAAGCAAAGCCCAGGCGGAATCGGTGGCGGGAGTGTTCGATTACTACCTGCTGACGCTGTCCTGGTCGCCGACCTTTTGCCTGACGCATAAAGATGACTCGCAGTGCACGGGCAAGGGCTACGGCTTCGTGCTGCACGGCCTGTGGCCGCAATACGCCAAGGGCGGCTGGCCGGAATCCTGCCCGCCGCTGACCACGTTGAACGCGGCGCAAACCAGCAAAGGTCTGACGCTGTTCCCGACCAAGAAACTGCTCGACCACGAATGGTCCAAGCACGGCACCTGCAGCGGCCTCGGCGCGATGGGTTATCTGGATGAAGCGGACAAAGCGGTGGCGGCGGTGAAAGTCCCCGATGAGCTGCAACCCTTCAGCTCCTCCTATTACTTCGAAGCCCAGGAAATTGCTGACCTGTTCCGCAAGGCCAACCCGGGGATCCCGGCCGATGGCATCGCCGTCATTTGCAGTGGCCCGGAACTGGCGGAAGTGCGCGTGTGCATGGGCAAGGATTTGCAGTTTGGCGCGTGCGGCAAGGGTGTGAAGACTCAGTGCCGGGCGGGGGATATTCGAGTTCCGCCGTCGCGGTGATAAGAAAACAGGCGTCCGACGGGACGCCTGTTTTTTATGCGGCTTGATAACTCAGTGGTTGACCAGCGTGGTGTTACAGCTGCATCCGAGGCAGTTTGGCAAAGGCGATGTCAGAGCCTCCCAACCGATTAGCACGCCTCCTCGATATGATCCGGTAACGGCATTATCGGCGGTTGCACAGATATCGGCTGTCTTCACACAGCCACCAGGGGCGGTCGACCAGGTTCCGACATCCCAGCCCGCATTCTTATGCCGTTCTACTGACTTGGGAGTTGGATGCCTGTATTTGTTACCCCTGCCAAATGAATAAACCAGACGCCGGTAACCACTTTGCACAGGTATCGGTACAGTGCCGGTAGCTTTTAAATTAGCGCCATGGTGCGGTGCTATGACTGCCACGGCGGGTGGTGGTTTTAATTTGTCGAGGAAGTATTTGTAGTCGCAGTCGCCGGTCAAGAGCCAGCAGGCCGGGAAGTCCGGGTCATTGTTCTCGATGGAAAGAACAATCCCGGAATCGTTGCGCGTGCGTCCATTGCCCAGAGTGAATCGGATGGACATCTTATTGTTCAAAACAGCCTGACCAATATCTCCCACTGGCATGTCGAGAACTCTGATGCGGCCTTTTTTATTGATTACCTCCATAGCAAAGGTCTTGTGGATGGGGTCAAGGATTTGATTGGTCACAATCCAGTTCATCTTCAGCGCGTCGCTGTCCTTGTTTTCCTTCGGACAAGCACCTGCCCAGTGATCATGATCCCAATGAGACATGATGATGAGCGGTTGTTTGCTAAAGCAGAAATCAATCAGACCCGGTTTTGAACTTTTGTTGGGGCCGACAGCGGCACCAACATCAAAGTAGATGTCTGGACAAGCCCCCCCGGAGTCACTGATCAAGGCGTTGGAGTTGCCCTGGCCAACGTCATATGCAGCCAGAAATTGTGGGCCTGGGGTCGATTGGGCGATCAGATGCTGTAACTCGACCATGTTGATCTTTTCGGCGGTGTCGAGAGAAAACTCCCGGTTAAGCATTTTCTGGTGGTCCGGGTCCACCGGGTCGAAACGAACCTGACTCGGAATCGACGTAGTAAAGAGGTTGGTGTAGAGCCTCGAGTTCCCGTTTTGTTTGCCGGGATCGCGGACTTTGAATATGTACCACTTGTCCTGATGACTCAGCAGAAACTCGTCTAGCGATGAGTACTCCCGAGAAACATGGAGTTTTATTTCTATGCGGAAAATCACCGCTTCTTCGTATGGATTCTCATCGAAACTCGCAAGTTCGCGGTGAACTTGAACGTGATGTTTGCGCTGCAATCCACATTTGTATAGTGAATTTATGGCGATCAAGTTGAACCACGCCATGGCGAAAGAGGGTTCGCCGGGAATAGCCTCAATGTCATCGATCTTGCCGTAAGCCAAATAGTTGCTGAAATCGAATGGCGGCGTGTCATCAAGTTGTTCAAGAAAGCGGTTCACGTTCAGTCCTTGAGGTCAGCGGTAAGAGCTGCATGGTGGCCTGTAGCCATTGCTTTTTGAAAGTTTTTGACTTTAACAGGTCAAGTTGCGGAGATACAGGTCGCTAACGTTCTCGTGGGGTGATGGAGCTGACTGCAATACCGTAGGTGCCTTCAATTGCCTCGATACTGTCCATGAACTACGCTCACAAAAATAAGGGTTTCGGGCTCACGCCCTAGTCGTACCTGCCCAGGACTTGCTTTTGCCTATCCCCATTCACGATCCGCATCAGGCCCCCGGAGGCACCCTTAAACGCCTGCCGCTGCGCAAAGCGGCGCTGCTGTTTATCGTTGCGGTGGGGCTGTGCCTGTCCGGTTTGCTGTACCTGCAACTGGAGCAGTCGCGGCGCCAGGATCTGGCGGTGGCGAAAGTGGCGTCGAGCAACTTGACCCGGGCCATGGCGCAGCAGGCAGAGGATACGTTTCTGGCCGCCGATCTGGTGATGACCAGCCTGGTCGACTGGATTCAGGAGGATGGTTACGGCGCCGCGCAGAAACCACGCTTGCAGAGAACCCTCGCCCGTCGGGTGCAGCAACTCGATCAGTTGCACGGCATGTTTCTCTTCGACACGCAGGGTCAGTGGGTGATTACCTCGTTCGCCGATCTGCCCCGTGGCAACGGCGTGGCTGACCGCGAGTACTTCAAATTCCACCAGCAGAACGCTTCGACGCTGGCGCACATCGGCCCGGCGATTCGCAGTCGCGAGAACGGCGAGTGGATCATCCCGATTTCCAAACGCATCAATGATCACGCCGGCAATTTTCAGGGCGTGCTGCTAGCCGGGATCAAGATGTCGTACTTCGACCGCTTCTTCGAAAGCTTCAGCCTCGATGATCAAGGCATCATGTTTCTTGGTCTGAGCGACGGCACCTTGCTCGCCCGCCGACCGTTTGATGAAAAGCTGATCGGCACTTCGCTGGCGCAGGGGCGGATCTATCAGACGTTGCTGCCGGAGGCGGCTGCGGGCACGGCGATGATCCATTCAGTGGTCGATGGCGTGATCCGTTTGTACGGTTATCGACGTTTGTCGGCGTATCCGTTGGTGGTGGCGGCGGCGACCTCGCGCGATACGATTCTCAAGGGCTGGTACGAGCGTGCGTTCCAGTCCAGCGTAATTGTCGCGCTGGTGATTCTCGGGGTTGGCCTGTTCGGCTGGGTGTTCATTCATCAGGTGCGCGACGGCGAGCGTATCGAGAATAACCTGCGCAAGGCGCAACGGGCGCTGGAGCAGATCGCCACCCACGACAGCCTTACCGGGTTGGCCAATCGGCGCTTGTTCGAGCGCTCGCTGGACATTGAGTTTGCCCGTGGCGCGCGGCAGGTCAGTCCGGTCAGCCTGATCATGCTCGATATCGATTTCTTCAAGCGCTACAACGATGCTTACGGCCATGTCGCCGGCGATCAATGCCTGGCGCAGGTGGCGCAAGTGGTGAAAACCTGCTGCCAGCGCAAGTCGGATCTGGCGGTGCGTTATGGCGGCGAAGAATTTGCCGTGCTGTTGCCGGACACGGACATCAACGGCGCGCTGGCGATAGCCGGGCAAATTCGCCGCAGCGTCATCGACAAGCACATCATCCACAGCGGCTCGCCGACCGGTTATCTCACCGTGAGCCTGGGCTGTTATGCGTTTATTCCGCACGGCAACGACAGCCCGCAGGTGTTTATCCAGCGCGCGGACGCGGCGTTGTATCAGGCGAAAAATGCCGGGCGCAATCGCGCGGCGGTGTTTGCAGCTGAAGAGGCTTTTGCCGAGCTGATGCGTTCGGATCGCTGATTCTTTCAATCGACATGAATCAGAAGTGGGAGCGAGCCTGCTCGCGAAGAGGGCATGTCAGTCGCCATATTTGTTGACTGATACACCGCTTTCGCGAGCAGGCTCGCTCCCACATTGTTTCGTGATGGACTCAAGACTATCCGGGATGGCTCTTGTTCGTTCAGCCGCCCGTGCCACCGCCCGCGCCACCCGTGCCGCCGCCGGCCGAACCGGTGCCGCCACCCGCGCCGGAACCCGAACCGCTGGCGCCGCCATTGGTGCCCGTGCCACTTCCTGCGCCGCTGCCCGTGCCGCCGCCAGAGGTTCCCGAACTGTTGCCGCCCGAAGGCGCGCCCGGGGTGTTGTCCGGCGGCATGGTCGAGCTGCTGGCGCCGCCGGACTTGGTGCCCGTCGCATCGGTGCTGTCATTGGCCGCGAAGCTGGCGGCGGACGCCGTGGCGAGCAGGCCGGCCAACAATAACGAAGTGAATTTGCGCGTCATCATGGTACGTCTCCTGATAAAGGGGATTACCTGATATTGGTCTTGCGCACTGAAACCTTGGTGCCCGTCGAGTGACGAGCGGTCAGTCGCCGCGCCAAGTGGCCTACCGTTCTTCTGCAATATTGGCTATTTGCCGAACCACCCCCGGGGACTAACGTAGCCACACATTCAATCGCTACCCCGGAGCCCACCATGCAACCTCGTGCCGATTTCTACACCGCTTCCCCAGATGCCATGAAAGCGATGATGGCGCTGGAAAATGCCGTCTCGAAACTGTCGCTGGAAAAGAGCCTGCTCGAACTGGTCAAGCTGCGCTCTTCGCAAATCAACGGCTGCGCATTCTGCATCGATATGCACACCGCCGACGCCATCAAGGACGGCGAAACCCCACGCCGCCTGTTCGCCGTGACGGCATGGCGGGAAGCGCCATTCTTCAGCGAGCGTGAGCGTGCCGCGCTGCTGTGGACCGAGTCGCTGACGCAACTGAGCCTGACCCACGCGCCGGACGAAGACTATGAAGCAGTCGCTGCGCAGTTTTCGCCGAAGGAGCTGGTTGACCTGACGGTGGCGATCAACACCATCAACGGCTGGAATCGCCTGGCGGTGGGCTTCCGCAAACTGCCGCAGGCCTGAGGCATTCACGCTTTTACCTTGTGGGAGCGAGCCTGTTCGCGAAGGCGACGTGTCAGTCACCATCATCGTTGCTGACATACCGCATTCGCGAGCAGGCTCGCTCCCACAGGGACCTGCTCAATGCCCATCGGAGCTCGGCGTCGTCGGTGGTTGCACCTTGCGCATTAAAAACACCATCACAGCGTGCATTGCTTTGTATTAATACGAAGCATTACTATTCACGCCCCTTTCTCACCACGCCGCCCATCCCCCATGCGCTCCCGCAGATCCGGCTTTTTCGAGCACTACGAAGAGTTGATCGGCACCTGGACTCGGCGCCTGCGCAATCGCGCGCACGCCGAGGATCTGGCGCACGACACCTTTGTGCGGGTGCTCGAGGCAGATTCGGCGGCGGTGCAGCAGCCGCGTGCGTATCTGCATCAGACCGCGCGCAATATCGCGGTCGATGGTTATCGGCGGGAGGACCGGCGGGGCGCTCTGGAGTCGGAGGCGTTCGAGGACACTGCGTCGTCAGCGGGCGATCCGGAGCATTACATGCACGCGATCCAGTTGGCCGACTCCATCGAACGCGCGCTCACCGAGCTGCCGCTCAACTGCCGCAAGATATTTGTATGGCAGAAGATCGAAGGCCTGACGCAGGCAGAAATCGCCGAACGCCTGGGGCTGTCCAAGAACATGGTCGAAAAGTATATGATCCGCACCCTGCGGCATCTGCGTGAGCGGCTGGATGGCTTGCAATCATGAGCGCTTGGATCTTTTCATTTTCAGCCGGACAGGACATTCCATGATGGAAACGGGTGATTGCGCCTGTGGACAAACGGCGGTGCGTGACGAAGCGGCGGCCTGGTTCGTGCGTCTGCAGGAGCCGGATGTCAGCGTCGAGCAACGGCAGCGCTTCGACGCCTGGTTGAACGAGCATCCGCAGCACCGTGAGGAATTCCAGTTGCTGCAAGGCATGTGGACCGCGGCTGATCTGTTGCCGACTTCTCGCCTCATGGCGCTTGCCGAAACGCCGCCACCTCGCCGCGAACGCCGGCCGTTGTTGCATTATGCCGTCGCCGCGAGTGTCCTCGCCGTGGCGCTGGGACTTGGCCTGTTCAGTGGTTTGAATCAGCCGGGCGGTTACCGCGCCGAATTCGCCACCGAGCTGGGCGAGCGCAAACATGTGGCGTTACCCGATGGCTCGGTGATCGACATGAACAGTCGCAGCCGCTTGCAGGTGCGTTATGAGAAGGATCGACGGCTGATCGAATTGAGCGCGGGCGAGGCGATGTTCAGTGTTGAACACGACGCCTCGCGTCCGTTTATTGTCGAAGCCGGCAGCGGCAAGGTCACAGTCACCGGTACGCGTTTCGATGTGCGCCGC
The DNA here is from genome assembly GCF_946901175.1 of Pseudomonas sp. Marseille-Q5117. NCBI lineage: Bacteria > Pseudomonadati > Pseudomonadota > Gammaproteobacteria > Pseudomonadales > Pseudomonadaceae > Pseudomonas > Pseudomonas sp. Marseille-Q5117. The sequence goes on along the minus strand of NZ_CAMPPP010000001.1, from coordinate 194,014 downwards.
GATGCCACGCAAACCCGCGTGGTGGTGGAACAGGGCGCGGTGAAGGTGCAGGGAAGTGCTGCCCCGGACAACCAATTCATCAACCTCACCGCAGGCCTCGGCACCGCGGTCGATGCCCAAGGCAAAGTCCTGCCGGCCTACGCGGTCAACCCGGCGGAACTGACCGCATGGCGCAACGGCAAGCTGGTGTTCAACAACGCCAGCCTCGGCGAAGTAGCGGCGGAAGTATCGCGCTATCGCGACAAACCGCTGACCGTATCCCAGCCGAACGTGGCCAGCCTGCGCCTGACCAGCGTGTTCAAATCCGACGACACCGACGCCTTGCTCAAAGCCTTGCCGAGCATCCTGCCGGTGACGGTGCGCACCCTCGCCGATGGCAGTCAGGAAATAATTTCCAGATAGCATTCAGGTTTTTTCCCCGTTCATCGTCTTCCTGTTCAACTGCAACTGGTTTGCATTAACAGCCGCACACTCTTGCGATCCACAGGACTCCGTACGACGTGAACATCACCACCCACCACAATAAAAAATCCCCTTGGTTGCCATTGGCTCTCGCGCTGGCGGTCAGCGCCGCGATGCCGTTGGCGTTTGCCGCTGAAGCCATTCATATCCGCGCGCAACCGCTGGGCCAGGCCTTGAGCGAGCTGGGCCAGCAAACCTCGCTGCAGGTGTTTTTCAGCCCCGAACTGGTGGCCGGCAAACAGGCGTCAGCGGTCGACGGCGACCTTTCGCCAGAGCAGGCTTTGCGGCAGCTATTGCAGGGCAGCGGTCTCGATTATCAGATCAATGAAGGCTCGGTGACGCTCGCCCCAGCCGCTACCTCCGCAGCCAGCAACGGCCCGCTGGAGCTCGGCGTGACCGACATCAAAGTGGTCGGCGACTGGCTCGGTGACGCCGACGCGGCGGTGGTGCAGAACCACCCCGGCGCACGCACGGTGATTCGCCGCGAAGCGATGGTCGAGCAGGGCGCGATGAACGTCAGCGACGTGCTCAAACGCGTGCCCGGCGTGCAGGTGCAGGACTCCAATGGCACCGGCGGCAGTGATATTTCCCTCAACGTCGGCGTACGCGGTCTGACTTCGCGCCTGTCGCCACGCTCGACCGTACTGATCGACGGCGTGCCAGCGGCGTTCGCGCCATACGGCCAGCCGCAGTTGTCGATGGCGCCGATCTCCTCGGGCAACCTCGACAGCATCGACGTCGTGCGTGGCGCCGGTTCCGTGCGTTACGGGCCGCAGAACGTCGGCGGCGTGATCAACTTCGTGACCCGCGCGATCCCGGAGAAAACCACCGGCGAAATCGGCACCACCCTGGAAACCACGCAGTACGGCGGCTGGAAACACATCGACACCGCGTTTCTTGGTGGCACCGCCGACAACGGCATGGGCGTCGCGCTGCTGTACTCCGGCGTCAACGGTCACGGTTATCGCGAGCGCAACAACGGCAACGACATCGACGACGTGCTGCTCAAGACGCACTGGGCGCCGACCGACCAGGACGATTTCAGTCTCAATTTTCACTATTACGACGCCAGTGCCGAGATGCCCGGCGGCCTGACCCAGCGTCAGTACGACGACAAACCGTACGAATCGGTGCGTGACTACGACCAGTTCACAGGCCGGCGCAAAGACGTGTCGTTCAAGTGGATCCGCCAGATCGACGAGCGCACTCAGGCAGAAATTCTCGCCTATTACACCGACAGCTTTCGCGGCAGTACCATCGCCGCGCGCGATCAGCGCACCCTCAGCTCATACCCGCGTTCCTATTACACCCTGGGCATCGAGCCGCGCGTGTCGCGGGTGTTCGATGTCGGTCCGACCACCCAGGAAGTCAGCGTCGGTTATCGCTATCTGAAAGAGGCCATGCACGAAGAGTCGAGTCGTCTGGCGCTGGTCAACAATCAGCCGGTGGTCACGCCGACCTCCGACGGCCATGTGTTCCAGGATCGCACCGGCGGCACCGAGGCCAATTCGGTGTATGTCGACAACAAGATCGACGTCGGCAACTGGACCATCACCCCGGGCATTCGCTTCGAACACATCAGCACCGATTGGCACGACCGCGCCGTGCTCGACACCGCTGGCCGGCCGGTCCCGGAGAAAAACCGCAGCATCGAAAGCAATGAGCCGCTGCCGGCGCTGAGCGTGATGTATCACCTGTCCGATGCCTGGAAGCTGTTCGCCAATTACGAAACCTCGTTCGGCAGCCTGCAATATTTCCAGCTCGGCCAGGGCGGTTCGGGTGACAGCACCGCCAACGGTCTGGAGCCGGAAAAGGCCAAGACCTACGAGATCGGCACGCGCTACAACGATGATGTCTGGGGCGGCGAGGTGACGCTGTTCTACATCGACTTCGATGACGAACTGCAATACATCAGCAACGACGTCGGCTGGACCAACCTCGGCGCGACCAAGCACCAGGGCATCGAAGCCTCGGCGCACTACGACATGGCCGCCCTCGATCCGCGCCTCGATGGTTTGACCGCCAACGCCGGTTTCACCTACACGCGCGCCACCTATGAAGGCGAGATCCCCGGCTTCAAGGGCCGCGATCTGCCGTTCTATTCGCGGCAGGTTGCGACGGTCGGATTGCGTTACGAAATCAACCGCTGGACGTACAACATCGATGGCTTCGCCCAATCGAAACAGCGTTCGCCGGGCACCGGTGTGAATGCGGATGGCAGCTTCAATGGCAACTACATCACTGAAGGCACGGCGGACGGGCAGTACGGCGACATCCCGGGTTACGTGACCTGGAACGTGCGCGGCGGCTATGACTTTGGTCCGCAGGTGTCGAACCTCAAGCTCGGTGCCGGGGTGAAGAACGTCTTCGACAAGCAATACTTCACCCGCTCCAGCGACAACAACTCGGGGATGTATGTCGGCGCACCGCGCACGTTCTTCGTGCAGGCCAGCGTAGGCTTCTAAGGCTTGATCGTTCCCACGCTCTGCGTGGGAATGCAGCCCGGGACGCTCCGCGTCCCTTGCAAAGCCGAACGCGGAGCGTCCGTTGAGGCATTCCCACGCAGAGCGTGGGGAACGATCTGGCTACGTCCTGCTCGCGAAGCTTTTAGACTTTGAGGACTTTGCCGCCGATCGCCACAGCCACCAGCAACACTGCCATCAATCCAAAGGCAAAACTCAGGCTGCTGGCATGGGCGACAAAACCGATCACCGCCGGCCCGGCGAGAATCCCGGCATAACCCAGCGTGGTAATCGCCGGTACCGCGATGCTCTCCGGCATCACCGTCTGCTTGCCCACCGCCGTGTACAGCACCGGCACGATGTTCGAGCAACCGGCGCCGACCAGCGCATAACCGAGCAGTGCCGCTTGCCAGCTCGGCGCGAAGGTGGCGAGAAACAACCCCGCCGCCGCCAACAGACCGCCGAACAGAATGATCCGCGTGGCCCCCAGCTTGCGCACGATGCGATCACCCAGCAGACGGCCCACGGTCATGGTCAGGGCAAACGCTGCGTAACCCATTCCCGCATAAGCCGTGTCGATCCCGCGTTCCTGAGCGAGGAACACTGCGCTCCAGTCCAGCGCCGCGCCTTCGGTGAGGAACACGATGAAGCACATGCCGCCGATAAACAGCACGATGCCATGGGGAATGGCGAACGCCGGGCCGGAGCTTTCGCTGCCGTAGGGCAACATGTGCGGCACGCATTTGAGCAAGGCGCCGATCAACAACACGACGACGACCAGCATCGCTGCCAGCGGTGTCAGCCCGAGGCCGAGCAGGGCGCTGACGCCCGCCGCACCGACAATGCCGCCGAGGCTGAACAGGCCGTGAAACCCCGACATCATGTGCTTGCCGCTGGCGCGTTCGACGATCACGGCTTGCAGGTTTACCGTCGAATCCACCGTGCCGAGGCCGGCACCGAACATGAACAGCGTGGCGATCAGCGCCGGGATCGATGACACCGTCGCCAGCAACGGCAGCGCCGCGCAGATCAGCAAGGTGCCGCCGGTGGCCACACGTCGGCAACCAAAACGCGTGGCGAGGATCCCCGCCAGCGGCATCGCCAGAATCGAGCCGACGCCCAGGCACAGCAGCAATAACCCCAGCGTGCCCTCATCCAGCCCGGCCCGCGCCTTTGCGTACGGCACCAGCGGCGCCCAGGCGGCGATGCCGAGGCCGGCAATGAAAAAGGCAACGCGCGTGGACATCTGTTGCAGGCGTCCGGGGACGAACGTGTCTTGGGGGTTGAGGCTGGTCATATCGATCCTTGGCAAAAAAACAACTGCATCCCGAGTGACATTCTGACGGCGTTGAGGTTCGATCGCGAGTGTCGGGTTGGCGCGGTGGACATCCTTGCACAGCATGACCTGTGGGAGCGAGCCTGCTCGCGAATGCGGTGGGTCAGATAACGCCGTGTCGACTGGCACACCGCTTTCGCGAGCAGGCTCGCTCCCACAGGGACCGTGTTAATCGTTAGAGTGGCGTTTATCCAGACGGCGAAAAAGGGCAGGGCAATGACGAGGTTCTACGACGCACGCGGCAATATCTACGGAGTGGTTTCGCCCCAAGCCTTGCGCGAATCCGGAATTGCCTTGCCCGCCAGCGCCGCCGAGTGCGCCACGTCTCGACAGCAATGGAGCGAAGCCGCCATCGCCCGGTGCTGCGATTGGCCCGACGGCCAGCGTCCGGCCAACAGCAAATCCCACCGCAGCGACGGCCTGCTGATCGGCCCGTTTCAGGCATCTGCGCCGTTCGATGTGCTGATCGTCAACACCGACGGCAGTCTCGCCGAGCGCAGCGGTAACGGCCTGACGATTTTTTCTCAGGCATTGACCGAGCAAGGCTTGCTGCCGGAGCAGGGTGCAGTGTTGCGCGTTCATCATGACAAGGGCGAAGCGCTGGGAACCGCGGTGACACCGGCCGAAGTCGAAGGCGTGCGCGGTTTCTGGCTCGACCTCGGCCAGCCCGGATTCGGCCCGCAAGCCGTTGGGGCGCAGGCAGTCGAGAGCGTTCAAATCAATAATCGCGACGTCAGCCATGTCCAGCCCTTGGCGCAACTCAATCCCGACTGGACGCACAGTCAATTCGTCCGCATCGGCAATCCTCACTGCGTAACGCTGCTCAGCGATGCGGCTGCTTTGCCGAGCAACGAGCAGATGCGTGAATCACCCCTTAACCAACGGCTGACCGCTATTGCCTACGCCATGCCCACCGGTGCCGGCAATCCCTGCCCGGCGGGCGTCAATCTGCAATGGGCCGCGCTGGCGTCGCCGCAGACGATTCTCGCTCGGGTGTTTGAACGTGGCGAAGGGCCGACAGCGTCATCCGGCACCAGCGCCAGTGCGGTGGCGTGTGCAGCATGGCGGGTGGGTTGGGTTGAAGCGGGGGAAGTGCGGGTGGTCATGCCCGGTGGTACCGCGCCGATTCTGCTGCAACAGCGCAGCGAACTCGGCGTGACTGTGCACCTGTTTGGCGTGGCCGTATCCCTTTCTGACCGTTGATCATATCTAGAAGCGTCCAGTGGTTTCGCTCACCGTGCCAGTGGTCACTGAGGTGTTCGGATTCGCCTGCCAGTAAACGACGCCAGAGGGATCGCTACTTCGTACAATGCATTTCCATTCAATAGCCTGCCGTGCCGGTATTTCAATGCTCGCGCTCCAGCGACCGTCCGACGCGCTCAAGGCAAGCGCATGGCGTGGGTCCCATGCGCCAAGCTCAAGCGTCGAGCCCACGGCATAAACGCTTTCGTCGCGCTGCGGATGGGCATTGTCGCAATTGAGGCGCAGGCTGACAGGGGCAGCGTGGGCGGCAACGCTCCAGATCCTGATAGCGCCGGCGTCCCATTCCAGAGCAGGTTTTTCAAGTTCCGTTGGCAGGCGTTCCAGATCCGAGCCAAGGGCAATCACTACGCTCTTACGGCTGCCGGAGATCGTCGCCACCAGTCCGGAATATCGCGTGTGAAACCGAATGGGGGAGTCGGCGCGGACCCCGGCGTTTTTGCGCAGCTTGATCAGTTGTCGAATCAGTGGGCCACGGTTCCAGTCATACATGTCTGGCCAATAAACGGTGGGCGTTCCGGGACTGCTCAGAATATAGGCATAGGCCTGGTTGCGTCGTTCTTCGGCTAGCGGCCAATGGTGTTGACCGGCGAAGTCGCCCGGGGAGTAGCCGGTATCGTGATTGTCGACAAAGGTCACCGCGACCTGACGCCAGGAAGGATCCGGGTTGCCGTTAAGGCCATCGCGCCACTGCGCCAGCGTGCCGTTCTGCATGCGCTCCTTGAGGGCGAAGTCGAACACCGTGCAGTGCGAACGATCTGACCAGTCTTTCAGTGCATCCTGCCAACTGGCACTGCGCCGCCAGTCCCCTTGCGGGTATTCGTTTGGGCCTTTCCACATTTCCCCGACACAGAACTGCCGGTCGCCAAAGTCTTTCATCCAGCGGTCGACAGTCTCCGGTGCATACCCTCTGACAAAATCAAAACGCAAACCCTGAGCACCAAACTGGTCGCGCAGATTGGTGAATTCTTTTTTGAAGGTTTCGAACACTTCGGCGTTGCCCGTATTCAGATCGGCCGTGCCGTCCATGAACGGGTCGCCTTCGTCACACCGGGCGCAGTCGTGACGCCATTCGTTGCGTCCTCGGGGGAACATCGTTACCACGCCCTTTTCACTCATGTGATTGGGCACCACGTCGTATACGACTTTGACGCCCGCATTGTTCAAGGCCGAGGCTGTTTGCTTGAGTTGTTCGGCAGTCCCATAGCGGCTGGACTTATTAAAGTCCTGCCAGAAATAACCTTCACCGCCGCCGCTGGCCGTGGCGCTTTGCCAACGGGACTCATCCACCCAGGGAGGAGGCATCCATATCAGTGTGAATCCATCGTTGCCGATAGTTGAGGCCATGCGGTCCAGTGCGGCATACCACTTCTCCGGGGTGCGGCTGGAGTTCCAGTGAAAGCCTTGCAGAAGAACTTCTTCGCCGCTGCCATTGCGCACAGCGACGGTTGCCTCTGCCGCGTCGCAAATATTCAGGAACAGAAAAAGCATCAGGCTGGGCAGTGAGGTCCATTTCATGATCGCACCTGGGATCGACTGATTTATGGACTTCACTTTGCGTAGCATGGACGCGTTTGTCGCCTGTCAGAGTTGACAGTCCTTTAGACTGGTTAGCGATAAAATTTCCAAGAGTCATTAGCGTTCGGCAGTGTACTGGTCACGCAAACTCCACCACCGGCATCTGCCGCTTCATCAACACCTTGCCGCCGCGAATCGAATACAGCGGCAGGCCCTGGCTGCGGATCACTTCGTAGTCGCTGTCCGCCGAAAGAATCAGCAGGTTCGCCGGGCGGCCCTGTTCCAGTCCGTAACGCTCGCCCAGGTGCATGGCTTTGGCGCTGTTGTCGGTGACCAGATCCAGCGCGCTTTGCAGGTTGCGATAACCGAGCATGTGGCAGATGTGCAGACCGGCTTCAAGCACGCGCAGGATGTTGCCGTTGCCCAGCGGATACCACGGGTCGACGATCGAATCCTGGCCGAAACACACATTCATGCCGGCTTCTAGCAGTTCATTGACGCGGGTCACGCCCCGGCGTTTGGGGAAGTTGTCGAAGCGCCCTTGCAGGTGAATGCTTTCGGTCGGGCAGGAGACAAAACTGATCCCGGAATGGCCGAGCAGGCGGAACAGTTTGGCGCAGTAGGCGTTGTCATAAGAGCCCATCGCCGTGGTGTGGCTGGCGGTGACGCGGGCGCCCATGTCGCGGCTGCGTGCTTCTTCGGCAAGCACTTCAAGGAAGCGTGAATGCGGATCGTCAGTCTCGTCGCAGTGCACGTCGACCAGGCAGCCGGTACGCTCGGCCAGGTCCATGAGGAACTTCACCGAGCTGACGCCCTGATCGCGGGTGTATTCGAAATGCGGAATGCCGCCGACCACGTCAGCGCCCATGCGGATCGCTTCTTCCATCAGCTCGCGACCGTTGCGGAACGACTCGATGCCTTCCTGCGGGAACGCGACGATTTGCAGATCGATCAGGTGACGGCTTTCCTCGCGCACTTCGAGCATGGCTTTGAGCGCGGTGAGTTGCGGGTCGGTGACGTCAACGTGGGTGCGCACGTGCTGAATACCGTGGGCGGCCAGGGCCTGAATGGTCTTCTTGGCACGGGTCTTGGTGTCTTCTTCGGTGATGGTGACTTTGCGCTCGCCCCAGCATTCGATGCCCTCGAACAACGTACCGCTCATGTTCCAGCGCGGCTCGCCGGCGGTGAGGGTGGCGTCGAGGTGGATGTGCGGCTCGACGAAGGGCGGCACCACCAGATTGCCGCCGGCATCGAGGTCATCCGGGCCGAGGGTCGGCGCTTCGGTCTGACGGGCGATGCTGTGGATCAGGCCGTCTTCAAGGTGCAACTCGTGCAGGCCTTCCTGGTTGCGCAGGCGGGCGTTGATGATGTGCATCAGGCGAATCCTTTTTATAGGTCTTGTAGTGGTGCGCTGACGCGACGGGCGCCCAGCACACCGGTGACGATGACATACGTTAGCGCGGCAGCGGCAATGCCTACCAGCGGCGCGACCCAGGGCGAACTGAACGCAGCGACGGTGCCCACCCCGTAGGCCCCGAGCCCCGGCCAGTTGAACGCCGGCAACCGTGCGTCGGCCAGACGCGGATAGTGCCCGCGCCAGCGGTAGAAAAAGTCAGCCATGATCACTCCGCCAATCGGCGGAATCACCGTGCCGAGCAAGATGAGGTACGGCACCAGCATGTCGTACATGCCCAGCAGGGCGAGCAGGGTACCGATCACCGCGCCGCCCAGGGTCACAGTCTTGCGCCGGCCGGTACGCAGCAGGTTGCAGCCGGCCACGGCGAAGTTGTAGATGGTGTTGTCCTGAGTACTCCAGATGTTCAACAACAGCATGGCCATCGCGGCCATGGCGAAACCTTGCAACAGCAGCACTTCAACCACATCCGGCTGTTGATAGACGATCGCGCCATATGCGCCGATCAGCACCATCAGGCCGTTGCCGATGAAAAAACCGATCAGGCTGGCCAGCACTGCCACTTTTGCCGAGCGCGAAAATCGCGTCCAGTTGGTGGCTTGGGTCGCGCCGCTGACGAAGGTGCCGAAGACCAGGGTGATCGCTGTCGACCAGTCCAGCGAACCGCTCGGCACCACGCTGAGCAAGCCTTCGAAGCCGCCGACTTTCACCGTCGCTGCCCACATCGACAGCATCAGCAGCAACATCATCGCCGGCACCGCGATGTACGAGAGAATCTCCAGTCCGCGATAACCGATGTACGCCGTAGCGCAGAAGCCCAGACCGAACAGCACCATCAGGACCAGCACGGTGGTTTCATCGAGATTGAAATACTTGCCGATCACCACCGCTGCCGTCGCCGTGCCCCAGGCGTACCAGCCGATCTGGGTGAAGCCGAGGATCAGGTCGCTGAGCTTGCTGCCAACTTCGCCAAAACAGAAGCGGCCCATCAGCACCGAATTGAGGCCGCTCTTGAAGGCGATGTAACCCAGCCCTGCGGCGTACAGGCCCAGGAGCAAGTTGCCGACAATGATCACCGCCATCATCTCGGCGAAACCGAACGCGACCCCCAGCTTGCCGCCGGCAAACATGGTCGCGGTGAAAAACGTGAAGCCCAGTAACACCATCGCCGTCGAGGCCAGGCCTTTGCGCGCGTGCATGGGCACTTCACTGAGCGGGTAATCGTTGCCGGAGGCGTTCTGCGTCATGAGGCAGTCCTTGCTGGAAGGGGAAGACGCAGAAGGGTTGCAGCGGTCGTGCCAAGCGACGCAAGTGACCGAATGTGGAGACGCGACTGGGGTTTTCAGCGCGAAAGCAGTGCACTTAATGCACCAGGAGCCCAATGTGGGAGCGAGCCTGCTCGCGAATACGGAGTGTCAGTCACCGAATAAATTGACTGGAACGACGCTTTCGCGAGCAGGCTCGCTCCCACAGGGGCGGGGAGATGTGTGGTGCTTATTCGCCGCGGTAAATGCAGCCGCTGGTGCACGTCTCATGAATGCGGATCGCGCTGAGTTCCGGCAGCAATGGCTTCATCTCATTCCAGATGAATTTGGCCAGTACTTCGCTGGTCGGGTTTTCCAGGCCGGGAATGTCGTTCAGGTAGTTGTGGTCGAGGCGCTCATACAGCGGCTTGAAAATCGCTTTGATCTCGGAGAAATCGCGAATCCAGCCAGTGTGCGGGTCGAGGTCGCCGCTCAGGTGCAGCGCGACCTTGAACGAGTGGCCGTGCAGGCGTCCGCACTTGTGGCCGTCCGGGACGTGCGGCAGGCGGTGGGCGGATTCGAAAGTAAACTCTTTGAAGATTTCCACGGTAGTTTCGGCTCTGTTCAGATGGCGTTCGCCGCAGCGATTCGGGCAGGCGGCGAGTTTATCAGCTTGTCTTGGGCCGTGCTGACTAAAGGGTCAGCAAGCGCTCGGCGAGGCGACCGTTGGCCGTCAGTTCGAGAAACTCGTCGCCCAGTCGCCGGCTCTCGTCCATCGCCGTGTGCCAGTATTTCTGCCGGCTCGGCGCATCGCCCATGAAGCGTTTGAAGTCGTTGCGATCGGGCAGTTTGCCATAGGGCAGGCGCGCCAGATATTCCTTCGACGGCGCGACCAGCAGCACATCCTGCAGACGCTGCACCGAAGCGCGGCGCCAGGGCAGGGTCTTGTCGAACCAGCCGGGAATCACTCGATCGGTGAAGTGCGGATAGAGCACGATGCCGTCGCCGCTGTAGGGCAGGTCGAGGTGGTAGTCGAGCAGACCGCCGTCACGGAATGTACCCGCGCCGGCGCCGGGCAGGTCGCGCACGCCTTCCATGACCATCGGGATCGATCCGGAAGCGAGCAGGGCCTGGCGCAGGTTGCCGGTGTTGAGGGCAACGAAGCGCGAGGGGAAATCGGTCAAGGCATCAAGCGGCGGCGCCAGGCGCGGATCGTGGGTGGTCAGCCGGTCGGAGGGCCGCGACAGGCGCGCACGACCGCGCAGGTTGTCCGCGATCACTGAACCCAGTGCCAGACCGAGGCGCCCGCGATGGTCTTCAGCGAGGCGGCCCTGGCTTTTCACCACCATGATGTTCAGTCGGTAATCGGCGTTTTCGAGAATGCTCGCATCGCGGCCGTCGAGCAGGTCATTGAGCATGCGCTGCGAGCTCTGGCTGATCTCGGCCATGCTCACGCCTTTGTTGAAATTCTGCTCGGCGTAGAGCTGGCCGAGGCGGCGAATGCCCTCGGCGGCGTCCGGCAGGCAGGCGCTGGCGAAGCGCCAGGAACCCACCGAGGCGCCGATCAGCGAACGCTCACGCGGCGCACTCGGCAGCCACTCGCCGAACAACGCCAGATCGAGCCCTTGAATCCCCAACGCCTTCGGCCCACCGGCCGCACCGGGCAGGGTGCCGACGTCTGCGGCGTGCAAACCCTGCGCACGAATCCGCGCCATGGCCCGTGGGCCGGCCTTGAGGGTGAGGGCGGGAAACTTGATGTGGATGGCGGTCATACCGGTCTCGATCGTTAGCAAGCTGGCGATTATAAGCACATGTTGCAGGCCCATGCAGGAGTGAGCCTGCCCACAAGGGGGGCAGACGCAAACCAGTGTGGGAGCGAGCCTGCTCGCGAAAGCGGTGGGTCAGAAACATCGTTGCGGCTGACACTGCGCCTTCGCGAGCAGGCTCGCTCCCACAGGGGACCTTGCCAGCAATGGGGCACAATGATGGCCATTCAGTTTCAGTTAAGTTGATCCCGCTATGGTGCCCACCGTAAGCAACACATAAGAATTCGGAGACACCCATGAAAACCCTGACTGCCCTGACCACTGCCTCGATCCTCGGCCTTGGCGCCAACACTGCGCTGGCGCGCGATCTCGGGCCTGACGAGGCGCTTCGTTTGCGCGACGCTGGTACTATCGTCTCCTTCGAGAAGCTCAACGCCATCGCCCTGGAAAAACACCCCGGTTCGGAAATCACCGAAACAGAGCTGGAGGAAGAGTACGGCAAGTTCATTTACCAGATCGAACTGCGCGACCCGAAAGGGCTGAAGTGGGATCTGGAGTTGAACGCGGTCGATGGTGAAGTGCTCAGGGATCATCAGGATACGTAATGAAGCTGAATAGTCGCGCCACCCGCCTGACGGCGCTGGCGCTGGTGTTGTTGTGCAGCACGGCCATGGCTCGCGACCTCGATCAGGACGAGGCGCTGGCCCTGCGTCGCGATGGCGTGATCCTGCCGCTGGAGCAAGTGCTGCAGCAGGCCATGGATCGCTACCCCGGCGCCAAACTGCTGGAAGTCGAGCTGGAAGAAAAACACGACGTGTACATTTACGAAGTCGAATTGCTGACGGTCGAGGGCGTGGCGCGCGAGCTGCACCTGAAGGCCGATACCGGCGAGTTAGTCAAAGACAAGGAAGATTGATCGATGCGTTTGCTTCTGGTGGAAGACCACGTACCGCTGGCCGACGAATTGCTCGCCGGTCTGCAACGCCAAGGCTACGCGGTGGATTGGCTGGCCGATGGCCGTGACGCGGTGTATCAGGGCAGCAGCGAGCCCTATGACCTGATCATCCTCGACCTCGGCCTGCCCGGCGTGCCGGGGCTGGACGTGTTGGCGCAGTGGCGCGCCGCCGGCCTGGCGATTCCGGTGCTGATCCTCACCGCGCGTGATTCCTGGGCCGAGCGCATCGAAGGGCTGAAGGCCGGCGCTGACGATTACCTGACCAAACCGTTCCATCCGGAAGAGCTGTACCTGCGGATTCAGTCGCTGTTGCGCCGCTCCAAGGGCCAGGCCAACCAGCCGACTTTGCAAGCCGCCGGCCTGCATCTGGACGAAGGTCGCCAGTGCGTGGTTCGCGACGGCGCCGACATTCAGCTGACCGCCGCTGAATTCCGTCTGCTGCGCTATTTCATGCTGCACCCCGAACAGATCCTCTCGAAAAGCCACCTCGCCGAACACCTCTACGACGGTGAGACCGAGCGTGACTCCAACGTCCTCGAAGTCCACGTCAATCACCTGCGGCGCAAGCTCGGCAAAAGCGTGATCGAAACCCGTCGCGGCCAGGGTTACCTGTTCGGCGGGCAAGCTTCATGAGATCAATCCAGCGCCGTTTGAGCCTGGGTTTGATCAGTGTGATGGTGATCGTCGGTCTGGTACTGGCACAAACCAGCCTGTGGTTGTTCGAAGTCGGTTTGCAGCGCTACCTCGAAGCCGGCCTGCGCAACGACAGCGAAAGCCTGCTGGTGGCGCTGGTGCGCGGCCCGCAAGGTCTGCAACTGGATGAGCGGCATCTGTCGCCGGCCTATCAGCGGCCGTTTTCCGGGCATTACTTTCGCATCGATTTCTCCGACAGCCACTGGCGTTCGCGCTCACTGTGGGATCAGGAACTGCCGCTGCTGCAACACCCGGGGCTGCACAGCAACCTGCAACTTGGCCCGGGCGGGCAACGCTTGCTGATACTGCGCTCGGACTATCGGCGCCTGGGTCAGTCGATCTCGATCAGCGTCGCCCAGGATTACACGCCGGTCAGCGACAGCTTCCAGCGCATGCGTCAGATCGGCCTCGGTCTGGGGCTGGCGGCGTTGCTGCTGATCCTGTTCCTGCAACGCCTGACCGTACGCCGCGCCCTTAAACCGCTGGAGCGCGCGCGCGAGCAGATCGCTCAGTTGCAACAGGGCCAGCGCTCGCAACTCGACGATCAGGTGCCGGTGGAACTGGAGCCGCTGGTGGCGCAGATCAACCACTTGCTCGCCCACACCGAAGACAGCCTCAAGCGCTCGCGCAATGCCTTGGGCAACCTCGGCCACGCGCTGAAAACCCCGTTGGCGGTGCTGCTCAGCCTGGCCTCCAGCGACAAGCTCGATGACCATCCCGAGCTGCGCAAAATTCTCAAGGAACAACTGGAACAGGTGCAGCAGCGCCTCAATCGCGAACTCAATCGCGCGCGGTTATCCGGGGATGCGCTGCCCGGCGCGTTGTTCGATTGCGATGCCGAGCTGCCGGGGTTGCTGGCGACGCTGAACATGATTCACGGCGAGCATTTGGCCTTGAGTTACGTTGCACCGCCGGGCTTGCAACTGCCGTGGGACCGCGAGGATTTGCTCGAACTGCTCGGCAACCTGCTCGACAACGCCTGCAAATGGGCCGATGCCGAGGTGCGCTTGAGTGTGATCGAAAGGTCTGACGGCTTTGCCCTGAGCGTGGAAGATGACGGCCCGGGGATTCCCGAAGAGCAGCGCACTCAGGTGTTCAGCCGTGGCACGCGGCTGGATGAGCAGACCCACGGGCATGGGCTCGGCCTTGGGATCGTGCGGGATATCGTCGATACGTGGGGTGGCTTGCTGGTGCTGGGCGAAAGCGAGTGGGGCGGTTGAAAGTGGTGATTGAACTGCCTAAGCGGTGAGCCCTTGAAAAGCCCCTCACCCTAACCCTCTCCCAGAGGAGAGGGGACTGATTGTGTTGTTCTTGAGAGATGCACCCACTTGAAATCCGAGACGAACTCAGGACTTGAATGGCATGAAGATCGGCTCCCTTTCCCCGTCGCCCCCCTTGGGGGGAGAGGGCTGGGGTGAGGGGGGATTGCAACTGACACCCCGCACTTGTCAAACGCGAAACTGATCCATCAACCGCTGCTGCTGATTCGCCAGGCTGTTGAGTGACTGACTGACCCGCGCCGACTCGTTCGCCTGTCCGGACAGCGATTCGGTCACATCGCGAATCGTCGCCACGTTGTTATTGATCTCCTCAGCCACCGCGCTCTGCTCTTCGGCAGCACTGGCGATTTGCAGGTTCATGTCGCTGATCACGGTCACCGCATCGCCGATCTGCCGCAGCGCCGTCACCGCCTGGCCCACCTGCTCAACGCTGCCCTGGGCCTGACGATGGCTGTTGCCCATCGAACCGACCACTTCCTGCGTGCCGTTCTGCAATTGCTCGATGACCTGGCGGGTTTCCTCCACCGACTCCTGAGTGCGGCGCGCGAGGTTGCGCACTTCGTCGGCGACCACGGCAAAACCGCGTCCGGCTTCACCGGCACGGGCGGCTTCGATGGCGGCGTTGAGCGCCAGGAGGTTGGTCTGCTCGGCGATGGCGCGGATGGTTTCCAGCACCGTGCCGATCTTCTCGCTGTTCGCAGCCAGCCCTTCGACCTGAACCATCGCTGCGCTCATGTCGGCGGCGAGGGTGTCGATGCTTGCGGTGGTGCGGTCGATCACGGTCAGGCCCTGACGCGTGGCGCGGTCGGCGTCCTTGGCCGCTTCGGCGGCCTGCGCGGCGCTGCGTGCAACGTCCTGGGCAGTGGCGCTCATTTCGTGGGACGCGGTGGCGACCTGATCGACCTGGCGATATTGCTGCTCCATGCCGGCGCTGGTCTGAGTGGCGATGGCCGAGGACTGGTCGGCAGTGTTGCGCGCGTCCTGCACCGAGCGTTTTACCTCGGCAATGATCGGCTGCAACTTGTCGAGGAACTTGTTGAACCAACCGGCCAATTGGCCCAGTTCGTCCTGCTTGTCATAGGCCAGACGCCGGGTCAGGTCGCCTTCGCCGCTGGCGATGTCTTCAAGCATGTGCGCCACACCGAGAATCGGCTTGGTCACGCTGCGCGCCATCAGCCACACCAGCAGCAGGCCGATCAGCGCGGCGAGCAGGCCCAGGCTCAGTTCGATCAGTGTGCCCGAGGTATTGCTCGCATCCAGTTGCTGTTTGAGCGCTTCGGCGCGGCTGACCAGGACTTTCTCCGGCACATCGAGCAACACGCCCCATGCCGGTCCGTCGGGAATCGGCTGGAACGGCGACAGCACTTTCAACTGGCCGTTGCTGTGCAGGCTGCTCACGCCAGTGCTCGCGGCGAGCAGGCGCAGCAACTCGCTGCCGCTGGCCTGATCCACCGCATCCAGGCGCTGGCTGAGTTTGCCGGCATCCGGGCTGTAACCGGCGAGCAGGCCGGCGGGGCTGACGATACTCACGGCGGTCTGACCGTCATACAGCTTGCGGCTGGCGTTCTGGCTGATCGCTTGCAGGCTGTTGAGGTTGATGTCGACCGACAGCGAGGCGATGACTTTGCCGTTGACCTGCAGCGGGAAGACGATGCTGGTCATCAGCACTTTGTGGCCGTCGATGACATAGAAGTACGGCTCGATCACACACGGTTTGAGCGTGGTGCGCGGGCAGGTGAACCAGGCGTTGGCGGCCTGACCGCTGGGGCCGGTGCTGGTGTCGCTCATGTCGCTTTCCGGCAGCGCCATCGAGGTGACTTTGCCCGGGGTCGGCTGCGACCAGTACAGGGCAAAACGGCCCTTGTCGTTGCTGCCCAGTTCAGCCTGATCGGCGAACAGTTCGTCCTTGCCGTCCAGCGCATTGGCTTCGAACACCAGCGACAGGCCGAGCAGGTCCGGGTTGGCTTGCAGCGCGGATTTGACCTGACGGGTCATGTCCTCGCGCAGGTCGAAGGCATCGAGAAAACGCTTCTCGGCCTGCTCACGCAAAAACAGCACCTGCCGCGAGAAACCGTGGCCGTACTGATAGGCGTCCATGAACTGCTGACGAATGCCGGCGGCCTGCACTTCACCTTGCGACTCGATACGCGCCTGCGCCGATTCGGTGAGCATCTCCATGCTCGAGGCCTTGACCAGCGCCGAGCTGTGTTCCATGCGATACAGCGAAAGACCGACCAACAGGGTCACGATACCGGCCAGGCAGAGGCCGGCGAGCAGGGTGATTTTCCATTGGATGGAAAGTTGTCTGAGCGACATGGAAAACATCCTTATCCGATAAATATCTGAGACTTTGCACTGTAGCGGCCGCGTTTCGGCTTTCTTTATGCCGTGAGCGCAATATGACCGATTGCCGCATGCGGGGCCTGTGGTCCTGTGGTCCTGTGGTCCTGTGGCGAGGGGATTTATCCCCGTTCGGCTGCGAAGCAGTCGTGACAAGGGTTGTTTTGAAGTTTGCCGGGGGCGGCTTCGCCACCCAACGGGGATAAATCCCCTCGCCACGGGGCTTTGACACCGCCGCCACTCTGCGGCACAGTGCGCGCCCTCTAACAAGACCCTCTGTACACATCCGCCGGCCAACCCGGGCGGACTCATCCTGTCTGGCGGTGTGTTTTCACCCGCAGTGTTTTTTGAGGTAGTGAAATGAATGCAGTCATAGCAGCCGTCGGCGTCATGCTGATCCTCAGCCTGTCGCGCGTGCATGTGGTGATCGCGCTGATCGTCGGGGCGCTGGTCGGTGGCCTGACCGGCGGTCTGGGCATCGACGCAACACTCAAGGCGTTCAACAGCGGTCTGGGCGGCGGCGCGACCGTGGCGTTGTCCTACGCCTTGCTCGGCGCGTTCGCCGTAGCGATTGCCAAGTCGGGCCTGGCCCATGCGCTGGCCGACAAGGCCCTGGCCATGGTGGATCGGCAGCATGCAACCGGCGGCGGTAACGTCAAATGGCTGCTGATCGGCCTGCTGTGGGTGGTGGCGATTGCCTCGCAGAACATCCTGCCGATCCACATCGCCTTCATTCCGCTGCTGGTGCCGCCACTTCTATATGTACTGACCAAGCTGCAACTCGATCGCCGTCTGATCGCCTGCGTCATGACCTTTGGCCTGATCACCCCATACATGTTTCTGCCGGTGGGCTTCGGCAACATCTTCCTCAACGAAATCCTGCTGGCCAACGTCGCGCGCAGCGGCGTCGACATCAGCGGCATCAATGTCACCCACGCCATGGGCATTCCGGCGCTGGGCATGGTCTTCGGTCTGGCGATGGCGTTCATCAGCTATCGCAAGAAGCGCGTTTATGACCTGGCCAAAATCGAACAGGTCGAGCAGACGGCGGTGCACTACAACCCGCTGAGCCTGATGATCGCCGGTGTGGCCATTGCTTCGGCATTCGTGGTGCAGTTGCTGCTGGACTCGATGATTATCGGTGCTTTGGTCGGGTTCCTGATTTTCTCGGTGTCGGGCATCGTCAAGTGGCGCGAGACCGATGACCTGTTCACCGAAGGCATGAAAATGATGGCGATGATCGGCTTCATCATGATCGCCGCCTCAGGTTTTGCCGAGGTGATGAAGGCCACCGGGCAGGTGCAGACGCTGGTCGAATCGTCGGCGGCCTGGATCAATCACAGCAAAGGCGTCGGGGCTTTGTTGATGCTGCTGGTGGGCTTGCTGGTAACCATGGGCATCGGCTCGTCGTTCTCCACCGTGCCGATTCTCGCAGCGATCTTCGTGCCGCTGTGCGTGCAGCTGGGCTTCAGCCCGATCGCCATCGTCTGCATCGTTGGCACTGCAGGTGCGCTGGGCGATGCCGGTTCGCCGGCCTCGGACTCGACCCTCGGCCCGACCTCGGGTCTGAACATCGACGGCCAGCATCACCACATCTGGGACACCGTCGTACCGACTTTCCTGCACTACAACCTGCCGCTGCTGGTGTTTGGCTGGGTGGCGGCGATGGTTCTGTAAAAAATCCACAATTGCCCCATGTGGGAGCGAGCCTGCTCGCGAAGGCGTCGTGTCAGTCGACACACAGGTTGCTGAGCCAACGCTTTCGCGAGCAGGCTCGCTCCCACAGGGGGGGCGGCGATGTTTCAAGACTCAACTTTTGCTCCGGCGTGCCGTTAAAGCCTTTAACCACGCCAACAAAATCAAAAGAGTGAGTCCCCCGATGCGCCTGAGTCTCAAGGCTAAAGTCTTGTCCCTTGCTGTTCTGCCGGTGCTGCTCTTTGCGCTGGTCATCAGCGTGACCACGCTGTTCATCCTCCAGGAACAGGCGCGCAAGGAGGTCGAACAGACCCGCGAGCGGCTGCTCAGCGACGCCAAGGCCACCCTGCAAAGTTACGTCGCCGTGGCCATGACCACGATCAAACCGCTGTACGACGCCGCCGCACCGGGCGATGACGCGGCGCGGGCGCAAGCGATCAAATTGCTCTCTGGCATCCGCTACGGCAAGGATGGCTACTTCTTCGGCTACGACTCCGAGACGGTGCGTCTGTTCAAGGCCAACGACCCCGACGGCGTGGGCAAAAGCTTCAAGGACAACCGCGATCCGAACGGCGTCTACGTCAACCTCGGCCTGGTCAAAGTGGCCAAGGACGGCACTCACTATCTGCAATACAGCTCGCCGCTGCCGGGTAACGCCAAGGTGCTGGTGCCGAAGCTCGGCTACACCGAATACCTGCCGAAGTGGGACATGGCGGTCGGTACCTCGGTCAACCTCGACGGCATCGAAGCGCAAGTGGCGCAGGTCGAGGCGCAAGTGCAGGAGCGCGTGCAAGGCGTGGTGCTGAGCATTGTCGGCGTTGCGGTGCTGGTGCTGCTGGTGATCGCGGCGGCGGGCATGCTGCTGGCCAACACCATTCTGCGCCCGCTGACCCTTATGAAAGCCAATCTCGACGACATCGCGGCGGGCGAGGGCGACCTGACCCGGCGCCTGAACATCACCAGCCAGGACGAACTCGGCGAGTTGGCCGGCTCGTTCAACCGTTTCGTCGACAAGATCCACGGCCTGGTGCGGCAGATCACCGAGATGACCACGCAACTGACCGGTCTGGTCACCCAGGTCTCGGAACAGGCGCAGCGTTCCGATCAGGCGATGGAGCGTCAACGCCACGAAACCGATCAGGTCGCCACAGCGATCAACGAAATGTCCGCCGCCGCCCAGGAAGTGGCGAAGAGCGCGCAAAACGCCGCCGTCGCCGCTCAGCAGACCGACGAAGAAGGCCAGAGCGCCAAGCGCGTGGTGGCGGGCAGCATCAAGCAGATTCATGCGCTGGTCGACGATATCCGCAACAGCGGCGTGTCGCTGGACAGCCTGCAGCAGGACGTCAGTTCGATTGTCGGCGTGCTTGGGGTGATTCGTTCGATTGCCGAACAGACCAACTTGCTGGCGCTCAACGCCGCGATCGAAGCGGCACGTGCCGGTGAGGCCGGGCGTGGCTTTGCGGTGGTTGCGGACGAAGTACGCGCACTGGCCAGCCGCACGCAGATCAGCACCCAGGAAATCCAGGGCATGATCGACCGCTTGCAGGCCGGCACGCAGCAGGCAGTTGAGGCCATGCGCCGTTCCAGCGAGGCTGGCGACGGTACTTCGCAGCAAGCCAATCAGGCCGGTGCTTCGCTGGACGCGATGGCGCAGCTGATTGCCACGATCAACTCGATGAACGCGCAGATCGCCAGCGCAGCGGAAGAACAGACGGCGGTGGCCGAAGAGATCAACCGCAGCGTGCATCAGATTGCCGTGGCGGTGGACAGCGTCGCCGATGAAACGCAACTGGGCGCGCAGACGTCGCGCAGTCTGGCGGAGCTGGGGCAGCGGTTGGGCAAGCTGGTAGGGCAGTTCCGTATCTGATGGCCTGAAAAGCCCCTCACCCTAGCCCTCTCCCAGAGGGAGAGGGAACTGATTGGGGAATATTGCGGGATTACGCCGACCTAAAAGTCCTGCTTTGAATCCATAATCGACGCGGTTTTTCAGGTCGATGCAGTAGGTGGGACACCTCGGTCGGTTCCCTCTCCCTCAGGGAGAGGGCTAGGGTGAGGGGCTCTAGATCTTCAGGCTCTGTCCCAATAAGGAATCTCGCCAAAACACTCGACAAAAAAATCAATCACCGTCCTCACCTTCACCGACAGCCGTCGGCTCCCCGGCCACAGCACGGCGATCTGCTGCGGTTCCAGGCTGTTCGACACCTGATACTCCCTCAGCACCGGCACCAGCGTGCCTGCGCGTACCGCTTCGCCAATCAGCCACGATGGAAACATCACAAGCCCTAAGCCTTGCTGGGCGGCCTGGGTCAGGGTGTCGGCGTGGTTGCCGGTGATCGGGCCTTTGACGGTGTACGGCGTCCAGTCCTCGCCATCACGGCGGAAAAACCAGCGCTGCTGACCGGCCGCGCCTTTGTAGGCCAGGCACTGATGTTGCGCGAGTTGGTCGGGATGCTGCGGCGTGCCGTGGCGTTTGAGATAGGTCGGGCTGGCGGCGACCTGAAAACGGTGCGGCGCCAGAATGCGTGCCTGCATGCTCGAATCGTGCAGCGCGCCGATGCGAAACAGCAGGTCGGCGCCTTCCTGTAGCGGGTCGACGTAATGGTCGGTTTGCTGGATATCCAGTTGCAGCTTCGGATAGCGCGCGCAGAGCTGGCCCAGCCAGGGCGTCAGATGGCGCTGGCCGAACACCACCGGGGCGTTGATGCGCACCAGTCCGGTGGGTTCGCTTTGCTGTTCCTGCAACGCCTGTTCGGCTTCTTCCAGTTGCACCAACAGCAACCGCGCATGGTGGCCGAGCGTGCGCCCGGCTTCGGTCGGGGTGACGGCGCGGGTGTGGCGGTAGAGCAATTGCTGGTTGAGCGCCTGCTCCATCAATTGGATCTGCCGCGAAATGGAGGAGGGCGCGACCCCTTCGCGGCGGGCGACTTCGGAAAAACTGCCGTGGTCGAGGACCGCTACAAACAGCCTTAACGCTTTGAATCCGAGTTCGTTGAGCCCGTGCATGCCATGTCTCGCTGTGCGTGTTGCGCAAAAGTGTTGTCCGGATGCTCCCATTTATCGCACAGCGGCGCCAGCCGATAATCCGCGCCATTGTTTTTGAGCGTGGAAGGTTATGTATGCAGACGTTGGATGAAGGGGTGGTTGCTGCACCGGTAAAAAGGTCGGTGTTGCGTCTGCTGTTGCTGCCGCTGGTGATCCTTGCCGGCATGGGCTTATCGGTAGAAGCCGGATTGCTCGGGCCGCTGGGTGAGCAGGTCGGGCATTTGTGGGCGACGTTGAGCATCTTCGGGGTGGGTTCGGCGATCCTGCTTTTGCTCCTGCTGTTTGCCGGTCCGCAAAAAGGTCCGGCGCTGACCGAACTGCCGCGCTGGCAGTTGATCGGCGGTTTTCTCGGGCCGATCTACGTGGTGGTGCTGACGCTGGCGACGCCGCATATCGGCATTGCCATGACGATGATTGCGATTCTGTCCGGTCAGGTCGGCAAGAGTGTGCTGATCGACCATTTCGGCTGGTTCGGTGCGACGCGCAAGAAGGTCAACGGTGAGCGCTGGCTGGCGTTGGGCTTGATTGTGGTGGCTTTGGTTCTGATTGCGCGGGGGTGAGTGATGGGTCTGGTGATTTTGTTGGCGGTGGTGGTGTTGGCCGGTGCGGTGTTGAGTGTGCAGGCTGCGATCAATGGTCGTCTGGGTGAGACGGTCGGTGTGCTGCGCTCCAGTCTGCTGACCTTTGCGGTGGGCGCGGTGGTGACCGGGTTGTTGATTCTGTTTTTTGAGCCGGCGCAGGCGGTGAGTCTGCTTGAGGTGCCGAAATGGCAGTTGACCGGGGCGCTGTTCGGCGTGGTGTACATGATGGTGATGGTGGGCGCGGTGCCGGTGGTCGGGACGGCTGTGGCGACGGTGGCGGTGATTGTCGGGCAGTTGGGCATGGGGATGTTGATCGATAATTTTGGCTGGTTGGGGAATCCGGCGATCGGCTTGTCTCCGAGCCGGATGCTGGCGATGGTGTGTCTGGCGGTGGCTTTGGTGTTTATGTATCGGAGTTCGCGGCAGGCGCAGTGATTTTATTTGTATGACTGTGTACATATCCGTTGCTGCGGGTGTTGCTTCTGGCGGTTCCGCTGTGTACGACTGCGTCGTTCGGTCGCTGCGCTCGCACGTCCGGATCAATCCCTCCACTCAGCCTGCCGACGGGCTCTGAGATCAAGATCAAAAGCGATACTCGAGCTTGCGCTCATTGTTTTGAGTGGTTAGGAGCGGGTGGTGTCTGGCTTTGGTTTTTGTGGTGGGATTCGCCCCTCATCGGAACGCCGCCCGCCCAGCCCTCTCCCGGGGGAGAGGGGGCCGATTTTCGGGCTTTTCAAAATTTGCGTTCGACTCGGTATTCCACGTCGGCGGGTTTCTCGCAATCATCTCGGTCAGTTCCCTCTCCCTCCGGGAGAGGGCTAGGGTGAGGGGCTTTTGATGTCTGCGCAGGTCTGTGCTGCGCGCAGTTGTTCTGTGGCAGCGAGCCTGCTCGCGAAAGCCATCTCAGGGTCGACCAATCTCTCAACAGTTGGCCAGCCTGTAACACCACCTTCTACACTGTCCCTTATGGCTTGCTCGCAAGCCTCAGACAACCACCACGCAAGGAGTCTGTCCCATGTCCGACAAAAAATGCGACTGCCCGGGCTGCAACTGCACGATCAAAGAAGGCGAACATTCCTACGCTGTGCACGGTAAACACTATTGCTGCGAGGCTTGCGCTCATCACCACAAACACGGTGAAGAGTGTGCGATGAAGGGTTGCGGTTGCGCTCATCCGAAATAAGCGCGGCAAAAAAAAGTGGAGCCTAATCAGGCTCCACTTCCATTTTCAGACTGTCGTCTTCCTGTCGCTCAAAGTGCCTCACCGTGCCTTGCAAGGTTCGCCCTTCGACTTTGACCACCACAATCTTCGCTTGGTCGAGGTCTTCCGGTACCGGTGCCTGGACGCACAAGGTGAAGCGATAAGGGTCATCCGCGACCGTTTCCAGTGCGACTTGGCAATTCACCGTTTTGGTGATCTGGCCGAAGAAGGTGGTCAGGCCGTAGTCCAGTCGGGCCGGGTGATAAGTGTCGGTCATCGGTCGATTCCCCCTGTCGATTGCCAAGCCTGCGGTGAGGGCGGTGGGATCAGTTGGTCTGGCGCCAGGTGACGTTTTCCAGGCCGAATTTTTCTGCCATCGGTTTGCTGGTCTTTTGCACTTTCTCGCGACCGAAGCGCGGGATGCGACCCACGCCCGCGTCGCAGCTTGCCCAATGCCAGGCTTCGGCATTGTCCATTTTGTCCGAGCGGATAATGAACGACTTGGGGGTGCCATGCAGTGTGTAGTCGATGACGTAAAGTTTTGCGTTGTTCATAAAGCCCGAATTCCTCCCTGTGGTATTAAACGGATCGCGCTGTGCCGGGAAAATTCATTCGGATTGTCCGACGGTAGCTATCGTTGGCGAGGGCGGGGCAGGCTGGTTACCATGGCGGCTTCGCCAACCCCCCTGTGAACGCTCGCCATGGCCCTCGCCGCGCCCCCTGATCTGACCGACACCGATGTGCCCGTGCAACCGCTGGCGCGAACCTATCCGCGTGGTTTGTTCATCGAGCCGCACGAGCATGTCTGGGGGCAGTTGCTGTATGCGATGAGCGGAGTGATGTGGGTCGAAACCCCGCACGAAGCGCTGGTGGTGCCGCCGCAGCGGGCGGTGTGGTTGCCGCCGGGAGTGCTGCACGGGATCCGTGTGGTGTCGGATTTGCAGATGCGCAATATCTACCTGCGCCCGGCGCTGGCGGCGACGCTGGATGCGACGGTGCAGGTGATCGAAGTCGGCGGGTTGCTGCGCGAGTTGATCGTCGGGCTGGTGGCGCAGGGCGATGCCGGCGAGGCTGAGTATTACGAGGCACTGGTCGGGCTGGCGTTGCTGGAGCTGCGCCGGGCCAGGCGTTCGCAACTGAAGATTCCGCTGCCGGATGAGTCCGACCGGCGTCTGATGAATCTGTGTCAGGCCGTGATGGCCGCGCCGTCGCTGGAGATCCCGTTCGAGCAGCATGCGGAGCACGCCGGGGCCAGCGTGCGGACGCTGGCGCGGCTGTTCAAGGACAGCCTCGGCATGGGCTTCGCCGAGTGGCGACGGCAGGTGCAGTTGGCGACGGCGGTGGCGGCGTTGATTCAGGGCGTGGCGGTGAGCGTCATTGCTCGCGACCTGGGTTATTCGCCGAGCAGCTTCAGCGACATGTTTCGCCGGGAGCTGGGGGTGGCGCCTTCGCAATTCTCGGCAACTTGAACAGATCCCGGTGGGAGCGAGCCTGCTCGCGAAAGCTTTGCACCAGGCAATGAAGTTTTGACTGGAAGACCGCATTCGCGAGCAGGCTCGCTCCCACACGGTTCTATGGCGGCTGCAGAAGGTTTGTCCGAAATTCAGAAGTCCTTGGCCGATACCCCTCCGCCCGTTTCCCTAGACTCTGCCCATCACTTATCGCGGCGGAGTTCCCCCATGAACTACCTCATTTCTCTGGCCATCGGCCTGGGCGTCGGCCTGCTCTACGGCGCGCTCGATTTCCGTTCTCCCGCACCACCGGCGATCGCGCTGGTCGGTCTGCTCGGCATGTTGGCCGGTGAGCAGTTGTGGCCGCTGGGCCGGCAACTGGTCGCTGGCTGGTTGTCCTGAATTTCCCTTTTTCCTTTCGGTGGATGTGCCCATGAAAGCGTTGCAATTCGATCAGACCGGCGACCTGTCTTCCCTGCGTTTCGTCGACGTTCCGACCCCGGTGCCCGGCGCCGATGAAGTGCTGGTGCAGATCAAGGCTGCAGGCCTCAATCCCAGCGATGTGAAAAACGTCCTTGGGCGTTTCCCTTACACCACGCTGCCACGGGTTCCGGGGCGGGATTTTGCCGGGGTGGTGGTCGAGGGGCCACAAGCACTGATCGGTCAGGAAGTCTGGGGTACCGGGCGCGAGCTGGGCTTCTTCGCTGACGGCGCCCATGCGCAGTTCGTCAAACTGCCGGCCAGCGGCGTGGCGCACAAACCGGTGCATTTGAGTTTCGCTCAGGCGGCCAGCCTTGGCGTGCCGTACACCACGGCGTGGGATGCGCTGGAACGCAGCCTGGTCAGCGCCGATACGCGTTTGCTGGTGATCGGCGGCGGGGCAGTGGCAACTGCGGCTTTGGCCCTGGCAAAAGTACGCGGCGCGCAATTGCTGGCGGCGGCGCGCCGGCCCGAGCAGGTCGCCGATCTGCAACAGCAGGGCTATCAGACGATTCAACTGGATAAGCCAGAAGTCCTCGGTGCGCAGGTCAACGCGGTGTATCGCGGCGGCGCCGATGTGATCTTCGACACCACTGGTTTCTGGCTGCCGGCCTCGGTCGCGGCACTGGCGACCTTCGGCCGCATCGCCATCATCGCCGCGCCGGTCGACGGCCACGTGCAATTGCCGGCGCTGGCGCTGTATCGCAAGGGCGGTTCGGTGGTCGGGATCAACTCGTTGTTGTATGGCGTCGAAGCGTGCGCGGCGAAGCTCGAGCAGTTCGGGCGGTTCTTCGATGAGGATCGCTTGCCGCTGCCGCAGGGCTTGGTGGAGGTGCCGCTGGCTGAAGGGCTGGCGCGCTATGAAGAGGTCAATCAGGGTGGTGGTGACAAGATCATCTTGCTGCCCTGACTCACGCAAACCCCTGTGGGAGCGAGCCTGCTCGCGATGACGGTGGATCAGTTAAACAGTCGGCGACTGACACACCGTTTTTCGCGAGCAGGCTCGCTCCCACAGGAGACCACGCTACAAATGTGGGAGCGAGCCCACTCGCGAAAGGGCCGCTCGGTCAGCACAAAAATCTGCGCGCTCGCGCTCTGCTAGAATCCGCCCCATTCATTGCCAGAGACTCTCCCATGAGCGAGCCGATTCGTCTGACCCAATACAGCCATGGCGCCGGTTGTGGCTGCAAGATTTCCCCACAGGTGCTGGAAGTGATCCTCGCCGGCAGCGGCGCACAGAACCTCGATCCAAAACTCTGGGTCGGCAATGCATCGCGCGATGACGCGGCGGTGTATGCGATCGATGCCGAGCGCGGGGTGGTGTCGACCACCGATTTTTTCATGCCGATTGTCGATGACCCGTTCGACTTCGGCCGCATCGCCGCGACCAATGCGATCAGCGACATCTACGCGATGGGCGGCGATCCGTTGATGGCGATCGCGATCCTCGGCTGGCCGGTGAATGTGCTGGCGCCGGAAGTGGCACGGGAAGTGATTCGTGGCGGTCGCTCGGTGTGCGACGCCGCGGGCATTCCGTTGGCGGGGGGGCATTCGATCGATGCGCCGGAGCCGATCTTCGGCCTCGCCGTCACCGGGCTTGTGGAAAAGCGCCACATGAAGCGCAACGACACCGCTACCGCTGGTTGCCTGTTGTACCTGACCAAACCGTTGGGCATCGGCATCCTCACCACTGCGGAAAAGAAGGGCAAGTTGCGCGCCGCCGACGTCGGTGTCGCCCGCGATTGGATGTGTACGTTGAACAAGCCTGGCAGCCGTTTCGGCAAACTCGCCGGCGTCACCGCGATGACTGACGTCACCGGTTTCGGCCTGCTCGGGCATCTGGTGGAAATGGCCGATGGCAGCCAGTTGACCGCGCGCATCGCCTACGACCGCGTGCCGCGTCTGGACAGCGTCGAGTACTACCTCGATCAGGGCTGCGTGCCGGGCGGTACGCTGCGCAACTTCGACAGCTATTCGAGCAAGCTTGGCCGCGTGCAGGAGTTGCACAAACGCGTGCTGTGCGATCCGCAGACCAGCGGTGGTCTGCTGATTGCGGTCACGCCTGAAGGCAATGACGAGTTCCTCGGCGTCGCCGCCGAACTGGGTCTGAACCTTGCGCCGATCGGCGAACTGGTTGAGCGACAGACGAACGCGGTCGAGGTGATTTAATGCTCCGCGACTGCACCGACTACCGTGACATTTTCCTCAACGACCGGCCAATGATGGATGCCCGTGCGCCGGTCGAGTTTCACAAAGGCGCGTTCCCCGGCGTGGTGAATCTGCCGCTGATGAATGATCTGGAACGGCAGAAGATCGGCACTTGCTACAAGCAGCATGGCCAGCAGGCGGCGATCGAGCTGGGCCACCAACTGGTGTCCGGCTCGGTCAAGGCCGAGCGCATCCAGGCCTGGGCCGACTTCGCCCGGGCTCATCCCGATGGTTATCTGTACTGTTTTCGCGGTGGCTTGCGCTCGCAGATCACCCAGCAGTGGCTGCGCGACGAGGCGGGCATCGACTATCCGCGCGTCGGCGGCGGCTACAAGGCGATGCGCAGTTTTTTGATCGACACCCTTGAGCAAGCCATCGCGCAGTGTGATTTCGTTTTGCTAGGCGGCATGACCGGCACCGGCAAGACCGAAGTGCTGGTGCAGTTGCGCAACGGTGTGGATCTGGAAGGCCACGCCAACCATCGCGGCTCCAGTTTCGGCAAACGCGCTACCGGGCAGCCGTCGAACATCGATTTCGAGAATCGCCTGGCCATCGACTTCCTGAAGAAACGCGATGCCGGGATCGAGCAGTTTGTGCTCGAAGACGAGAGCCGCGTGGTCGGCAGTTGTGCCTTGCCGCTGCCGCTGTATCAGGGCATGCAGCAGTACCCGATGGTCTGGCTGGAAGATCGTTTCGAGGATCGCGTCGAACGGATCCTGCGTGATTACGTCATCGATCTGTCGGCGGAGTTTGCCTCCCTCCACGGCGACACCGGGTTTGCGCTGTTCTCCGAACGTCTGCTGGAAAGCCTCAACAACGTACAGAAACGCCTCGGCGGCGAACGCCATTTGCGGATGCTGGTGTTGATGGAGCAGGCGCTGGCCGAGCAGGCCCGCAGCGGCGCGGTGGAGCTGCATCGCGGCTGGATCGAGGGTTTGCTGCGCGAGTATTACGACCCGATGTATGTCTTCCAGCGCGAGAAGAAGGGCGGGCGGATCGAGTTTGCCGGAGAGCGGGGGCGGTGATCGAGTATTTGCGTGGGCGGGTGAGCCAGAAGGCTTGAGGCGCAAGCGACTGGCCTCTTTGCGAGCAGGCTCGCTCCCACAGTTGAAATGCGGTTCCCTGTGGGAGCGAGCCTGCTCGCGAAGACGCAAGGTCAGGCACTGCAAAACTCAGGTCGGGCAAGTGTCCTTGCCGTTATCCAGCCCCTGTTTGTAGCTATGACTCTGCAAACTGGCCTTGCCGTTGTGCCACTTCAGGGTCAGCACATACAGCGAATCGAAGTCATCGCCGGCCCAGTCATCGGTGATCTTCTGCCGCTCGCCCACTGCGTTGCCAGCGACCTTGTTGATCAGCTCCGGCAGATAACCGTGGGACCAGGCGGTGTAGATCGTCGAGTTGTGGTACTTCTCGTCCAGCAGCTCGCGGGCCAGATCGCTGGTGTCGTTGGCGGAGAACTCGATGTTCACCGGCAGGCCAAGCTTGATCGCGGCCGGGCTGATGGTCATCAGCGGACGAATGTAGCTGTAGGAATTGTCCAGCTCGCCTTCCTCGACGTTGCGCGTCGGGTTGGCGGCGAACACGTAGTCGGCCTTGCCGAATTTTTCCGGCAGCAGCGTCGACAGATCGATGGCGCGGTTCAGGCCCTGGCAGTTGAGCTGGCCGAGGCCGCCTTCGGGCTTTTCCGCGTGGCGCAGGAACACCAGCGTCTGCGTGCCGTCCGCTGGTTGTGCGCGGCTTTCGCTGGATTCGAGGGACAGAAACAGCGCGCTGACTGCCAGCAGGGAGGGCAGGGCCACGTACGCGCGATGTTTGAAGCGTTTGGCGAAACTCATCAGATTCGTCATCAATTCGAGGGTTCTTCAGCAAAATCGGTTAAGGCTGACAAACCTTGGCACCGCGGGCTCCCAGCACCGGGTGTTTCCCTGTCGTAAACAGCTTCCTCTGCGAGAAAGGCATAGCTCAGAGTCCTGTAATGCCCGTTTGGTTCGATACGGGCCAGTGCGCAGCACTCTAACGGCAACCTTTGCGGGCATGCAGGCAGGTTAGCGACAGGATGTTACGGTTCGTGTAGGCGCAGCGGCAGGCCTACTTTATGATCGGTTTTCAATTTGTGACTGGATGCTTCCAATGACCGATCTGTCTGCATTCCCGATTACTCAGAAATGGCCGGCGCAGTACCCGGACTGGATTCAGCTCTACTCCTTGCCGACCCCGAATGGCGTCAAAGTGTCGATCATGCTCGAAGAGATCGGCTTGCCCTACGAGCCGCACCGCGTCGGTTTCGACACCAACGACCAGACCTCGGCGGAATTTCTCTCGCTGAACCCGAACAACAAGATCCCGGCGATCCTCGACCCCCATGGCCCTGAAGATAAACCCCTGCCGTTGTTCGAATCCGGCGCGATCCTGATTTATCTGGCCGACAAGAGCGGCCAGTTGCTCGCCCAGGAAGGCGCGCTGCGCTACGAGACCATTCAGTGGCTGATGTGGCAGATGGGTGGCATCGGCCCGATGTTCGGCCAGCTCGGTTTCTTCAACAAATTCGCGGGCAAGGATTACGAAGACAAGCGTCCACGTGATCGCTATGTCGAAGAGAGCAAACGCCTGCTGAATGTGCTCAACACTCGCCTCGAAGGCCGCGAATGGATCATGGGCGAGCGCTACACCATCGCCGACATCGCCACGTTCCCGTGGGTGCGCAATCTGCTTGGCTTCTATGAGGCCGGGGATCTGGTCGGGATTGAGAATTTCCCCAATGTCACACGGGTGCTGGAGCGGTTTCTCGCGCGTCCGGCGGTCATTCGTGGCCTGACCATCCCGTCCTGACTTTCAGTTGTACACATGTCCCCTGTGGGAGCTGGCTTGCCAGCGATGAAGCCAGCACAGTCAACATCATTGGTGACTGACCTGCCGCCATCGCTGGCAAGCCAGCTCCCACGGGAATTTGAAATGTACATGCAAGATTATTACAAGCCCGGTAACGCTCTCTTGATTGATCCAGGTTTGTCCCGCACCCGCCGCAAGGCATAAGCTTCGCCCCCTACGACTTTCGTCTCATCCGCTGTTTTCAGGAAAGGCCCCATGTCCAGTCAGTTCCCCGAAGCACGTCCCCGCCGTCTGCGCCGCAATGCGAGCCTGCGCAGTCTGTTCCAGGAAACCGAGTTCAGCCTGAACGATCTGGTCCTGCCGATCTTCGTCGAGGAAGACATCGACGACTTCGTGCCGATCACCAGCATGCCCGGCGTGCAGCGCATTCCCGAGCGCAAACTGGCCGGCGAAATCGAGCGCTATGCCCGTGCCGGCATCAAGTCGGTGATGACCTTTGGCGTGTCCCATCATCTGGATGCCAACGGCAGCGACACCTGGCGCGAAGACGGTCTGGTCTCGCGCATGTCGCGCATTGCCAAGGACGCCGTGCCGGAAATGATCGTGATGTCCGACACCTGCTTCTGCGAGTACACCGATCACGGCCATTGCGGCGTGATGCACAACCACGAAGTCGACAACGACCAGACTCTGATCAACCTTGGCAAACAAGCCGTAGCGGCCGCCCGCGCCGGGGCTGACGTGATCGCACCGTCGGCAGCAATGGACGGCCAGGTTCGCGCGATTCGCCAGGCGCTCGACGCTGCCGGCTTCACGCAGGTTCCGATCATGGCCTACTCGACCAAATTCGCTTCGGCACTGTACGGCCCGTTCCGCGAGGCTGGCGGCAGTGCGCTCAAGGGCGACCGCAAAAGCTATCAGATGAACCCGATGAACCGCCGCGAAGCCCTGCGCGAATCGCTGCTCGATGAGCAGGAAGGTGCCGATGCGCTGATGGTCAAACCGGCCGGTGCTTACCTCGACATCATCCGCGACATCCGCCAGGCCTCGAACCTGCCACTGGCGGCGTATCAGGTCAGCGGCGAGGACGCGATGATCAAGTTCGGCGCCCAGGCCGGGGCGATCGATGAAGATCGCGTGGTCCGTGAAAGCCTAGGCGCGATCAAGCGTGCCGGGGCGGATCTGATCTTCACTTACTTTGCGATGGATCTGGCACTCGCCGGGATCTAAGCCGCACCTCGTACCCCTGTGGGAGCGAGCCTGCTCGCGAAGAAGCCGGATCAAGCACCACAAAAACCAGAAAGGCCCCGCAACCGTGAAGCTGCGGGGCCTTTTTTACGACGCAATCACGCTTAGAAGTCGATCGTCCCCGACAACTTTGCCACCCGTGGTTCGCCTTGGGTCAGGTAGCCGCCCTGAGCCGATTCCCAGTACTTCTTGTTCGCCACGTTCTCGACGCCGAACCGCACGGTCACGTCCTTCTCCGACACCTTGAACGCATAACGCGCGCCGGCATCGAAGCGGTTCCACGTCGGCAGGCTGAGGTTGTTCGCCGCATCGGCGTATTGCCCGCCGGTACGCAGCATCCGCGCGTTCAGCGCAACGCCTTGCAGGCCCGGCACGTCCCAATCCACGCCAGCGTTGAACTGGAAGGTCGGTACGCCGATGGCGTGGTTACCGTCGTTGGCGCCGTTGAGGGTGTTTTTCAGTTCGGTGTCCATCAGGGTCAGGCCGCTGATCAGGCGCAGGCCGTCGATCGGCTCGCCGAACACGTTCATCTCCACGCCTTTGTTGATTTGCTCGCCTTCGCGCACGTAGGTGCAGGTGGTGGCGCTGTTGATTTCGCAGTAGCCGTCGCTCGGCTGTTCGATGCGATAAACACCCAGGCTCGCGCCGTAGGTGCCCATGTCGACCTTAACGCCCAGCTCGGTCTGCTTGGAGCGCTTCGGTGCGTAAACCTCGTTGCCGTTGGTCACGCGGAAACCGCCAGAGCTGGTTGGCGAAGTCGGTCCCTGGGCCAGGCCTTCGATGTGGTTGGCGTAGAACGACACATGCTCCCACGGCTTGAACACGATGCCGTACACCGGCGTGGTGATCGACTCGTCGTAGCTCGACGAGCGCGGGCCGCTGCCGTAGCTGGCGTAGCTGTAACCCTGCACCACCAGTTGCTGGCGACGCAGACCGGCGGTGACCAGCAGGCGATCGTCGAAGAACCCGAGGGTGTCGGAAATCGCCACGCTGCGGTTGAAGGTTTTGCCGACGATGCCCGGATCGTTGAGATCTCCGCCAGAGAAATTGCCGACCGGTGCCGGAGGAGTGATCGGATGGTAGATGTTGTTCGAGTAGCGGGTCAGGTCGAAGTCATAAGCACTGCGCTGCTCGGCCCAGATCCCGGTCAGGCCGAAATTGAGCTTGTGGCTGACCGGGCCGGTGTTGAACTTGCCATTGAGACCGGCCATGACGCTGGTGTTGTCCTCGTCATGCGGGACGAACGAGCCAGTGGTGAACGAGGCGCCGCTGTTGCCGACCAGCGTGGTCGAGTTGTACCGGCCGACTTCACGGGTGTGCTTGGCGCCACCGGCGGCGTAAGCGGTCCAGTTGTCATTGAGGTCGTATTCGGCGCGGAGCATGCCGAAGGTGTCTTCGATGTCGGTGTAACCCCATTTCGGCGCGTAGTTGGTGTCCGCCGATGGCGCATCCGGGATGTGCGTGGCGGTGCCGAGGTTGACCGAGCTGCGGCCACCGTTGACGCGTTCCTTCTGATAGGCGAAGTCACCGGAAACCCGTAGCGCATCGCCGCGATAATCCAGACCGATGGCGAACAGTTTCGAGCGCTGGTTCTCGTGATCGATGCCGGTGTCGCCTTCGCGCTGCGACAGGTTGACCCGCGCGCCGAAGCGGTTGTCTTCACCGAAACGCTGGCCGATATCGAAGTGATGACCGATGCGGCCTTCGCTGTTGATGTCGGTGGTGTAACGGCGCAGCGGCACGTCGCCGGCGCGCTTGGGTTGCAGGTTGACGCCGCCGCCGATGCCGGAACCGGTCGGCGTTACGCCGTTGATGAAAGCGTTGGGGCCTTTGAACACTTCTACGCGCTCCAGCGCATCGGTGGAAATGATCTGCCGGGGCAATACGCCGTACAGGCCGTTATAGGAAATGTCGTCACCATTGAGCGGCAGGCCGCGAATCATGAAAACCTGCGCCTGGTTGGAGAAGCCCGAGGCCTGGCGCACGGAAGAATCGTTGAGCAGCACGTCGGCGACGTTTTCCGCCTGCTGATCCTGGATCAATTGCTCGGTGTAGGACGCTGCGCTGAACGGCACGTCCATCATGTCCTGATTGCCGAGCACGCCCAACTGGCCGCCGCGCGCAACCTGACCGCCAGCGTAGACCGGGGGCAGGGCGTTGGGCGCAGGCGCTTGGGCATTGACGTTGACGTCGTCGAGCACCAGCGCTTTGCTGTTTTGTTCAGCAGCGTGAGCGGTGACGGTCAGGGAGCACAGCAGGGCAAGCAAAGTCGGGCGAAATGGAGCGCCGAGTCGAGCTGAAGCGGGCATGTCGGATACCTGGAGGCGAACGGCCAATGAAAAAATAAGGGCGGCGCGGAACTCCTTGCGCTAATGCGACTCCAGACGCGAATGATAGGGTTTCGCAGTAACGTTTTGCAATCAGTTTGTTATCAGGCTTGTGGGTGCTGGCGAAGGCTGCGATCTTTTGATTTTTCCTTTTAAAACAAGATCAAAAGATCGCAGCCTGCGGCAGCTCCTACGGGGGTTGTGTATGGTGTTGTGGCTAATTTGATTGGATGGAGCAACATGCGATTACTCATTACTCTCGGCGCGGTGCTACTGCTCGCCGGTTGCGCCAGCCAGCGCAGCAACGAACCGGCGCCGCGTCCGCCGGCCGAAGTGAAGGCTGAAATTGTTCGGCTGTTGCCGGCGAAAACTGCCGACCGTCAGGGCTGGGCCACGGACATCTACGCTGCGTTTGCCGCACAAGGCATCAACACCACCACGCAGAATCTGTGTTCGGTACTGGCCGTGGCGGAGCAGGAATCGACGTTCCAGGCCGACCCAACGGTGCCCGGCCTGGGCAAGATCGCCCGCGACGAAATCGACCGCCGCGCCGCCAAGGTGCACATCCCCAGCCTGCTGGTCAGCGGCGCTCTGCAAGTGCGCTCGCCCAACGGCAAGAGCTACAGCGAACGTCTGAATGCGGCGCGCAGTGAAAAAGAGCTGAGCGCGATTTTCGACGACTTCATCGGCATGGTGCCGATGGGCCGCACGCTGTTCGGCGGCTTTAACCCGGTGCACACCGGCGGGCCGATGCAGGTCAGCATCGAATTTGCCGAGGAGCACGCCAAGGATTACCCGTACCCGGTGGACGGCACGATCCGCCGTGAAGTATTCAGCCGGCGCGGCGGCATGTATTTCGGCATCGCCCATTTGCTCGGCTATCCGGTGAATTACCGCGAGCCGTTGTATCGTTTCGCCGATTTCAACGCCGGCTGGTACGCCAGTCGCAATGCCGCGTTTCAGAATGCGGTCAGCCGCGCTTCCGGCATCCCGCTGACCCTGGACGGCGACCTGATTCGCTACGACTCGATCATGCCCGGCAGTACCGAACTGGCGGTGCGCACCCTCGGCAAGTCGCTGGGCATGCGCAACCCGACGATTCGCGATCAATTGGAGAAAGGCAAAACCCTGGAATTCGAAGAGACCAAACTCTATCAGCGCGTGTTCGAACTGGCGGAGCGGGCCGAAGGCAAGGCGTTACCGCGCGCGGTATTGCCGGGGATTGTGCTGCAGAGTCCGAAGATCACCCGCAAACTCACCACAGCCTGGTTCGCCAAGCGCGTGGACGAGCGCTACAAGCGCTGCATGGCCAAGGCCGGATAAAACACGCAGACATAAAAAACCCGGCTGCGGGAGCCGGGTTTCTCTGCGGTGTTGCGCTTGAAACTGTGCATTCAGGCAACGCGGCGTTCGATCAGACGATCCGAACCACCTTCGGCGACGGTATTGCCTTGCAGACGATCGGAGCCATCAGCGGCGACAGTGTTGCCTTGCAGGCGATCGGAGCCATCAGCAGCGACGGTGTTGCCTTGCAGACGATCGGAGCCATCAGCGGCGACAGTGTTGCCTTGCAGGCGATCGGAGCCATCAGCGGCGACGGTGTTGCCTTGCAGGCGATCGGAGCCATCAGCGGCGACGGTATTGCCTTGCAGACGATCGGAGCCATCGGCGGCGACGGTGTTGCCTTGCAGACGATCGGAGCCATCAGCGGCGACGGTGTTGCCTTGCAGGCGATCGGAGCCATCAGCGGCGACGGTGTTGCCTTGCAGGCGATCAGAGCCATCGGCAGCGACAGCGTTCTGATACAGGCGATCCGAGCCGTCTGCGGCGATCATGGTGTGCGCCGGGGTGGCGGCGAAAGCGTTAACTGCGAAAACCGAGAAAGCGATGCTGAGAAGAGTCTGGCGTTTCATGATGGTGTGCTCCGGGGTGTTGTTGGTTGGTATGGAGCTGATCTTACGCCCGGATATTTTTATGAGAACTTCATTGCCGTGATGGTGAACATCGACGCCGATGATGGTTGCGGGCAACCGCGTAGCAGAGCCTCAGAGCACCTTCACCGCACGCCCGATCGCCTGAATCGGCCCGGTCGGTTTGCCGATCGGTGAGCCATTGGCGCCTTCCAGCGTCAGCTCAAACAGCTGGTTCGGTTGCAACGGCGGCAGCTTGTCCAGCGGCACCGACAATGCCTGCCCCGGCTTGACCAAGCCCAACGACACCGGCCCCGACCAGCCGTCAGCCTTGGTCCAGAACTCCAACGCCTTGTCCGCCGGCACCTCGACCACGCCCAGTGGAATCAACTGGATCTCCCGCGCATTGCTCGCCTGAATCACCCAGCCCGGCGCCTTGTCCTGCGGCGCTACCAGGACCACCAGATAACTCGGTTTCGGCGCAGTCTGGGTCAGCAGCATCGTGCCGAGGATCAATGTCGCCGCCAGCCCGGCCGCGCTCAAGCCGCGCCACAGTGGCAGCAGATTCCACCACGAGGTCAGCGGTTTCTTCACCGTCAGCCGTTCGAGACTGCGCTCGATGCGCGGCCATAACTGCGCCGAGGGTTGCTGAGGTTCGGCCAGATCGGTCAGCTCCAGCAGGCGCCGCTCCCAGGCATCCACCGCTGCACGCAATTCGGGATCGTTCGGCAGGCGCCGTTGCACCTCGATGCGCTGTTCGAACGACAAGGTGCCGAGCACGTATTCGCCGGCCAGTTCATCCCGTTCCTGCGCTGATTCGCCGGTCATCCCATGCACTCCCGCAAAGCATTGAGGCTGCGCTTGATCCACGCTTTGACCGTGCCCAGCGGCGTGCCGAGGCGTGTGGAAATCTGCGCGTGGCTGTAACCGTCGACGTAGGCATGGAGGATGCAGCTGCGCCGCTGCGGTTCCAGTTGCTCGAGGCAGCGATGAATGCGCGCCGAGTGAACATCGACCGCCTCATCAGGCGCCGCTACCTCATGTTCTTCGCTGAACGGCGTTTCCCGACTTTGCTTGCGCAACTGATTCAACGCCAGGTGCCGGGTCACGCTGAACATCCAGCCCCGCGCCGAACCCCGCGCCGGGTCGAACCCGGCCGCACCGTGCCAGATCTTGATGAACGCCTCATGCACAATGTCCTCCGCCAGCGCCGTATCGCGCACCAGCCGCTTGGCCACGCCGAGCAGGCGCGGGCCTTCCTGCACATACAAATCGCGCAAAGCCGCGCGCTCGCCCCGGGCACAGGCTTTGAGGCGGGCTTCGTAATCGAAAACGGATTCGGGTAAAGGCATGGGGTGCAATCTAGCTCACATTTCCCAAACATCCAGAGGCATTATTCCCTGTGGGAGCGAGCCTGCTCGCGAATGCGGTGGGTCAGAACTTAATAAGGCGACTGACACTCCGTCTTCGCGAGCAGGCTCGCTCCCACAGGATTGTGCACTGCTTCCGAATATCAGTTCGCCGCCCAGAAAATATAATCCGCCTGGTATTTCACCACTTCCTGCTTGCCCTTGTTCGCCATGGTGCACTCACTGCCCGGCGCGACGCCGCCCTTGAGCGCGACACGCTGGATATAGCTGACCCCGGTCATCGCACCTTTGCCCTCGGCCGGATTGGCCTTGACCAGTTGATAGGGCAGGTTGCCCGGGCTCGACGGTGCCACGGCCAGTTGCGTCCCGGTGACTTTCGAACCGTCCTTGGCTTGCCAGGTCGCTGGCGGGCCGAAATAGGTGCCGACCTGTTTGCCGCTGCGATCATTGAGCACCGCTTTCGGGCCGACAAAGGTCCACTCGGTCTGTCCGGCCATATTGGGCTTGTCGCGGCATTCGTAGGTGATCTCGCCAACCCCGGTGGTTTCCAGGGCAATCTTGTGCCCGTCCGGCACCTTGATCGCGTCGGGATAACTGCTCTGGGCGAAGGTGGTCGCGGTGAAAGCGAGCAAACCGGTGAAGCCAATCAGCTGGGTGATGTTCATCCGATGATTCTCCGAAAAGGGTAGGGCGCTGACAGCACCAGAGTGGGCTGTTACAGGGACTACCCGTGGCGGAGGCGATTGGATGCAGTGCCGGAAAAATATTTTTGGATCACCTCTATACCTGTGGGAGCTGGCTTGCCAGCGATGGCGTCGTGTCAGCAGACGTCGATTTTTCTGAGACACCGCCATCGCTGGCAAGCCAGCTCCCACAGGGTTCTTCATCAGGCTTGAGGCCCGAGGCTTTCAGTAACTCTTGGGTATACGGATGTTTCGGCGCAGCGAAAATCTCCCGCGACGAGCCTTGTTCCACGACCTTGCCGTCCTTGATCACCATCAAGTCATGCGCCAGCGCATGCACCACTGCCAGATCATGGCTGATGAACAGGTACGTCAGCCCATGCCTGATCTGCAACTGGCGCAACAATTCCACCACTTGCTTCTGCACCGTGCGATCCAGCGCCGACGTCGGTTCGTCGAGCAGGATCAGCGCCGGTTCCAGCACCAGTGCGCGGGCGATGGAGATGCGCTGGCGCTGGCCGCCGGAAAACTCGTGAGGGTAACGATGGCGGCTCTGCGGATCGAGGCCGACCTCCTCGAGCACGCGAATTACCGCTGCCTCGCGCTCGGCCTCGCTGCCGATGCCGTGGGTCAGCATGCCTTCGGCAATGATCTGCTGCACCGACATGCGTGGGCTGAGGCTGCCGAACGGGTCCTGAAACACCACCTGAATCTGCCGGCGCAGCGGGCGCATCAGGCGCTGATTGAGCAGGCTCAACTGCTTGTTGCCGAAACGGATATTGCCCTCTGATTCGACCAGTCGCAGGATCGCCTGGCCCAGCGTCGACTTGCCCGAACCCGACTCGCCGACGATGCCCAATGTCTTGCCGCGTTGCAGGGTGAAACTGACCCCGTCTACCGCTTTGATGTAATCCTGCTGACGGCTGAAGAGTTTTTTCGGCAGGGGAAACCACACCTTCAAATCATCCACTTCCAGCAGGTTGTGCTCGTACTCACTGGGCACTGGCGCGCCGCTCGGTTCAGCCTCGATCAACAAGCGGCTGTAAGGATGCTGCGGCGCCTGGAATAGCGTCTCGCAATCGGCCTGTTCAACGATCTCGCCTTGACGCATTACGCACACACGCTGAGCGATCCGGCGCACCAGATTGAGGTCGTGGCTGATCAGCAACAGCGACATGCCGAGGCGCTGCTGCAACTCGATCAGCAGTTCAAGAATCTTCTGCTGTACGGTTACGTCCAGCGCCGTGGTCGGCTCATCGGCAATCAACAGTTCCGGCTCGTTGGCCAGCGCCATGGCGATCATCACCCGTTGCCGCTGACCACCGGAAAGCTGATGCGGATAGGCTTTCAAGCGCTGCAACGGCTGGCGAATACCCACCAGCTCCAGCAGTTCCAGGGTCCGCGCGCGGGCGGCGCGGCCCTTGAGGCCCTTGTGGATTTCCAGCACTTCGCTGATCTGTTTTTCCACCGTGTGCAACGGGTTCAGCGAGGTCATTGGCTCCTGGAAAATCATCGCAATGCGATTGCCGCGCAGACCACGCATCTGCTGTTCGCTGGCGTGCAGCAAATCCACGCCGCTGTAGCGAATCGCGCCGCTGCTGCTGACGTTCTTGCCCGGCAACAAACGCAGAATCGAATGCGCCGTCACCGACTTGCCCGAGCCGGATTCACCGACCAGCGCCAGACACTCGCCACGGCGGATATCCAGGTTCACACCGTGCACCACTTCCTGCCCGGCGAAGGCGACGCGCAGGTCGCGAATTTCAATCAGGTTGTCTTGCATGTCAGCTCCTCGGATCAAAGGCATCTCGGCACGCTTCACCGATGAAAACCAACAAAGACAGGATCAGCGCCAGGGCAAAAAATGCTGTCAGCCCCAGCCACGGTGCCTGCAGATTGCGTTTGGCCTGGCCGATCAACTCGCCCAGCGACGCGGTGCCGGCGGGCATGCCGAAGCCGAGGAAATCCAGCGCGGTCAGGGTGGCGATGGCGCCGGTGAGAATGAACGGCAGGTAGGTGAGGGTGGAAGTCATGGCGTTGGGCAGAATGTGCCGGCGCATCAGTTCGCTGTCGGTCAGGCCCAGCGCCCGCGCGGCTTTCACGTATTCGAGATTGCGTCCACGGAGGAACTCGGCGCGCACCACGTCGACCAGCGCCAGCCAGGAAAACAGCGCCATGATCCCCAGCAGCCACCAGAAACTCGGCGAGACGAAGCCGGACAGAATGATCAGCAGATACAGCACCGGCAGCCCCGACCAGATTTCCAGTACGCGCTGCCCGAGCAAGTCGACCCAGCCGCCGTAGTAGCCCTGCAAGGCCCCGGCGACAATGCCGATCAACGCGCTGATGGCGGTGAGGATCAGCGCGAACAGAATCGAGATCCGCGTGCCGAAAATAACCCGCGCCAGAACATCGCGGGCCTGATCATCGGTGCCCAGCCAATTGCTCGATGACGGCGGGCTGGGCGCCGGTTCGGTGAGGTCGTAGTTGACCGTGTCGTAGCTGAACGGGATCGGCGGAAACAGCATCCAGCCGCCCTGATCCTCGATCAGCTTGTGCACGTAACTGCTGGCGTAATCCGGTTGAAACGGCAGCTCGCCGCCGAAATCGGTTTCCAGGTAATCGCTGAGGATCGGAAAGTAAAAGGCGTCGTGGTAGCGGATCACCAGCGGCTTGTCGTTGGCGATCAGCTCGCCACCGAGGCAGATCAGGCACAGGCCGATGAACAGCCACAGTGACCAGCGCCCACGGCGGTTGGCCTTGAATTGCGCGACGCGGCGCTGGCCCAGAGGCGACAGTGTGAACATCAGGCAGTCCTCGCCGAGAAATCGATGCGCGGGTCGAGCAGGGTGTAGCAGAGGTCGCCGATCAGCTTGATCAGCAGGCCGAACAGGGTGAACAGAAACAGCGCGCCGAACACCACCGGATAGTCGCGCGACACCGCCGCTTCGTAGCTCATGCGCCCGAGGCCATCGAGGTTGAAGATGGTTTCGATCAGCAGGGAGCCGGCGAAAAACACTTCGATCAGCGCCGACGGCACACCCGCAACCACCAACAACATTGCGTTGCGAAACACGTGGCCGTAGAGCACGCGCCGCTCGGTCAGGCCCTTGGCTCGTGCGGTGATCACGTACTGCCGGCTGATCTCGTTGAGAAAGCTGTTCTTGGTCAGGATCGTCAGCGTGGCAAAGCCGCCGATCACCAGCGCCGTGACTGGCAGTACGAGGTGCCAGAGGTAGTCGCCGACCTTGCCCAATGTGCTGAGGCTGTCGAAGTTGTCCGACACCAGCCCCTGCACCGGAAACCAGTTGACGTAGCTGCCCCCGGCGAACACCACGATCAACAGAATGGCGAAGAGAAACGCCGGCATCGCATAGCCAACGATGATCGCGGTGCTGCTCCAGACATCGAAGGCACTGCCGTTCCTGATTGCCTTGCGAATGCCCAGCGGGATTGAAATCAGGTAGGTAATCAGCGTCGCCCACAAGCCCAGCGACAACGACACCGGCAGCTTCTGCACGATCAGGTCGGTGACCTTGGCGCCGCGAAAGAAACTGTTGCCCAGATCCAGTTGTGCGTAGTTTTTCAGCAGCAGCCACAGGCGTTCGTACAGCGGTTTGTCGAAGCCGTAATGGTGTTTGATTTCCTCGATCAGCGCCGGGTCCAGCCCACGGCTGCTGCGCCCGGCACCGCCGACCGCCGCGACTTCGCCGCCACCGCCCATGCTGTGCCCGCCAAAGCCTTGCAGGCGGGCGATGGCTTGTTCCACCGGGCCGCCGGGTGCGGCCTGCACGATAAGAAAATTCACCACCAGAATGCACAACAGCGTGGGGATGATCAGCAGCAAACGGCGACTCAGATAACGCAGCATGTCACTGGCCTCCCGCAAGCTGAGCGCTCATCTGCTGAGTCGTCAGCGGCCTGGCCGAGACTTCCCACCAGGTGTTGAGGCCTTCGTCATACGAAGGTTGCACGGCGGGCATGCCGAAGCGGTTCTGATACACCGTCGGCGTGCCTTTGGAGTAGTAGTTGGGAATCATGTAGTAACCCCATTGCAGCACCCGGTCGAGGGCGCGGGCGTAATGCACCATGGCTTCGCGGTTGTTGGCCTGGACCAGCCCGTCGAGCAGTTGATCGACCGCTGGATCGGCCAGCACCATCGCGTTCGAGCTGCCGACTTGCGTGGCACTTTGCGAGCCGTACAGGCTATACAATTCGCGGCCCGGGGAGACGATCGGATCGCCACTGCGCGGGAAAGCGCAGACGATCATGTCGTAATCGCGGGCGTTGAGACGGTTGATGTATTGCGCTGAATCGATGCGGCGCAGATTGAGCGTGATGCCGATCTGCGCGAGGGTGCGTTTGAACGGCAGCAGCATGCGATCGAAGCCGCCCTGGCCATCGAGAAAGGTGAATTCCAGCGGCTCGCCGGCGG
Source organism: Pseudomonas sp. Marseille-Q5117 (assembly GCF_946901175.1). Taxonomy (NCBI): domain Bacteria; kingdom Pseudomonadati; phylum Pseudomonadota; class Gammaproteobacteria; order Pseudomonadales; family Pseudomonadaceae; genus Pseudomonas; species Pseudomonas sp. Marseille-Q5117. The sequence goes on along the minus strand of NZ_CAMPPP010000001.1, from coordinate 151,824 downwards.
CGTTGACCAGACGATTGTTTTTCGCCGTCCAACCGGCTTCGCCGAGCAGCTTCAGCGCTTGCAATTGCTTGTCGCGGATGTAGCCGCTGCCATCGGTTTTCGGCGCTTCATAGACCGTGGTGAACACCTCGTCAGGAACCTTGCCGCGCAACGGTTCGAGGATCTTCAGTTCCTCGGCATCGGGCAGGGCGCTGGCGGCCATTTCACTCTTGGGCCAGAAGCTGTTCTGACGCACGTAGAAGCCGCGCATCATCTGTTTGTTGGTCCACTCGAAATCCCAGAGCAGGCTGATCGCCTCGCGCACGCGGCGGTCCTGGAAGATCGGGTTTTGCAGGTTGAACACAAAACCTTGGGCGGCGGTGGGTTTGTGCGGCGCAAGAATGGCTTTTTGCAAGCGCCCGTCGCGCAGGGCCGGGCTGTCGTAGCCAACCACGTAACCCGAGGAAGAAAACTCGCGGTTGTAGTCAAACGCGCCGGCCTGCAACAGCTGGCGGGCGACGTCGGTGTCGCCGTAGAAATTCACCGTCAGGCTGTCGAAGTTGTACATGCCGCGACTGACCGGCAGGTCCTTGCCCCACCAGTCCGGGTCACGCTGGAAACTGATGCTGCGCCCGGCGTCGACCTTGCTCACCCGGTACGGCCCGCTGCCCAGCGGTGGCTCGAAGCCGCCGCCGTTGGCGAAGTCGCGGGTTTTCCACCAGTGCTCGGGCAGCACGCGCAGCGTCGCCAGATCCAGCGCGAGGGTGCGATTGAGGTTGTTCTTGAAGGTGAAACGGACCTGCCGTGGACCTTCGACCAGCACGTCTTGCACGTCGGCATATTGCTGGCGATAACTCAGGCTGCCCTTGGTCATCAGCAGGTTGAAGGTGTAGCGCACGTCTTCGGCGGTGATCGGCGTGCCGTCGGCGAAACGTGCCTTGGGGTTGAGGGTGAAGCGCACCCACAAACCTTCGGGATCGCGCTCGATCTGCTGCGCAACCAGAGCGTAAACCGTGTAGGGCTCATCCAGCGAACGAAACGCCAGCGGCGCGTAGACCCAGTCATTGACCTGCACCACGGAAATGCCCTGATCGGCATACGGCGTGATGTAGTTATATTGACCGATCTCCATCGACGCACGGCTGAGCGAACCGCCCTTGGGCGCGTCGGGGTTAACAAAATCGAAATGCTTGAAGCCGGCCGGATATTTCGGCGCCTCGCCGTACACCGTCAGCGCGTGACTGCCGCCGGCCAGCGCCGAAGTGCCAGTGCACAGCAGCGCACTGCCGAGCAGCAGGCCAGCCATGTTGCGCAAAAAACTCATGAAGTCACCCTTGAAATCCCTGAAGGAACCCGGACCCCCGGTGGGAGCGAGCCCTTGTGGCGAGGGGATGTATCCCCGATCGGCTGCGCGGCAGTCGCAAGATCAATGCATGCTGTACTTCTGATGCTCCGCGTCGGCAGGTCCTGGGGGCGCTTCGCACCCCATCGGGGATAAATCCCCTCACCACAAAGGCTCGCTCCCACAGAGGGATGCGTTTTATTTGGGGTTAGAAGTGGTAAGTCATGCGCGCAAACAATGTCCGGCCCAGCGGGTCGGTGTAGCGCGGGTCATAGCCGCTCTGGAAGTTGTAAGCCTGGTTGGAGAACGGCGGGTTGCGGTCGAACACGTTCTTCATCCCGGCATCGACGTCGAGTACCTTGTTGAAGGTGTAACCGGCCGACAGATCCCACACCGAATACGAGGCCACGCGCGAATGGGTGTCGCGGTCGTAATCGTTGTAACCGGTGGTGAAGCGGTTGGTCAGCGCTGCTCGCGCCGCACCCAGGCTCCAGCTGCCGGTGAGGTTGTGCTTCCAGCGCGCGATCACGCCGTCACCCTGAAAGTCGCCGACCTTGTCGGTGAACGGGCCTTTGATGGTGCTCTGGAAGTCGTACTCGTCGACATAGGTGCCTTGCAGACCGAGGCCGAACTGACCGTACGGCGTGTTCGGGAAGCGATAGTCGAGCGACACATCGACACCATTGGTTTCGACGATGCCGAGGTTGGCGTTGCCGGTAACGATGTAGTTAAGCGTGCCGTCGGCGTTGCGCACGAAGCGGTCCGGGTAGGATCCGGCCTGATCGAACACGGTGGATTCCGGGAACGGCTGGATCTGGGTGGAGATGTGAATCCACCAGAAATCCAGACCCACCGAGAGGGTGCTGATCGGCTGGGAGACGAAGCCCAACGTCACGTTGCGCGCCTTCTCCGGGGCCAGATCCTCGTTGCCGCCAATCTGGTTGAGGAATTGCTGACCGCAATCACGCCCGCCGTTACCGCCCGGTTGCACCACGCCGCCGGTACACAGCACCGGATCGTTGTAGTAACCCTGAGTGAACGTGATGCTGCGCGGCGAATACAGCTCGTACAGCGACGGCGCGCGGAAACCTTCGCTGTAGGCGCCACGCACCACCAGCTCTTTCAACGGCTGATAACGGAACGAATATTTCGGGTTGGTGGTGCTGCCGAAGTCGCTGTATTTGTCGTGGCGCACAGCGGCGGACAGTTCAAGGCTGTCGAGCACCGGCACGTTGAGTTCGGCATAGGCGGCCTTGACGCTGCGATCACCTTCGACGCTACCGGCCGGGTCAATGCCGAGGCTCTGGATGTCGCCGGCGAACGACTCGAAGTCCTGATGGAATTTCTCCTTGCGGTACTCGCCGCCCAGCGCCAGACCGGACGGACCTGCGCCGAACCAGTCGCCGATTTCACGGCTGACGCGGCCATCGAAACCGGCGACGCGGCCCACGGCTGTGGAGTAGGCACCGTGGTACGCGGCGGCATCGATGTACTGCTGGCCGGCAGCGGTCTGCGGGCCGAACGGGTTGAGCAAACCGCTGGCCAGGCCGTCAATCATCGCCTGGTCGCTGACATAACCACTGGTGACGCTGGAGACGATTTTGTTCTGGTTGTACGAGGCGCCGACGTTGTAATCCCAGCCGCCAACCAGACCATCGAAGCTCAGCAGAAAGCGCTGGCTGGTGTTCTGGTCTTTCGATTCACGCGGGCCGGCGGCAGTCTCGCGCCAGTTGACGTCGACTGGCTGCGTCGGGTCGAGGGCAAAATCGGTGGGCGCCGGGGTGATGCCATTGCCGGGGTAGTACGGCGACGAGGAATCCAGGCTCAGACCGGTCAGTGGCGCCGGGCCGACGGCGACGGCGTTGTTGTTGCGCGACCAGAAATATTCAAGGTTGGCGTTGTGATCATCGCCGAGCTTGGCAGTGGTCTTGCCGAAGAACGAGGTCTTCTCGGTCTGTGGCACCAGGTCGATGAATTCACGGGTGCTGAAGCGGCACAAGCCGTCGCGGGCGATAAGGTTGGGGCCGTTGCAGTTGCTGTTGGCCAACGGGTTGGTGGCGTTGCCGTTCTGGCTGTAGTTGCCGGGGAACGCGGTGCCGGAGGTCTGATCGAGACCGCGACCGGGCGCGTAGTCGGTGGCGAAGGAGCGGTCGTTGGCGTCGAGGTTCTGCTGCTTGTTGTAGTTGAACACGCCGAGGACGTTGAAGCGGTCTTCTTCCAGATCGCCGTAGCCCCAACTGGCGCTCATGTCCTTGGTCGCGCCGCCACCGCTGTGGGTCGGCGTTTCGCCACCGAGGGTCAGGGCGCCATCGGTAAGGGATTTCTTGGTGATGAAGTTGATCACACCGCCGATGGCGTCGGTGCCGTACAGGGCCGAGGCGCCGTCGCGCAGCACTTCCACGCGCTCGATGGCGGCAAACGGGATCATGTTCAGGTCCACCGCGCCGCCGGCCGAGTTGGTCCCCGACAGGGCGTTGTTGGCCAGGCGTCGACCATTGAGCAGCACCAGCGTCTTGTTCGCGCCGATGCCGCGCATGTCGGCAAACGACGCACCGCCCGTTGCCGCGCCGACGGAGCCGGCGCTGTTGTTGATCGACTGACTGCCGGTGATGCGCTGCACCAGTTCGGCGGTGGTGGTCACGCCCTGTTTGCGCAGCTCTTCAGCCTTGAGGATGGTGATCGGCACCGCCGTTTCCGCATCGACCCGGCGAATCGCCGAACCGGTCACTTCGACCCGTTGCAGTTGCGTGGTCGGCGCCGCCACGACAGCGGCTGCCGGCGTGGCGCTGTTGTCGTCCTCGGCCGCTTGCACGGTCCCGGCGCCCATCCCCATGGCCACCAGATACAGCGGAACGAAACGGTGGCGAGACATCGTTGCCACCAAAGGTTTGAGCGTGAAGCGTGGAGTGTTCATCAGCATGGTTGTTTCCGATTTTCAGACGTTATCGAATTGGCCTTGTGAGCCGCTCATTGCTCCGCTTCCGGTGATACCGCGCGCGGAAAACCACTTTCTTCAAGCAAGCCGATCCCCTCCGAAGACGCGTGGCGTTTCTTCGGTCGGCCGGGTGCGACGGGATTTCTTTTTTCAGCGGTGCCGGGCGGATGCTTTCAACAGCCGCCCGGCACCGCACTCAGTGGGTGGTCATCACCGAAATCTTGCTGATGCCGGAGCGTTCGATCGATGCCATGGCCTTGGCCACCTGGCCGTAATTGACGGTGGCATCGGCCTGCAACTGCACGCGCACGTCGGCGTCTTTGGCCTTGACCTCCCTGAGGCTGGCCTCGAGGGATTCCGGGGCCAGCTCGGTCTTGGCCAGATAGAACTTGCCGTCCTGATCGACGCTGACCACCACCGGGTCTTTCTTTTCGGCAGGGGCGACGGCATCGGTTTTCGGCAGGTTGACCTTGATCGCGTTGGTCATCAGCGGCGCGGTGACAATGAACACCACCAGCAGCACGAGCATGACGTCGACTAGCGGCGTGACGTTCATTTCGCTGAGCACTTCATCGCTGTCTTGGGTAGAGAAGGACATCAGCTGGCCTCCCGCACGGCGTTGGTGCTTTTGCTGGCAATGGCCTGGCGGCTGATGGAAAACGCACTGCGCGAGGCGAGGGCGTCGAAGTCGTGGGCGAAGTCGTCCATGTCCGCCGAGGCGAGTTTCAGCCGGCGCAGGAAGAAGTTGTAGATCAGCACTGCCGGCACCGCGACGGCGATGCCCACGCCCGTAGCGATCAGTGCGTGGCCGATGGGGCCGGCGACCGCTTCAAGGCTGGCCGAGCCGGTTTCGCCAATGCTTTGCAGGGCTTCCATGATTCCCCACACGGTGCCGAACAGGCCAATGAACGGCGCGGTGCTGCCGATGCTGGCGAGGATCGCCTGGCCGTTTTCCAGCGAGCGACGTTCCTTCTGGATCTGCTGGCGCAGGTTGCGTTCCAGGCGATCGGAACGGTTGATGGTGTGCGCCAGTTGTTGCGTGGTACGCGGCGACTCTTCCACCAGCAGGGCTTCGAAACCGCTGCTGGCGATGCGCGCCAGCGAGCCTGGATACTGGCTGGCGTGTTCGGCGGCGGTGAGCAGGTCCGGCGCGCTCCAGAAGGCTTTGGTGAACTGTTTGTTCTGCGCTTTCTGGCGCAGGTACTGGGCCGACTTGACCAGCAGGATCGCCCAACTGACCACGGAAAACAGCACCAGGCCCCAGAGCACACCGGGGACAATCATCGAAGACAGTGAATCGTTCATGGCTACACCTCGCTTGCGTTAATCAGTAATGAGTCGGTTGCGCCGTCATTGCGGCAATTTGAAATCGATGGTCTGGGTGGCGAAGCCGTCGATCGGCGTGTCACCGCGCTTGGCCGGAATGAACTTCCAGTTCTTCACCGCCGCGACGGCCGCCTCATCCAGTTGCGGCTTACCGCTGGACTTGGTCACCGTCACGCTGCCGGCACGGCCGCTGGCCAGCACCTGAATGCGCAGCACCACGCTGCCTTCCCAATTGCGGCGCAGCGCCAGCGACGGGTATTCCGGCGGCGGGTTGCCAAGGCTGGCCAGGCCGGAAATCGCCGCCGACTCCTTGACCGGAGCGGGCGCAGCAGGTGGTGCCGGTGGTGCGCTCGGTGTCGTCGGCGCCGCAGGTGCGGCAGGTTGCGCCGGGGCTGGCGGCGCTTTTGGTGGCTCGACTTTCTTCACCGGTTTGGGTTTCTCGACCGGTTTTGGTTTTTCGATCGGCTTGGGCTTCTCCACCGGTTTGGGCGGCGGCTTGACCGCGTCCTCGTCTTCCACCGGCTGCTCGGGTTCCGGCGGCGGTGGAGGCGGGGCGGCGGTGGTGGTTCCGGTGTTGGCGGGGCCGGAGGCGTCGGGCTGGTCAGCTCGACGGTCATTTCCGGGATTTCCGGCGGCGTCGGCAGTGGCTCCGGACGCGCCTGATGGAAGACCCACCACGCGCCGCCGTGTATCAGCGCCGACACGGCGATCAGCAAGAGCATCTGTGGTTTGTTCAACCCGCCGGGTCGTGACGTATTGGCTGTAAACGCCGGCCTGCCCGTTGCCGGCGAGACCGGCGCTTGCTGCAACGGCCCCGGCAGGGTTTTGTGCTTTACCGCATCGTTCATTAAAGCTCCCTCGGGGCAGATGAAGGGCAATAAGGTGCCGTCCGAACATATGGCTGATGTTCGAGTGAGTGGGTGCAACTTTCTTCAAGGTGTACGCGGGCCGATAGTTGGACTATCTGTTTAAATGGCCTCGGACAAACTTAGTGGCTTAGTAGCGTCTATATCGATTGTTCATTATCCATTCCGTGGCTTGTTGTTGTGTGGAGACGTGAGCTGTCTCAGGTTTGTTACAGTTTGCAACAGGTGTGCCAGATGTTGCTGAAACCGGTTGAACTCATATCCTTCGGTGTTGCTGGTGTCGCATTTATATAAGTTTCAAGTTCGCCCACTGTTTATTCGGCGCGAAGTGGTCCTAAAGTCCTCGCAGAAGGGCTTTTTCCAGAGCGAGTCAGAGGGAACGCTGTATCACGCCAATCCACGGGATAGAGCGGCTGCTCGGTGATCAGGCTCAGCACCTATCGGTGCGTAGCGAATCGATTTGGTGCAGGTCAGTCATTCAGCGGCTCACGGGACAAGTTCCTTATTTTGATTCTGGAGTATTGGTTAACTGCATCACATTCGGGCGTGCGCTTTTGGTGCAACTTCAATGACGGAAAGTCATTGTTCGACAATCTTGTTGTTGTGCCTTTTATTAATTGCCGTATTTAAAAAATAAATAACACTCGGCGCCCGGCGATTGCTCGATCGCCAGGCACGCAAAGTGTGCATTGGTTTCAGGTAATAAAGGAGAAACGCGCCAGGCTGAGTAGGCTCGGCTGAACTTGGGTCTGGATTTGCGAGTGAGTGGGGTATGTCGTACGGCGGAGCATTTGAAGATTCACAGGTGAACTCCTTATTGCCAGCTCGGACAGGCGAACTTTTGGTTCGCTGTCGCACCTTACAAGAACGCGGATAGCGTTCGATGAATGCTCTTGGTGCGGGATGGGCACCGCCAGCGCTGATTGGCGAAGGTTGATTTCGCAAGTCGGCAGTGCATGGGAAAAACGTGCCAATCACGACACATTTGCAGAATTTTCTACGTCAGGCCAGCCAGCCATCTACCCTGTGCAAAGGCCTTATCGGGGGAACGGACATGTACCAGCTCTACGGGCACAAGAATTCCGGCGCGGCTGCCATCGAGGCGGCACTGGAGTTGTGCCAGATCGCCTATCGCTTCATTGATACCGAAGCCAGCGCCGAGGCCGACGAGGCGCTGGGCAAACTCAATCCGTTGAAACAGATACCGACCCTGCAACTGCCGGACGGCAGCGCCATGACTGAAAGCGCGGCGATCCTGATTCATCTGGGCCTGACGTTTCCCAAGTCCGGCCTGCTGCCGAGTGAGGCTGCCGATCGTGATCAGGCGATTCGCGGCCTCGCCTACATCGTCAGCAATTGCTACGCAGCGGTCGGCATCATCGATTACCCCGAGCGCTGGCTGAGCACGCCCGACGAGAGCGCACGGCAAAACCTGATCGCCGGCACGCGCCAGCGCCTGCACTTCAGTTGGGAGGTGTTTGCCGATCAGTTTTCCGGAGAGCTATATTTGGATGACGAAACGCCCGGCGCGCTGGATGTGCTGGCGGCCGTGGTGAGCCGCTGGGCCGGCAGCCGCGAACACCTGCGCCAGACCCGCCCGGGCTTTTATGCGTGGCTGCAAAGGATCGACCGGCACCCGGTGCTGGCACCGGTGTTTGAGCGGCATTGGCCGGCCTGACGGGCGAGATCGTTCCCACGCTCTGCGTGGGAATGCCTCAACGGACGCTCCGCGTTCGGCTTTAGAGGGACGCAGAGCGTCCCGGGCTGCATTCCCACGCAGAGCGTGGGAACGATCATCACTGACCTGGCGCATTCGCGAGCAGGCTCGCTCCCAAGGGGACGACGGCGGTGGGCTCATTCGCCGCGAATGTACTGCTCCAGCTGTTTGATCAGCTCGGCCTGTTCGGCAATCGCTTCCTTCACCAGGTCGCCGATCGACAGCAGGCCGATCAACTGGCCGTCCTCGACCACCGGCAAGTGGCGCAGGCGTTTGTCCGACATGATGCCCAGGCAGGTGTCGACGGTTTGTCGGGTATCCACGGTAATCACGTCCTTGACCATGATGTCTCGTACTGGCGTACCGACCGAAGAGCGCCCGTGCAGCACCAGTTTGCGTGCATAGTCACGCTCGCTGATGATGCCGACCACTTTGTCGTCTTCGACCACCAGCAAGGCGCCGACGTTTTTCTCGGCCATCTTCATCAGCGCTTCGAGCACCATGTGATCGGGTTTGATCTGGTGCACTTCCTGATTTTTCTGATCTTTGAGCTTGAGCAGTTGGGCGACGGTCTTCATGGCGGTTACTCAGGTGTTGTCGTTGTTCATCAAGCATCGTAGACGCAGCCGCGCAGAGCAAGGTGGCAAAGCGGCAGTTAGCGTGCAAAAAACGCCATTTGCCGGAAAAAACATCTTTGTATCGGTAAATGAAGCATCTGTGGCGAGGGGATTCATCCCCGTTGGCCTGCGCAGCAGGCCCTTTCATTAAAAGCGGGGCCGCTTCGCGGCCAGCGGGGATAAATCCCCTCGCCACAGATAAATCCCTCGCCACAGATCCTGCGTAGAATGGCGTTCTGATTGAAACGTTGAGGTCGCAGTGGTGGATTTACAGCAGGGCTTCGTCCTGACCCGGCATTGGCGCGATACGCCGGCCGGCACCGAAGTGGAGTTCTGGCTGGCGACCGATGCCGGGCCGCGCCGCGTGCGTCTGGCGCATCAGCCGTCGGTCGCATTTATTCCCGCCGCACAGCGAGAAGCGGCCGAGCGTCTGCTGCACGATGAAAAGAACGTGGAATTGCGACCGTTGGCCTTGCTCGATTTTCAGCATCGTCCGGTGCTCGGTCTGTATTGCCAGCAGCACGGCCAGTTGATGCGCCTCGAAACCGCGCTCAACCGCGCCGGCGTCGACGTCTTTGAAGCCGACGTGCGCCCGCCGGAACGCTATCTGATGGAGCGCTTCATCACCGCGCCAGTGCTGTTTGGCGGCACCCTGGATGCTGACGGCGTACTGATCAACGCCCAGCTGAAACCCGACCCCGATTACCGGCCGAAACTGCGCTTGGTCTCACTCGACATCGAGACCACCGAAAACGGCGAGCTGTATTCCATCGCGCTGGAAGGCTGTGGCGAGCGCCAGGTGTACATGCTCGGCGCGCCGAACGGCGACGCCAGCATTGTCGATTTCGACCTTGAATACTGCGATTCGCGCACGCTCATTCTGAAGAAGCTCAACGACTGGTTCGCCCGCCACGACCCTGACGCGATCATTGGCTGGAACGTTGTGCAGTTCGACCTGCGCATCCTTCACGAACACGCGCGGCGTCTTGGCGTGCCGCTGAAGATCGGTCGTGGCGGCGAAGAAATGCAGTGGCGCGAGCACGGCAGCCGCAATCACTACTTCGCCTCTGCAGCGGGGCGGCTGATCATCGATGGCATCGAGTCGTTGCGTTCGGCGACCTGGAGTTTTCCCTCGTTCAGCCTGGAAAACGTCGCGCAGACCCTGCTCGGCGAAGGCAAGGCGATCAACAATCCGTACCAGCGCATGGACGAGATCAACCGCATGTTCGCCGAGGACAAACCGGCGCTGGCCAAATACAACCTCAAGGACTGCGAGCTGGTCACGCGAATCTTCGCCAAGACCGAACTGCTGACGTTTTTGCTTGAACGCGCCAGCGTCACCGGTTTGCCCGCCGACCGCAGCGGCGGTTCGGTCGCCGCTTTCACCCATTTGTACATGCCGTTGATGCACCGCCAGGGCTTTGTTGCACCCAATCTGGGCACCAATCCACCCCAGGCCAGCCCCGGCGGGTTTGTCATGGATTCACGCCCGGGGCTTTACGAATCGGTGTTGGTCCTCGATTACAAAAGCCTCTACCCGTCGATCATTCGCACCTTTCTGATCGACCCGGTGGGCTTGATCGAGGGCCTGCAACACCCGGACGACGCTGACTCGGTAGCGGGTTTTCGTGGCGCACGCTTCTCGCGCACCCGCCATTGTCTGCCGTCCATCGTGGCGCGAGTGGCCGAAGGGCGCGAAACCGCCAAGCGCGAGCACAATGCGCCGCTGTCCCAGGCATTAAAGATCATCATGAACGCCTTCTACGGCGTGCTCGGCTCCAGCGGTTGCCGTTTTTTCGATACCCGGCTGGCCTCGTCGATCACCTTGCGCGGCCACGAAATCATGTTGCGCACTCGCCAGTTGATCGAAGAACAGGGCCACGCCGTCATTTACGGCGACACCGATTCAACCTTCGTCTGGCTGCGCAGTCTGCACGGTCAGGATGAAGCAGCGCAGATCGGCCATGCGCTGGTCAAACACGTCAACGACTGGTGGCGCACGCATGTGCGCGAGGAATATGGGCTGGAAAGCGCGCTGGAATTGCAGTTCGAGATTCACTACAAGCGCTTCCTGATGCCGACCATTCGCGGCGCCGAGGAGGGCAGCAAGAAGCGCTACGCCGGACTCGTCACCCGCGCCGATGGCAGCGAGGAAATGGTCTACAAAGGCCTGGAAACCGTGCGCACCGACTGGTCGCTGCTGGCGCGGCAGTTTCAGCAAGAACTGTATGAGCGGATTTTTCAGCGCAAGCCGTATCAGGATTATGTGCGCGATTACGTGCGCAAGACCCTCGCCGGCGAGTTCGACGATCGGCTGATCTACCGCAAACGTCTGCGCCGCACCCTCGACGATTACGAACGCAACGTACCGCCGCACGTCCGCGCGGCGCGGCTCGCCGACGAATACAATGCCGAGCAGGGGCGGCCCCGGCAGTATCAGAACGGCGGCTGGATCAGCTACGTCATCACCCTGGCCGGCCCGGAGCCGCTGGAAGTACGCCGCGCCGCCATCGACTACGACCATTACATCACGCGACAGCTGCAACCGGTGGCGGACGCGATTCTGCCGTTTGTCGACGACGACTTCTCAACCCTGATCGGTGGGCAACTGGGCCTGTTTTGAGTCGAGCAGTTGCAGCGTCCATTCATCGAGGATGCCGTGGAAGTACCGCTCCAGCGCCTGATGGAACAGACTGTCCTCGGCGCTGAACTGGGCGAACAGGGTCATCGAAGAATGAAATTTCAGGTCATCGGGATGGCCAAACATTTCTGCAATCGAGCGCTGCGGCACATTCAGCACCAGTTGCGTGCAGGTGCGCAGCCGCGCCCCGAGCAGCTCGTGGGCCAGATAGGCCTGGGCTTCCTCGGCTGAACCAATCGCAAAGCGCCGGGCCATTTCGCTGCCGCCCAATCCGGCGAACTGCGGGAAGACGAACCACATCCAGTGGCTGCGCTTGCGGCCCGTCTCGAGTTCACGCTGGACCCGTTCGAACACCGGGTCCTGTGCCTGGACAAAACGTTGCAGGTTGAACGGGTCGTGCAGATCTGTGCTTCTCATGGCGAAGCCCTCGCGGTCGGCAGCTCAGACCATGGCCAGCCGCTGCTTGCGTTGAGGCGCCGGGAACACCTTGTCCAGCGCCGCCAGATCCCCGGCGTCCAATTGCAACTGGGCCGCCTCGGCATTGAGTTGCACATGCTCCGGGCGCACAGCCTTGGGAATCGCAATCACGCCACCCCGGCGCAGGATCCACGCCAGTGAAATCTGCGCCGGGGTGGCGTTGTAGCGCCTGGCAATGTCTTGCAGAACCGGCTCGGCGAGCATCGCGCCGCCTTGGCCGATCGGACAGTACGCCATCAACGGCAGGCGCTGATGCTGGCACCACGGCAGCAGATCGAATTCGATGCCGCGCTCTTCAAGGTTGTAAAGCACCTGATTGGTGGCGCAGGCCGAGCTGGACAGTTCTTCGAGGTCGTCCACATCGAAATTCGACACCCCCCAACGGCCGATCTTGCCGTCCTCGCGCAGGCGTTCGAAGGCTTCGACGGTTTCCTCCAGCGGATACTGACCGCGCCAGTGCAACAGATACAGATCGATGTAGTCGGTGCGGAGCCGACGCAAACTGCGCTCGCAGGCTTGCGGGATGCCTTCGCGGCTGGCGTTGTGCGGGTAGACCTTGCTGACCAGAAAGACTTGATCGCGCAGACCGGCGATGGCTTCGCCGACCACTGTTTCGGCACCGCCCTCGGCGTACATCTCAGCGGTATCGATCAGGCTCATGCCCAGCTCGATGCCGGTGCGCAGCGCCGCCACTTCACGGCTGTGCGCCGAACGATCCTCGCCCATGCGCCAAGTGCCCTGACCAATCACGGGAACCTGCACGCCGGCCAACTCAAGGGTACGCATTCAAACCTCCTGCCTGAAAGAGTCGATATCTCTAGTGGGCAGCAGGATAGAGCAAGGGTTCCCGCAAGGAAGGGGGAGTCAAGGATGAAACCGGATCAATTGTGGTCAGGGGATCTTGTGGTGAGGGGATTTGTGGCGAGGGGATTTATCCCCGCTGGGCTGCGAAGCAGCCCCGATCCTGCAACACGCGCTGTATCAGACAGCGTTCTATTGCAGGTTTTTGGGGCTGCTTCGCATCCCAACGGTGATGAATCCCCTCGCCACAGGGGGTGCATGGCAGGTTACTTGGCGGAGAACTTGAGGATCACGCTGTGGGCATAAGTCTGCCCCGGATCAAGCCGCGTGCTCGGGAAATCCGGCTGGTTCGGCGAATCCGGGTAGTGCTGGGTCTCGAGGGTGAACGCGCCCCAGTGCGGATAGACCTTGCCACCCTTGCCCTTGACCGTGCCGTCGAGGAAGTTGCTGGTGTAGAACTGCACGCCCGGCTCGCTGGTGAACAGTTGCAGCACACGCCCGGATTGCGGGTCGCTGACTTCGGTAGCGAGCTTGCTGATATCGCCCTTGCTGTCCAGCGCCCAGTTGAAATCGAAGCCGCCCTGTTTCGGCTCGGCGAATTTCAGCTGCGGATGATCAGCCTTGATGTGCGTGCCGATCGCCGTCGGTTTGCTGAAGTCCATCGGCGTACCGGCAACAGGCGCCAGCTCCCCGGTCGGGATCAGTTTCGCGGTGACCGGCGTGTAATGGCTGGAGTTGATCATGGCGACTTGCTTGAGAATATCGCCATTGCCGGCGCCGGCCAGGTTGAAGTAACTGTGGTTGGTCAGGTTGAGCACGGTCGGCTTGTCGGTGCTGGCCTTGTAGTCGATGCGCAGTTCATTGTTGTCGGTCAGGCGATAGGTGACTTCGGTGGTCAGATTGCCCGGGAAACCCATCTCGCCGTCGGCCGAGAGGTAGGTAAGGGTTACGCCCACCGAATCCTTGTCCTTGGTTTCCCTGGCCTTCCAGACTTTCTTGTCGAAACCTTCGGGGCCGCCGTGCAGGGCGTTGGATTTGTCGTTCTGCGGCACTTGATAACGCTTGCCATCAAGTTCGAAAGCACCTTCGGCCAGGCGGTTGCCGAAACGGCCGATGGTCGCGCCGAAGTACGCGGTACCTTTCTGATAACCCTGCACATCGTCAAAACCCAAGACGACGTCGTCGAACTTGCCGTGTTTGTCAGCGACTTTCAGCGCTTGCAGGGTCGCGCCGTAGGTAATCACGGTGGCTTGCATGCCGTGGCTGTTGCGCAGGATGTACTGTTCGACAGGCGTGCCGTCATTGGTTTTGCCGAAGGCTTTGTGTTCAGCGGTCAGGCCCGCCGCGTTGGCGGAAAGGGTAGCGATCATCAGGGACAGTCCGAGGCCGGAGAGCAGGTGACAGGATTGAAGCATGGTTGACCTTCCTTTTTGTTGTTGTTTTAAACACCGCGGTCCCCTGTAGGAGCTGCCGCAGGCTGCGATCTTTTGATTGTGATTTTTGAAAGCAAGATCAAAAGATCGCAGCCTTCGGCAGCTCCTACATATAACTAGTCATGCTATTTGTGGGGCTGAACAGGATTTATAGCGGATTTACGTACATTGGCAAATATAAAGTCCGACTAATTGCTATGGCGAAAAGCGCCGAAGGTCGGCTCACCGCCCGGGCACTGCACTTTTTCGCAATCGGCGGCTCTATGCATGGCCAGGATGCGGTGACTCCCGCCGCACAGGAATGTGCCTGTCCGAGACTTCATGCCGAGTGTTTTTGCCCTGATCACCGCCGCTCACCGCCGCCCGTGCCTGCTGCTGGCCTGCCTGTTGTCGCTGTTGCTCAGCGGCTGCAGCCACCAGAACGGCAACGGATTCTTCAATCAGATACGAGAAGGGCAGCCGCAGGAATTTCTCCAGACCAGCGTCGACCGCATGGCCACCCTGGCGATGCGCGACAACCTCGACAGCCTCTATCGATTGATGGGCAAGCTTTACCTGCGCAACCCGGAAGAACTGCGCAAATCCGGCTTCCTCACAGTCAACGCCGCCGTGAAACAGGTGCGTCTCGCTGTCGAGCAACAGCAGCCATTGCCCGTGCTGGGCGGGCGCAAGGACCTGGCGGCGCTGAGCTATGCGATGAGTCCGGAGTTCCTCGGCGACCGCGTCGGCGCGTTCATCTATGCGATCGGCAGCATGCTGGTTACCGCCCACGGCAATCGCACCGAGTTCTACATGACCGACGCGATCAACCCGACGTTCGTGCACAACGCCGCGCGCAACATCGAAAAAGCCATGTGGATTTTGTCGCAACGACAAAACAAGGAAGGCCAGCCGTTGCTGTTCTCCAACGAAATCTCGGAGGAGGGCAGCAACCTCAGCTTCGCCACCGAATTCAGCAAAATCGTCGCGCGCCTGGATCTGCTCACGCAGATGCTCGATGAGCGCTATCGCAGGATCGGCCTGAATTACGCGCAGAGTCTGCTGTTTCTGAATTTCTTGCCGGTGCAGTGAGCCTTGCAGGTTTGCTGTAGCGCAAAGATCCACTGTGGGATTTGCGGTGAATTCGATATGGCATAACGATAGACCGCATCGATATATGTGGTTATAAGAAAAATCGCTATGCTGCGGGCCAGATTTTCCTGTCGTTTTCTGGACGTTTGAATGGAATTGGCAAATTTCGGCCTGGTAATTGCCGGGCTGGTGGTGGGGTTTATCGTAGGCATGACCGGTGTCGGCGGCGGTTCGTTGATGACGCCGATCCTGCTGTGGTTCGGCATCAACCCGGCGACGGCGGTAGGTACCGACCTGCTGTACGCCGCGATCACCAAATCCAGCGGCGTCCTCGTTCACAGGAAGAACAAGAACATCGACTGGGCCATCACTGGCTGGCTGACCCTCGGCAGTGTGCCGGCCGTGGCCATGACCCTGTGGTTCCTCAGCACCCTGCACACCGCGCCGGACGCGATGAACGCCATCATCAAGCAGGCGCTCGGCTTCGTCCTCTTCGCCACCGCCCTGGCAATCTTCTTCAAGAAACGCTTGCTCGAATTCGCCCACAAACGCGCGGGTGGCAACTACAACCCGAGCGGTTCGCGCCTGAATATCATGACGGTGATCACCGGTCTGATCCTCGGCACCATGGTCGCCCTGACCTCGATCGGCGCCGGCGCACTCGGCACCGTCGCATTGTTCATCCTCTACCCGCTACTGCCAACCCGCCGCCTGGTCGGCACCGAAATCGCCCACGCCGTACCCCTGACCCTCGTCGCCGGCCTCGGCCACGCAAGCATGGGCAACATGGATTGGGGCGTGCTGGGTTTCCTGCTGATGGGCTCGCTGCCCGGCATCTGGCTGGGCAGCCACCTGACCGGACGCATCTCCGACGAAGTCCTGCGCCCGTGCCTGGCGACGATGCTGGTGTTGATTGGTTATAAGTTGGCGTTCTGAGTCAGTCTGGAGCAAACACTTCCAATGCAGCGGCCGTAGGGATGTGCCGATGATCGCTTGCGTCATGTTGCGCAAAGTTCTCCCTGACCTAAGCTTCTGACAGGGCAATGCCTTTTTGCCAGACGCCGCCGGAACAATCGCCACGATGCGCAATCAGTAGTGCGTGGATATCAAAAGGAGATGCGCATGCTCATCAGGTCCCTGACCCTGACCCTCTTGCTGGCAATCGCCGGCCCCCTGTTCGCCGCCGACAGCGATTCCCCCCTGGCCGGGGACGTGGGCCGCGCCCGCCCTCTGATCGTGATTGCGCAAAGCACCGTCGACCCGGTGTGGCTGAGCCTGAAGAAGTCGCTGGAAGATCCGGCCAACAAAAAGGGCGTCACCGACCGCAACATCAAGGTCTACACCATCCTCAGCATGTCCGGCCAGCTCGACGGCAAGGACATGGGCCAGCAGGACACCATGGCCCTGCTGCGTTCGCTGAAGCTCGGTGCCGGCGCTTATCCAAAAGTGTTCCTGGTGGGCAAGGACGGCGAAACCAAGCTCTCCGCCTCGGGTGATGAAGCCAAGGCATTGAGCCTGGCAAAAATCTTCGAAACCATCGACGCCATGCCCATGGCCGAAAAAGAAGCCGCCGCTGCGGCCGCCGCCGCACAAACACCTGCCGCCACCGAGCCGGAACCGGCCAAAGGCGCGAAGGGCAGCAAACCGGCGAAACCGAGCAAACCGCCGCAGATGCTGGATGATTGATTGCGCGTTGACTGAATGAAGCAAAATTCCTGTGGGAGTTGGCAAATCAGCTCCCACATTTTTTTGTGAAGTGCACAGTTCAAATGTGGGAGCGAGCCTGCTCGCGAAAGCGGTTTTTCAGGCGCTGAAAGGTGGCTGATCGAGCGCATTCGCGAGCAGGCTCGCTCCCACAAGTCATCTGCTGATCGAAAGTCATTGCAGCATGTGGCTGCCGAAATGTCTGACGCCAACAGCCTTCAAACCCAGTGGATTTTTCCTGCAAGACGCGGCGGCTGGGGTGAACTGGTGCGTTGTGGCGCAGGGGGATAACCTCTTTTGGCCGCTGAAAAAAACAGTGGTCGGATGTGGAAGTCCGGTTGTTCGGTTACATCCATCAATGTCTCAAAAGCGCATGTCGACGGGTTTTATGTCAACATCGCCGCGTTTTGGCGGCTGTGCGCAGGAGCACTCTCGAGTGCGCCGGGTATTGGTGGATTGGCCTGGTCTTCCACACCTGCGTACAGCTGCCACCCTCATGTGGAAGTGAGACAGGTAGTGTTTCCTACAATCCACAACGGTAATCAACATGAAAAAACACACTCCAAATCCCCCCGAATCCCCCATGGATTCAAGCTCCTTCGACTCCAATAATCCGCGTCTGCGCCACCCCGGCCAACCCGATCCCATCAGCCACGTCTTCACCATTCTCCCCGACATCGACACGGCGACACTGCTGAGCCATGCCTGCGAAACCCTTGCCTCACTGAACGTACTGACCACCGATCTGGCCTGCGAGTTGAGCGGTGCGCAGCGCAGCCTGACGTTGTCGATCCAGCAATTGGCGGTAGTCGGAGAACTGCTGGTCAACCGCGCGCTGGACAATCTCGATTCACCCCCAACGGCGACTCAACATTGAACAGGGAGGTTCTACCATGGCGCGTTACATACCGATCACCGGGATTGACTGCAAAATTCCCTGTGTGCTGATCGACAGCGAAGCCCCCATTGACGTGTTGCACGGCACCGCGGCTTACCGCTTGCGCTGTGTGACGCAGCTGATGGAGAGCCTTTCGCTGGACGAGGGCAAGGGACACGATGCATTGCTGTTGCAGGATTTCGCCCGGGTGCTGGCGATTCCGTTGCGCGATAGCTGTGACTTGATGGATGTCATTGGCTGGCGCTTGCAGGCGCAGCTTTAAGCGCTGAAACGAAAAGATCGCAGCCTGCGGCGGCTCCTACAGGATCGGGTTTTCACTCGGTCAATGGAGCTGCCGCAGGCTGCGATCTTTTGATCTTTATTCGGTCAACTGAGTGAAAATCTCATGCGCAATCTTCACCCGTTCGGCATTCGGGTAGTTCTTGTTGGCAAGAATCACAATGCCCATGTCTCGCGACGGCACGAACGCCACATACGCGCCAAAGCCCCGTGTAGAACCGGTCTTATTGAACAGCACATTGGCTGGTTCAGCTTGCGGTGGAGTCAGCCACTCGACTTTGTGCGGCTCCATGGCCATGGGGGTCGAGTTGCCGTTTTGCAGTTTTTCCAGGCTGATCGGGTAGGCGTAGCGCTCCCAGCCCAGGCCCTGGGTCATGTCGCCGACGCGGTAATAACCGATGTGGGTGTTGGCGATGGCTTGGTGCAGATCAGGCGCAAGGCTGGCCGGTTTCAGCTGTGCCTGGACGTAACGCAGCAGGTCGGCGGCGCTGGTTTTGATGCCGTAGGCTTCGGCGTCGAGGGCGCCGGGGCTGACGCGTACCGGTTGGTCGGCGCTTTCGTAGCCTTGGGCATAAAGCTTCGACTGCGCTGACGGTACGCTGAGGAAGGTGTGCTGAAGGCCGAGTTTCGGCAGCAGGGTTTGCGTCATTGCCTGGTCGAACGGCTGGCCGAGGCTTTTCGCCGTCAGGTAGCCGAACAGGCCCAGGCTCGGGTTGGAATACAGGCGATGCCTGCCGGCGGGAAATTGCGGTTTCCACTGTTGGTAATAGCCGAGCATCTTGTCGGAAGAATCCGTCTCAGCGGGGAATTGCAACGGCAGTCCGCCTGCACTGTAGGTGCCCAGTTGCAGCACGCTGATGTTGTCGAAGGCGCTGCCCTTGAGCTCCGGCCAGAGTTGGCTGGCCTTGCTCGACAGGTCGAGTTTGCCTGTGGCCTGTGCGTAACCAGCGAGGGTGGCGGTGAAGGTTTTGCTCACCGAGCCGACTTCGAACAGGGTGTTTTCGCTGACCTTTTGCGCGGTGTCTTTAGCGGCAACCCCGTAGTTAAAGTAATGCGCCTGGCCATTCAGCGTGATCGCTACGGTCAGCCCCGGGATGTTGTTTTGCTGCATCACCGGGGTGACGGCTTGGCTGACCAGTGCCTGCAATTGCGCATCCGTCGGCGTTGCGGCATGACAGGCAACGCTGCCGAAGAACAGTGCGAAAGCGCTGTAGGAAAAGGCCTTGCTCGGTTTTAAGGAACACATGATTGAATCACTCTCCATGAGTGTCGATTGTTGTATCCCGCTACACTGCGGGTGATTTTTCATCGGGCGGCCGATCAGCGCGGCCAATTTAGGCACTTCGCTGGATCTCGACAAACGATGAAAACTCGCATGGGCCATTAGAAAAAATTGGGGCAACGCATGATTCGACCGCAACTGCCGCTCAACGCTCTGCGCGCATTTGAAGCCTCGGCACGTCATTTGAGTTTTACCCGTGCTGCCGTCGAGTTGTGCGTGACACAAGCGGCGGTGAGCCATCAGGTCAAAAGCCTGGAAGCGCAACTCAACCTGACCCTGTTCAAACGCCTGCCCCGTGGGCTGATGCTGACCAGTGAAGGCGAGACCTTGCTACCGGTGCTCAGCACCTCATTCGACCACATTGCGCAGATGCTCGAGCGTCTGGCCGGTGGGCAGTATCGCGACATGTTGACGGTCGGCGCGGTGGGCACGTTTGCCGTGGGTTGGCTGTTGCCGAGGCTGGCGGACTTTCGGAGGAAACATCCGCTGGTAGATTTACGCCTGTCGACCAATAACAACCGGGTGGATGTGGCGGCGGAAGGACTGGATTACGCCATTCGTTTCGGTGCTGGCGCCTGGCATGGCATCGAGGCGACGCGCTTGCTCGATGCGCCGTTGTCGGTATTGTGCGTGCCGGAGATTGCCCGGCAGCTGCACTCGCCGGCGGACCTGTTGCAGCAGACCTTGCTGCGTTCCTATCGCACCGATGAATGGCCGGAGTGGTTTCACGCAGCGGGACTGGCGACGCAGGCCGCGCCACCGCAAAGCATCGTGTTCGATTCGTCGCTGGCAATGATGGAAGCCGCATTGCAGGGCGGCGGCGTGGCGTTGGCGCCGCCGCTGATGTTTGCCCGGCAACTGGCGGCTGATGCAATCTGCCAGCCGTTTGCGATCGAGATCACTACGGGTAGTTACTGGCTGACGCGGTTGCAGTCGCGAGCGGAAACGGTGGCGATGAAAGCGTTCAAGGCGTGGTTGCTGCAGATCTCAAGCTGAAAACCGATTTGTAGGAGCTGCCGAAGGCTGCGATCTTTTGATCTTCAAAACAGAATCAAAAGATCGCAGCCTTCGGCAACTCCTACTCCCACAATTGAAATCAGCGGCGCCTGCTGGATTACCGCACCAGACACGGCCGTTTGTTATCGAATTTCCACCCCGGAATCAGGAACTGCATCGCCACGCTGTCATCCCGCGCGCCGAGGCCCATGCCTTTGTACAGTTCGTGGGCCTTGGCCACTTGATCCATGTCCAGCTCCACACCCAGTCCGGGTTTTTTCGGCACCTGCACGAGACCATCGACAATCTGCAGCGGTGCCTTGGTCAGGCGCTGACCGTCCTGCCAGATCCAGTGGGTGTCGATGGCGGTGATCTCGCCGGGTGCGGCGGCGGCGACGTGGGTGAACATGGCCAGGGAAATATCGAAGTGGTTGTTGGAATGCGAGCCCCAGGTCAGGCCCCACTCGTGGCACATCTGCGCGACGCGTACCGAACCCTGCATGGTCCAGAAGTGCGGGTCGGCCAGCGGGATGTCCACTGACTGCAACTGAATCGCGTGGCCCATTTCACGCCAGTCGGTGGCGATCATGTTGGTCGCGGTTTTCAGCCCGGTGGCGCGGCGGAATTCAGCCATGACTTCGCGCCCGGAATAACCGTTTTCCGCACCGCACGGGTCTTCGGCGTAGGCGAGTACGTGGTGCTGATCGCGGCACAGACGAATCGCCTCTTTCAGCGACCAGGCGCCGTTCGGATCGAGGGTGATTCGCGCTTCAGGGAAGCGCTCGGCCAGTGCCGTGACCGCTTCGATTTCGGCATCGCCACTGAGCACGCCGCCCTTGAGTTTGAAATCCTTGAAACCGTACTTGGCGTGCGCCGCCTCGGCCAGACGCACGACTGCTTCGGGGGTCATGGCTTTCTCGTGGCGCACACGGAACCAGTCGTTGTCGGCGTCCGGTTCGCTGCGATAGGCCAGATCGGTTTCGTGTTGATCGCCGACGTAGAACAGATAACCGAGCATCTTCACTTCGTCGCGTTGCTGACCTTCACCGAGCAGCGCCGCCACCGGCACGTCCAGATGCTGGCCGAGCAGGTCGAGGAGGGCGGCTTCCAGGCCGGTGACCGCGTGAATGGTGATGCGCAGGTCGAATGTTTGCAGGCCACGGCCGCCGGCATCGCGGTCGGCGAAGGTCTGGCGCACCTGGTTGAGGATCTTCTGGTAGGTGCCGATGGGGCTACCGACCACCAGATTGCGTGCATCTTCCAGGGTCTGGCGAATGCGCTCGCCACCGGGCACTTCGCCGACGCCGGTATGGCCGGCGTTGTCCTTGAGGATGACGATGTTGCGGGTGAAAAACGGCCCGTGGGCGCCGCTCAGGTTGAGCAGCATGCCGTCGTGACCGGCCACCGGAATGACCTGCATGTCGGTGATGATCGGAGCTTTGGCGGTATCGTGAACAGTCATTATTGTTTTCCTTGTCGAGACGAAGTCAGGCGTGTTTCGGCGCGGCGTCGGCCACAGCCTTTTCAGCAGCGGGTTTGGGCGTGGTGCGCGCGGCGAAGACGATGATTGCGGCGATGATCGAGGTCGCGGCCAGACCATAGAGGCCGCCCTGGATCGAGCCGGTGTGTTGCTCCAGCAGGCCGAAGGTGGTCGGCGCGACGAAGCCGCCGAGGTTGCCCACCGAGTTGATCAGCGCGATCACTGCCGCCGCGATGCGTGCATCCAGATAAGCCTGGGGAATCGGCCAGAACAGCGACGAGGCGGATTTGAAACCCAGCGCCGCAAAGCAGATCGCGACGAAGGCAAAGATCGGCCCGCCAGTGGTGGACATGAACATCCCCGCTGCCGCGATCAACAGGGCAGTGGCGACCCAAGCTTGTTGATGTTTCCACTTCGCCGACAGCGAGGCGAAGGCGTACATGCCGACGATCGACAGCAACCATGGAATCGAGTTGAACAGGCCGACCTGCACGTCGCTGAGTTCGCCCATCTTCTTGATGATGCTCGGCAGCCAGAAAGTCGCCGCATAAATGGTCAACTGAATGAAGAAGTAGATCAGGCAGAACAGAATGATCTGCCGGTCCTTGAGCAGTTTGCCCAGCGACGGCCGGATCGGCGTCGCGGCTTCACGTGCTTTTTGCTCGTCGTCGATGGCGCTGACCAACGCATCCTGTTCGGCGCGGCTCAGCCATTTTGCGTCGTGGGGTTTGGCATCCAGCCAGAACCAGACGAAGACGCACAGGCACACCGAGAACATCCCCTCGATGAAGTACATCCATTGCCAGCCGTGCATGCCCAGCCCGTTGATCTGCAGGAGCAGGCCGGACAGCGGACCGGAGATCAGCGAGGCCACGGCCGAGCCGCTGAGGAAGATCGCGATCGCCTTGCCACGCTCGACGCCTGGCAGCCAACGGGTGAAGTAATAGATCACCCCGGGAAAGAACCCGGCCTCGGCGACACCGAGCAGGAAACGCAGGATATAGAAGTGGGTTTCGTTCTGGATGAAGGCCATGCAGGCCGCGACTATGCCCCAGGTGAACATGATGCGGGTCAGCCAGATGCGTGCGCCGACTTTCTGCAAAAGCATGTTGGACGGCACTTCGAACAGCGCGTAACCGATGAAGAACAGCCCGGCGCCGAAGCCATAGGCGGCAGCACCGATGCCCAGATCGGTTTCCATGTGGGTGCGGACGAAGCCGATGTTCACCCGGTCAATGTAATTGACGATGAACATGATCACGAAGAGCGGCAGGACGTGGCGTTTGACTTTGGAGATGGCTGAGGCGAGCGTCGGGTCGACGCTGTCCTGCATCCCGGAGATGGAGGTTTTCACTGATATTTCTCCCACTGATTATTTTTATGCGGGTAGGACTGGGTGCTGCGTTGTTGCTAGACATCATACAACTCTAATTTTTTGTCCTACAAGTGTGGAGGGCGATCAAATTCTTCTGATTGTTCGGTTTTTTATGCGAAAGCCGGATTCTGGCTCGTATTCATTGAAAATTTCGCCAGTCGATCGCAGCGCCTTTTTGAGATATGAATGGTAATGCGTGATGGCTGGCTATCGAAAATATTCGACGTAATTGAGTGTTGTCATACAAGTGGATGGCCCGTCGACCGCTAAAATCCATCTCAACCGTCATCCCGCAGTGCTACGATCGGCAAGCCCCGATCACCGGAACCGATCATGCAAGAAGACCTCGACGCGCCCGCGCGCAAACGCACGCACAACCTCGCTCATGACCTGGTGGAAAAGCTCACCCAGAGCATCCTGCTCGGACAACTGTCGCCCGGTGACAAATTGCCGTCGGAGAATTCCATCGTTCAGGAACACGGCGTCAGCCGCACGGTGGTGCGCGAGGCGATCTCCAAGTTGCAGGCCTCGGGGCTGGTCGAGACGCGCCATGGCATCGGTACTTTCGTCATCAAGCGCGCAGCGGAGCAGGGCCTGCGTCTGAATGTCGACACGGCGCTCGGTGTGCGCAGCATTCTCGAATTGCGCATGGGCCTGGAGACGCAAGCGGCGGCGCTGGCGGCGCAGCGGCGCAGTGAGCAGCAGGTGCAGCAGATGCGTCAGGCGCTGGATGACTATCAACGGTTGCTGGCGAACAACGACAGTTGCGTGGAGGCCGATCGGCGTTTTCATCTGCTGATCGCCGAGGCCACCGGCAACGCTTGCTTCAGCGAAATCATGCAGCACCTGGGCAGTGCGATGATCCCGCGCAATCGCCTGAATGCCGCCGAGCGTGGCGCGGCGGATCTGAGCAAGCTCGGGCACTTGGCCAATCTGGAACACGAGGCGATTCTGAATGCGATCAAGCGCCAGGACGCCGATGCCGCCCGCGCCGCGATGTGGCTGCACCTGACCAACAGTCGTGATCGCTTTATCGCCCAAGGCTGATGCCGCTGGTCTGATCTACCGCACGCCCTCAGCACCCGCGCTTCCAAGTAATACGCCCCGGATAATCCGGGCCAGTATTGTGAGGTGCAGCATGGCTGATGACTCGCTTGTTCCCGGTGGCATGGCGCCCACCGACCAGACCCGCCCCGTATCCGGCACCGACGAGCCGACGCTGAGCGATCACGACGCACCGCCGGGCATGGACCCGGGGCGCGATCCGCTGAGCGATGCCGACCGCCCGGATGACTGGAAGGATCCGCCGGATGACGAGGATGTACCGCCGGCGGATGAGCCGACACCGTTGTCGGATGATATGCGCTGAGGTCTGGATTATTCATTGAGTGGCCCGGCCTCTTCGCGAGCAGGCTCGCTCCCACAGGGAGTTTGTGTCATCCACTGAGGGAGCGAGCCTGCTCGCGAAGACGGCATCGGCCTCACAGCAGATTCAAGCCTTGCTCTCAACTGCTCGAACGACGCCAACCCCACGCTCCAGATTCAACGCCAACACACTGATCAACACCACCACCGCTCCCATCAGTACCATCAACGTCGGCCGTTCCCCCAATCCCCACGACGCAATTCCCATGGCCGTCGGCGGTATCAGATACAAGGTCATCGTCGCCCGACTCAAGTCCACATGCTTGAGCACGAAACCCCAGGCCAGATACGCCAGCGCGCTGGGAAACACCCCCAGCATCAGCACCGCCCACTGCGCACGCGGCGGCGCCTGCATCACGGCGTCAGCCAGCCCCGGCAGATAAATCAGCAACAGCAACGTCCCCGACCACACCGCGTAGCAGCCCAGGCTGAAGCCATCGTAGCGCCGCGCATGATGCTTTTGCAGGGCGAAATAGAGGCTCCATGAAAGCGCCGCCAACAAGATCAACAAGCCATGGGCATCGATAGCGCCCATGCCCTTGTCGCCGCTGACTACGATCACCACGCCGACAAATCCAAGCAACACGCAACCCCAACGCCAGACGCTCACGCGGTCCTTGAACACAAGGCGCGCCAGCAGCGTGCTGAATAACGGGCTCGATTGCGCCAGCACGCTGGAAGCCCCGGCACTGATGCCTTGCTGGCCGATGTTCAACGCGACGTGATGCAGGCTGACGGCAAAGAAGCCCAAGGCTACCAGCAACGGCACATCGCGCCACTGCGGCAGGCGAATGCCTTTGAAAATTGCGATCAGCGCCATCAACAGCGACGCCAGCAGAAAACGCAGCAAGGCCAGATGTCCGGGCTCATACCCTTGCAAGCCGATGTGAATGCCAGTGGGCGAATAGCCCCAGCAGCCGATGACAAACGCCATGGCCAGGATGATTTTGCAGGTAGAAGTGGAAGTCATGATCGAGGCACCAGGGCAGTGGATGCGCCGAGTATCCGCGCGCCCGATCATTCGTCACAACTGACTTATACTGCGTCGACTGTTCACTCGGAGTGATGATTATGGAGCTGGCGCAAATCCGCATGTTCAAGACTGTGGCCGAGGTCGGCAGCATTGCCCGGGCCGCCGAAAAGCTGTTCTGCGTGCCGTCGAACATCACCGCGCGGATCAAAGCGCTGGAGGCCGAGTTGGGCGTGGCGCTGTTCTTGCGCGAGGGGCGCGGACTGCGGATCAGCCCGGCGGGGCAGACCTTTCTGGTTTATGCGCAAAAGATTCTGGCGCTGACCGTCGAAGCCAAACGCGCGCTCGACCCGGCCGCCGAGCCGTCCGGACCGCTGCGCATCGGCGCCATCGAGTCCTCGGCGACCGGGCGCTTGCCGCGTCTGCTGGCGAAATTCCACCAGCGTTATCCGCAAGTAGCACTCGAACTCACCACCGGGACCTGGAGCCAATTGCTCGACGACACCGTCAACCATCGCCTGGATGGTGCGATCGTGGCGGTAGATGTCGAACGTGCTCAGCTCAAACGCACGCCGATGTATCGAGAGGAATTGTTACTGATCGCCTCGACTTCAGTCGGCCCGGTGCGCGACATCGCGGATCTGCAAGACAAAACCCTGTTCATGTGGCCACCGGGTTGCCCATACCGCGCGGCACTTGAGCATTGGTTGCTGCGCCAGGGGCAGGCGCTGCCGATTGTCAGTCTGGCCAGTTACGGAGCGATTGTCGGCTGCGTCAGCGCCGGTGCCGGGGTGGCGCTGGTGCCCCGGGGCGTGTTCGAGCAGTACGCCAAAGGCGCGGGCTGCGAGGGTTACGAGTTCGCTGAACTGATGGCGATCGAGAATTTGTTTTACTGGCATGAAAACGCCGGTGTGCACCCGGCGCGAGATGCATTTGTGGCGATGTTGCGGGAGGAGTTTGCCCAATGGAAAAGCGGCCCTCACCCCAGCCCTCTCCCGGAGGGAGAGGGGGCCAACCGAGGTGTCTTGCGCCAGACATCGACCTGAAAGTCCGAGCCGCTTATGGATTCACGAGCACAACCAGCGCTGTGTAGTTTGCGGATTCAGCGGTCCCCGTTCAGGTCAGCGTACCTCTGAAATATCCCCCGATCAGTCCCCTCTCCCTCTGGGAGAGGGCTAGGGGGAGGGGATTCAGGTCCGCGGCAAATCCCGCATCAACAACCCAAAGCGCAAATCCACCGCATCCGGTATCGGCACGTACACCGTATGCCCGTCCCCCGGCGCCACTTCGATCGCTTGGCCGCTGACACTCTGCAATTCATGCAGATCAAAATGGAAATTGCCCTTGGGCGTCATCAGTTCCAGATGATCGCCCACGGCAAAACGATTCTTCACTTTCACCTCGGCCAGGCGGTCCCGGCGCTCGCCGGTCAGCTCGCCAACGAACTGCTGCCGCTCCGACACCGAACTGCCGTGCTGATAGTTCTGATATTCGTCATGCACATGCCGGCGCAGAAAACCTTCGGTGTAGCCGCGCTGGGCGAGCGACTCAAGATCCAGCATCAGGCCGCGATCAAACGCGCGCCCGGCCACGGCATCATCGATCGCCCGGCGATACACCTGGGTGGTGCGTGCGCAGTAGAAATGCGATTTGGTCCGGCCTTCGATCTTCAATGAATGCACGCCCATGCGCGTCAGGCGCTCGACATGCTGCACGGCGCGCAGGTCCTTGGCGTTCATGATGTAGGTGCCGTGTTCGTCTTCGAAGGCCGGCATCAATTCATCGGGACGATTGGCTTCCTGCAACAGGAAGACCTGATCGGTCGGTGCGCCGAGGCCCAGCGTCGGCTCGGGTTGAAAGGTCTGGACGATCTCGCCGAGCTGGTTTTGCGTGGCTTCCTGCGCCGTGTACTTCCAGCGGCAGGCGTTGGTGCAGGTGCCCTGATTGGCATCGCGTTTGTTCATGTAACCGGAAAGCAGGCAGCGCCCGGAATAGGCCATGCACAGCGCGCCGTGCACGAACACTTCCAGCTCCATGCCCGGCACCTGCTCGCGGATTTCGCCGATCTCCTCCAGCGACAATTCGCGCGACAGAATGATCCGGCTCAGTCCCTGTTGCTGCCAGAACTCGACGCTCGCCCAGTTCACCGTATTGGCCTGCACCGACAGGTGAATCGGCATCAGCGGAAAATGCCGGCGCGCCAGCATGATCAGGCCCGGATCGGACATGATCAGCGCATCCGGGGCCATCTCGATCACCGGCGCCAGATCCTTGAGGAAGGTCTTCAGCTTGGCGTTGTGCGGGGCGATGTTGACCACCACG
This sequence comes from Pseudomonas sp. Marseille-Q5117, assembly GCF_946901175.1. Classification (NCBI taxonomy): domain Bacteria; kingdom Pseudomonadati; phylum Pseudomonadota; class Gammaproteobacteria; order Pseudomonadales; family Pseudomonadaceae; genus Pseudomonas; species Pseudomonas sp. Marseille-Q5117. Next base: position 123,888 of record NZ_CAMPPP010000001.1, on the reverse strand, counting down.
TAGAAGCGCTTGCCCTGCGCCTGCGCCTCACGGATGCCCAGCGCCAGGTTGGCGTGGTCGAATTCGTTGTTGCGCACCCGCAGGCTGTAGCGCGGCTGGCCGGCATAGACCGCATCGGCGCCATAAGCGAAGGCGTAACGCATGTTTTTCAGGGTGCCGGCGGGGGCGAGAAGCTCGGGGGCGATGAGAGTCTTCATTTGGGTGTCGGTCGCAAAAGCCGCGCAGGGTAGGGCAGCTGTTGCGAGGGTTTATTGATCTGGATCTATGCTCCATGAATAAACATGGCACTCGCGCGCTCGGCGGCTGACTAAGTGGGGCGTGCGTGCGTGACGCCTGACTGACATGGACCGGATATGAACGAAAAGAGTCTGCAATTCAAATCCCTGACGGTGCTGCTGGTACTGGTCACGGTGGCCTTTATCTGGATCCTGCTGCCGTTTTACGGCGCGGTGTTCTGGGCTGTCATCCTTGGCATTCTGTTTGCGCCGGTACAGCGCAGGTTGCAGCAGAAGTTCGGCTGGCAACGCAACGTGACGTCGCTGTGCACCTTGAGCCTGTGCCTGGTGATCGCGATTCTGCCGGTGATCATCGTCAGCATCCTGCTGGTGCAGGAAGGGGCGACGGTCTACAAGAACATCGAAAGCGGCGAGCTGGATATCGCTGCGTATCTGGCGCAGTTCAAGCACAGTCTGCCGCCGTACTTTCAGCACTTGCTCGACCGCTTCGGCATGGGCGAACTCGACAGCTTGCGCGAGAAGATCGTCAAAGCGGCGATGCAGGGCAGCCAGGCGCTGGCGACTCAGGCGTTCAGCTTCGGCCAGGGCACGTTCGAATTCGTGGTGAGCTTTTTCATCATGCTCTATCTGTTGTTTTTCTTTCTGCGTGACGGCCCCGAGCTGGCGCGCAAGATACGCACCGCCGTGCCGCTGGAAGAAAACCACAAGCGCCGCCTGCAACTGAAGTTCAACCGCGTGGTGCGCGCGACAGTCAAAGGCAACGTGGTGGTGGCCGTGACCCAAGGTGCACTGGGCGGGCTGATTTTCTGGTTTCTCGACATTCCCAGCGCATTGCTCTGGGCGGTGCTGATGGCGTTTCTGTCGCTGTTGCCAGCGGTGGGCGCGGGGATTGTCTGGGCGCCGGTGGCGGTGTACTTCCTGCTCAGCGGGATGATCTGGCAGGGTGTGGTGCTGGGCTTGTTCGGCGTATTCGTGATCGGCCTGGTCGACAACGTGCTGCGCCCGATTCTGGTGGGCAAGGATACGAAAATGCCCGATTACCTGATTCTGGTTTCCACCCTCGGCGGCCTCGCGGTCTTCGGCCTCAACGGCTTTGTGATCGGGCCGCTGATTGCCGCATTGTTCCTGTCGAGCTGGGCGCTGTTTGTCGAGACCAAGCCCAAGGTGCAGCTGCCTTAGGCATGAAAGGTGTTGCTGGCGACTTGTTGCGACAAGGCCTGTGCTGCTGGCAAGGAGGTGAGCGGGCCGCTGATCGGCTCGCCGTCGCGCACCAGATACCAGCAAGCGAGCAAACCGGATGCACGCAGCGAAGCGGGAACTGCGCTGCCGATCACCGACATGATTTGAACCTGTGCCATGGGAAAACCTCCATCAAACTGATGGGGCTACCTTAGGGATTTGCCGGCACGACGGACAATCAACGCTTTCGATAGTGGTCATTGATGCCAGTGAGGTCTGGCGTCATTCGACCACTTGATCGAGCATGTGCATGACTTCGCGCTCATTGAGCAGGCCCTTGTGCACGAGGTTTTCGGCGAGCAGGGACAGCAGCTTGGCGCAGCGATGGCCTTCCAGATGCTTGAGCTCGGTAAGTGCGCTGTACACCTTGCTCGAGGTGCACAGACCGACGATGCGGTGCGGGTTTTGTGTGGGCATACAGTCGTCCTTGTTGTTATCGATCTGTTGTTTACGGACGGATTCAGATTGCGGTTCCGTCATGACAAAGCGGTGACCGTTCGATGAAAAAAGCCCGACGGTCGATTCCATCATGCCGACTTTAGCTGCTCGCACTGTCCTCACAGCGACCTTGGCGAGATTTTTTCAGACGTTGGCCGACCAGCGGTCATAAAAAAGCCCTGCTCGAAAGCAGGGCTCTGTGTTGCGCTTACCAGCGTGGACCACCGTAGTAACCATGTGGGCCGCCGTAATAGCCGTGGGGCCGGCCGTAATAACCGCGAGGCGGGCCGTAGTAGACCGGGGCCGGCTGCACGTAAACCGGTTGCTGCACATACACCGGCGCCGGCTGGTAATAGACCGGTGGCGGTGGTTGCTGCACGTAGACCGGTTGCGGCTGAACATAAACCGGTTGTTGTTGCACATACACTGGCCGATCCTGGTTGATCAGTGCCGAGCCGATGATGGCCGAGCCGACGATCGCGCCAAACACTGCAGGGCCCTGCCAGCCATGGCCACCACCCGCTTCAGCCTGGCCGGTGACGGCAAGTGCGCCAATCAACAAAGCCATGATGGGAAGTTTACGAATCATGATAAGTCCTCGGTTCTTCGACCCGGCGCCGCGGCCTGAATCAGGCCCACAGTTGTCGCGGGGATACAGCTAAGACAGCAAAATTGCGAAATTCAGCACAGCCGCTGGGTAAATTTTGTGTAAGGTCTGTAGCGGCTTCTTTACCCGGCTGCGCGGCGCCACAAACAAGCCCCAATGATGATTCAGAACCCGGTGGGCTGGCCAATCCCGTCCATCCGAAAGTGCGTTTGAAGGAGAAGTTTCATGCAGATGAACCCGAACAAAGACACCCAACTGTGCATGTCCCTGTCGGGGCGGCCGGGGAATTTCGGTCTGCGTTTTCACAACCATTTGTATGAACAGCTGGGCCTGAATTTCTATTACAAAGCGTTCAGCAGCCAGGACCTGACCGGCGCGGTCGGCGGCATCCGGGCACTGGGCATTCGCGGCTGCGGCGTGTCGATGCCGTTCAAGGAAGCCTGCATTGCGCTGGTCGATGAGCTGGATGCGTCGGCGGCGGCGATCCAGTCGATCAACACCATCGTCAACACTGGCGGCCACCTCAAGGCCTACAACACCGATTACATCGCCGTCGCGCAATTGCTGGAAAGCCACGCGGTGCCGAAGGATTCGACCTTCGCCCTGCGCGGCAGCGGCGGCATGGCCAAAGCGGTGGCCAGCGCCCTGCGCGATGGTGGCTACAAGAACGGTTTGATTGTCGCCCGTAACGAACGCGCCGGCCGCGCCCTGGCGGACTCGCTGGGTTATCGCTGGCAGGCCGAGCTTGGCGACGAGCGCCCGCAGATGCTGATCAATGTCACACCGGTAGGCATGGACGGCGGGCCGGGGGCGGGGGCACTGGCGGTCGAGCCTGAAGTGATCAAAGCGGCTGAGACTGTATTCGACGTGGTGGCGATTCCTTCGGAAACCCCACTGATTGTGCGTGCACGAGCCGAGGGCAAGCGAGTGATCACCGGGCTGGAAGTGATAGCGATCCAGGCGCTGGAGCAGTTCGTGCTGTACACCGGGGTGCGGCCGAATGAGGCGCAGTTTGCGGCGGCGGTGGATTTTGCGCGCAGCTGATTGATCTTTTAGTGGCTGGGCTGGGCTCTTCGCGAGCAGGCTCGCTCCCACAGGTTGAGCGTGTTCCTCCAGTTGGAATGCGATTGAATGTGGGAGCGAGCCTGCTCGCGAAGGCGGCGCTGCGGTTCTGGATCACTATCTATAATCCTCGCCAGCACGCACAGACGTGCCCATCACAAAAACCTTAACCGAGGCCGCCCATGCATCCGCCCATCCTCAACCTCAACGAGGTCGAACTCGAAGCCCTTCCCGAAGCCCTGGCCCCTGAAGGCGAAACCGCCGGGCGTTATCAGCAGCGTATCGCGCGGATTGGTCAGCAACTGGGTGCGCAGAAACTCGGTTATCGCCTGTATGCGCTGCCAGCGGGCATGCGCGGCAGTCCATTCCACAGCCATCGGGTCAATGAGGAGATGTTCTACGTGGTGGCCGGGGAGGGCGAGGTGCGCTTGGGAGGGGAGCGTTTTCCGATCCGCGCCGGTGATGTGATCGCCTGCCCACCCGGCGGACCGGAGAAGGCACATCAGATCATCAATACCAGCGCGGGCGAACTGCGTTATCTGGCGGTGAGCACTCAGCAGCAGCCGGAGATCTGCGAGTATCCGGATTCGAACAAGTATGCGGTGATGGATAATTTCACGGTGGATGCCGAGGGCAATGCCTCGGGCTTTGTCGCTGTCGCGCGGCAGGTGGATGGGGTGGATTATTGGGATGGGGAATGAAGCGGGCAGCTGAATATCGCGCAGACCCTGTGGGAGCGAGCCTGCTCGCGAAGGCGGCGGGTCATCCGAGATCGTGGTGACTGACGCTACGCTTTCGCGAGCAGGCTCGCTCCCACTCTGGCTTTGCGGTGGTTATTCGAGGCGGGCCAGGCGTTCTTCCAGCGCCGCGATGCGGGCCTCGAGTTCTTCGATACGCTCCATTGAAACGCCACCGCTCGAGCGCTCCCCAGGATTCTGCCGCGCCGCCAGGATCGCTTCGATATCTGCCGGATCGCCCAAGGCATGGGTGTAGCGATCCTCACGCTGCCCGGCCTGACGCGGAATCAATACCGCCAGACCGCGTGCGATCAGGCGTTCAAGCTGATGAACCACCTGCTCGGCGTCCTCGAACTCGTGCATGCGCCCGCTGCGGGTCAGCAGTTCGTTGACGGTCTGCGGACCGCGCAGAAACATCAGACCCGTCAGAATCACCTGCGCCGGCACCAGCTCCAGCGCCTTGTCGACCTTGTGCTCCCAGCGGTCGGCACGGCTGCCCATTACCAGCCGGGTAAAACCACGCCCCTCCAGAGCGCGCAGGCTCTGGCCGACCTGGCCCTGATTGAGGTTCATCACCGGTTCGCGGCTGGTTTTCTGATTGCAGGCCAGCACCAGCGCGTTGAGGGTCAGCGGATAGGTTTCCGGGCTGGTGGCCTGTTTTTCGATCAGCGCACCGAGAATGCGGATTTCCGTGGCATTGAGCCGTGGCTGGTCGGAGGTGGATTCTTGTTCGTTGCTCATCGCGCGTTCCCTCTGCAGTCGAAGCCGCCTAGCCTAATCCTTGCCAAACAAAAGGCAAGCCGTGTGCTCATCAAGCATGGCTATAATCGCCACCACGTATTACCCAGCCATCACATGAGATTGCCATGACCATTTCACTGTACGCCGCATCCGTCCCGGTTTTTCAACAAATGCTCAACGCCCTGAGCGATGTGCTGAAAAAGGCCGAAGCCCACGCCAGCGCGAAAAACATCGACCAGAGCGTCTTCCTGCAAGCGCGTCTGTACCCGGACATGTTCCCGCTGGTGCGTCAGGTGCAGATCGCCGTGGATTTCGCCAAAGGCGTGTCGGCGCGTCTGGCTGAAGTCGAACTGCCGAAGTACGACGACACTGAAACCACCTTCGCCGAACTGCAAGCGTTGATCGCCAAGGTTCTGGCCTTCATTGGCGAGATCAAGCCAGAGCAGATCGATGGCAAGGAAGGCATCGAAATCGTGACCCGTCCGGGTACGCCGAAAGAGAAGCGCTTCAGTGGTCAGGCGTATCTGCTGACTTACGGCCTGCCGCAGTTCTTCTTCCACGTCACCACCACCTACGCGCTGCTGCGTCATAACGGTGTTGAAGTGGGCAAGCGCGATTACATGGGCGCGTTCTAAACACCCGGATACGAAAAAGCCCGCCAAGATTCGCGCCTTGGCGGGCTTTTGTTTTTCTGTGGGAGCGAGCCTGCTCGCGAATGCGGCGTATCAGGCGCTATTAATGCTGAATGTCTCGCCCCTTTCGCGAGCAGGCTCGCTCCCACAAGGTAAGGCGGTTACGCCGTACGCTGAGCCTTCTCTTCCTCGCCCAGGCAAGCTGCCGCTGTAAACAGCACGTCAGTCGACGAGTTCAGCGCGGTCTCCGCCGAATCCTGCAGCACGCCAATAATGAAGCCCACCGCCACGACCTGCATGGCGATCTCGCTCGGGATGCCGAACAGGCTGCACGCCAGCGGAATCAGCAGCAGCGAACCACCGGCCACACCCGAAGCACCACAGGCGCAAATCGCGGCGACGACGCTGAGCAGGATCGCGGTCGGGATGTCCACGGCGATGCCCAAAGTGTGCACCGCCGCCAAGGCCAGCACGGTAATGGTGATCGCCGCACCGGCCATGTTGATGGTCGCACCTAGCGGGATCGATACCGAGTAAGTGTCTTCGTGCAGGCCCAGGCGCTTGCTCAATTCCAGGTTGACCGGAATGTTCGCCGCCGAGCTGCGGGTGAAGAACGCGGTGATGCCGCTTTCGCGCAGGCACATCAGGGTCAACGGGTACGGATTGCGGCGCAGCTTCCAGAACACGATCAGCGGGTTCATCACCAGCGCGACGAACAGCATGCAGCCCAGCAGCACCGCCAGCAGGTGCGCGTAGCCGAGCAGCGCGCCGAAACCGGAGGTGGCCAATGTCGACGCGACCAGGCCGAAAATGCCCAGCGGTGCGAAGCGAATGACCACGCGGACGATCACGGTGACGCCGTTGGACAAGTCACCGAGCACTTCGCGAGTGGTGTCGCCAGCGTGGCGGATGGCAATGCCCATGCCGATCGCCCAGGCCAGAATGCCGATGAAGTTGGCATTCATCAGCGCGCTGACCGGGTTATCGACGACGCTGAGCAACAGGCTTTGCAGGACTTCGCCGATGCCGCCAGGCGCAGTCACGGCAACGTTCTCGGTCGATAACACCAGATTCGACGGGAACGCCATGCTGGCGACCACGGCCACCACCGCAGCGCTGAATGTACCCAGCAGGTAGAGGAACAGGATCGGGCGGATGTGGGTTTCCTGACCGTGCTTGTGGTTGGCGATCGAGGCCATCACCAGCACGAACACCAGAATCGGCGCCACGGCTTTCAACGCCGAGACAAACACCTTGCCGATGAACGCGGTGGACTTCGCCAGCTCCGGTGCAATCAGGGCCAGGGCAATACCGGCGATCAGACCAATGACGATCTGGGTCACCAGACTCAGGCGTTTCAGGCGTTGCAGTAACGAAGGGGATGAAGCGGTCATAGCGGCATCTCTGTTTTTTATAGGGTGCGAAGCGTCGTGGGCAGTCACGAAACGCCTGTCGAAGTGACATCAACGCCGCCAAACGGCACGTTGAACAGCTGTACGATTTTCAGGGCGCGGACTTTATCACAGCGTAGGCGTGAACCTTCAGGCCTGTGACGATCTGCCACCGGATCGGCCCGGCAGATCGGCAGTTTTGGGCAACTCAGTGCGGACGCAGTCTGTTAAGCTTCGCCATCCTCATTTTCAAGTTCTGCCAGCGGGCCTCCGGGTCAACGCTGGTGTCGTCGTTTTGCTGGAGTTGCGCATGCTGTTGCCTATTCTTCTGTTGTCCGCTGCCGGGTTCACGGTGCTGACCACGGAATTCGTCATTGTCGGCCTGTTGCCGGCGATCGCCCGAGACCTCGAAGTCAGCATCCCGCAAGCCGGGCTGCTGGTGACCTTGTTCGCCTTTACCGTGGCGCTGTTCGGCCCATTCCTGACCGCGTATTTCGCCCGTTTCGAACGGCGTAAACTGTTCATCAGCATTCTGATCATGTTCGGTCTGGCCAATACCGTTGCAGCGTTGGCACCGAACATCTGGGTGATGGCCATCGCACGGTTGATTCCGGCGTTGGGTTTGCCAGTGTTCTGGGCATTGGCCAGTGAAACCGCCGTCGACATCGTCGGCCCGGATTTCGCCGGCCGCGCCATCGCCAAGATCGGCTTCGGCATCGTCTGCGCCACTGTGTTCGGCATTCCGGTCGGCACGCTGATTTCCGACGCGTTCGGCTGGCGCAGCGCCTTCGGCATACTGGCGTTGATCGCGTTTGCCAAAGCCTTGCTGCTGTTTGTCTACCTGCCGAAAACCAGTCTGCACCAGCATCAGGTCAGCTTCCGTTCGCAGTTCAAGATCCTGCGCAGCCCGCTGATGCTCGGCCATATCTTGTTGTCGATTCTGGTGTTCAGCGGCATGTTTACCGCTTACACCTACCTTGCTGACATCCTCGAACGACTTGCCGGTTTCAACGGCACCGTGGTCGGCTGGTGCCTGATGGCGTTTGGCGCAGTCGGGCTGATCGGCAACTCGCTCGGTGGGCGAGCGGTGGATCGGCATCCGCTGGGGGCGTCGGTGTTGTTCTGTGCGTTCATGATCGCCGGCATGGTTTCGCTGGTGCCGAACATTCATTCGCCAGTGGGTCTGGCGGTGGCGATGGGCATCTGGGGCGTGACTCAGGCGGCGCTGTTCCTGGTCAGCCATGTGCGCCTGATGAAAGCCGCACCGGAAGCGCCGGCCTTCGCCGCGTCGCTGAACATCGCCGGGGCCAATCTCGGCATTGGTCTGGGCGCGATGGTCGGCGGCCGGGTGATCGACACTGCCGGGCTGGGCTTTCTCGGCTTTGCCGCTGCCGGCTTCATTTTGCTGTCGGTGTTCCTCGCCATGGTGCTGATGACGCTGAAGCCGCGTGAAGTCTGCGCTTCATAACCCGGTAAACAGCTCGCGTCGGGCACCCTCGGTAATCGCTACGATGCCAGGGTGCTTGACCTTGCGTTCCACCGAAATGGCATAGAACGACTCGCTCACGGCGTCGGTCTGGCCGATCAACTCGACGCCGTACTGGCGCTTCACTTCCTCGGCAATCACGCTCGGGCCGATAAAGATCCCGCTGCCGGATTGGCCGAAGGCCTGCATCAAAGCACTGTCATCGAACTCGCCGACAATCTGCGGCTGGATCTGCTGTTCGGCGAACCAGCGCTGCAAACGGCTGCGCACCACGGTTTCCGCGCCGGGAATCAGCAGCGGTGCGCCGTGCAGGCTGCGCGGGAAATCCTGGCCATACTGCGCGGCGAGTTCGGCGGTGGCGAAAAAACTGATCCCGCATTCACCGAGCTTCTGGCTGTAGCCTTTGATGTCCAGATGCGAAGGCATCGGGCTGTCGGAAATAACCAGATCCAGACGCTGAATGGCCAGATCGGCGAGCAGGCGCTCGAGTTTGTCCTCGCGGCAGGTGATGCGCAGCGGCTCGCTCAATTCCATGGTCGGCGCGATCAGGCGATAAACAATGGATTTGGGCACCACGTCGGCCACGCCGACGCGAAAGAGGATCTGCTGCTCGTTGGGCTGCGCACGCAGCATCAGCTCCAGCTCGCCGCCCAACTGAAACATCTGCTCAGCGTAGGGCAGGGCCTGGCGCCCGGCTTCGGTGAGCTCCAACTGGCGGCCAACCCGGCGAAACAATTCCACGCCATAGGTTTGTTCAAGCAGTGAGATCTGTCCGCTGATGGTCTGTGGCGTCAGGTTCAGCTGCTCGCAGGCGCGGACGATGCTGCCGGTTTTGGCTACAACCCAGAAGTAATGCAGTTGTCGGTAATTGAGCATATCGGTCGCCACTTCGTGAAAACCGAAGTATAGCCGCTAAAAATACGAATTTTCCTGAAGTGTTCATCTCCCTAGAATGCCCAGCCATCGACGGCCGGTGTGTGCGCCTGTCTGTTCATTCGAAGGAAACCTTATGAAATACACATTTCCCGCAGTGATGTTTGCGTCTTTACTGGTTCTGGCCGGTTGTGATCAGGCGGAAAAAAGCGCCCAGCAACTGATGGGCGCGGCGGCTGAAACTGCCAAGCAAGCGATTGACGACACCCATAAAGCCGCTGAGCAAGCGCTCAGTGATGCCACCGGTGGTTTGATCGAGAAAAAAGAAACACCGGAAAAACAAGCGGAAGAATCCGAATCTTCCTCCAAGACCATCTAAACCGTCTTACACAGAGTCAGGACTGACCCATGGAATATCTGTTAGAACTCGCCGCCAGCCCCACCGCTTGGGTTGCTTTGGCCACACTGGTGGTAATGGAAATCGTGCTTGGCATCGATAACCTGATCTTTATTTCGATCCTGACCAACAAGCTGCCCGAACAGCATCGGCAGAAGGCGCGCCGTATCGGTATCGGCATGGCCCTGATTCTGCGTCTGGCGTTGTTGAGCACCATCGCATTCATCGTGCAGTTGACCGAGCCTGTGATCGAAATCCTGGGCCAGGCGTTCTCCTGGAAGGACATGATCCTGATCGCCGGTGGCCTGTTCCTGGTGTGGAAAGCCACGACCGAGATCCATCACAGCATGGACCCGTCGCCGGAAGACCCCAAGACCGCGACTTCCACCGTAACCCTGGGTTTTGCCGCGGCTATCGGTCAGATCCTGATGCTCGACATGGTGTTCTCGATCGACAGCATCATTACCGCTGTCGGCATGACCGAACACTTGCCGATCATGATCATCGCGGTGGTGGTGTCGGTGCTGGTGATGCTGCTCGCGGCTGACCCGCTGGCCAAGTTCATCAACGATAACCCGACGGTGGTCATGCTGGCGCTGGGCTTCCTGATCATGATCGGCATGACCCTAATCGCCGAAGGCTTCGGCGCCCACGTACCGAAAGGCTATGTGTACGCGGCCATGGCATTCTCGGCTGGTATCGAAGTATTGAACATGATGTCGCGCCGGGCGAAGCAGAAGAAGGTTGCTCAGCAGGCGTAATTACTGAGAACACAAAAAACCGCCTGGGCTGGTTGAGCGCAGGCGGTTTTTTTATTCACCTTTTGCTGAGTTATCGAGAGCGCGCTGCTGCTGAGCGCTCTCATGAGGGAAGGACCTTGTTGGTCTTCAATGCGCAGCAGCGTGTCGCACTGGATGCTTCTCTGTCTTCTCAACCGGCATCGTCTGCACCGGATGATGATGGCGCCGCGAAATCCGCAGCACGCCCCACAACATGGCAGTCGCCACGGCCAGCCAGCCGGCTATCAACATCACGATGGTCATGGTCAGGCTCATTGGTGCCTCCTCTTCGCCCTGCATCGGGCGCCCGCTTTTCGCAATTCGCTCTATTTCAGTGACAGTCTAGTCAATGGGGTGTTTCAAGCTATTGACCAAAGGTCGTTAGTGACCAATCAGTTTGCTCTATGCAATCGCCCGCTCTGCGGTTTAAGGCTATACCGCAGGCTGGTGCGGCTCTATGATCGCTGGCGTTGCCGGAACACGATGACCGGCGTCTGGAAGAGAGTGATTGATGGTGCAGGTATTTTCTCGAGTGCGCGGAGCGTTGCTTGCCGGCGTTTGCGCGGTGGTGCTGAGCGGATGCGCGGGCAACGTGGCCCCGGAAGTCAAGCGCTTGCCGGAGCGGGTTGAGCTCAGTGGCACCTTCTATCGTGGCGAAGCCAACCAGAGTGGGCCACAGGTGCTGGCCAGTCTGCTGTCGCAACAAGGCATCGTCATCACCCCGGGACTTCTGGAAAAACCGCTGCACTTGCCGGGCGCTGAGGACAAGCTGCAGCAGAACATGCAGAACCTCGCCCGCGAGTACGGTCTGGTGGTTTATCCGCTCGACAGCAAGCTGCCGGCCTTGCTGACCCAGGTCGCAGCGGGCTACCCGGTCATGGTGCGTTTCAGTGAAGGTTCGGCATTCTGGGCCGAGCCGCGTTACGCGATCCTGTCCGGCTACGATCGCAATAAACAGAAGGTCCTGCTGCGCGCCGGCATGAACCGTCGGCAGTTGATGGATTTCGCCAGCTTTCAAGCAGCGCTCGAAAAGGCCGGTGGCTGGGCGATCCTGATTCAGAAACCGTCGCAGATCCCGGCAGCCGTCGACCGCTCCCGTTGGCTGAAAGCCGCCGATGAACTGGCCCAGGCCGGTGAAGAAAACGCTGCGGCGCAGGCGCGAAAGGCTCTGGCAGCGCAATAGACCTCCGTTCGTCATCTGCCGGGCACGACTGCGCCCGGCGAGCCTCTGAAGATTAATGCCCGTGCTTCGCGGGTGAATCAAGGAGGCAACATGGCAGATTCCCCAACCCCGAAAGGTCCGCATTCGTCCGAACATTCCTCCGGCGATGATCTGGGATTCGACCCGGATTCGCCGGACCTTGACGATCCGCAAGTTGATCCAGTCGGTCCGGCGAAGGCGCCGCTGGATGTCGAGCCCGGTGAAGATCCGAAGAAACCGGCCAAGCCCTATGATCCGTTAGCCGATTTGAAACCTTGATGTGAGGTGCGTATGAGTACCGATTCAAGCTTCGATGACCACAAACCTGACAGCGTGCCGACCACGCCGGAGCCGGAGGTTGATCCGGTGCTGGATCCGGACAGCCCGATGCGTGACCCGATGGCCCGGCCCAATGTGCTGACGCCGGAGGTTTCGCCAGAGCCGAGCTCGGGCGATGGCATCCCCGATGACGACAAGATGCCGCTGCCCAACGACTGATGCGCAGACGAAAAAAAGCCCCGAAGATTCGGGGCTTTTTCATGAGCGCTGGACCTACTTGGCCGCTTCGACCACGCCGCTCTGACGGCTCTTGAGGTTCTTGTCGGCTTTATATTGCTGCGCCACCGCGGGAACAGTGGCGCTGCGTCCGGTTTCCACCCAGCTGCGGATACGGCTGGCATCGGCAAAATGCGTGTATTTGCCAAACGCATCGAGAATCACCAGGGCGACCGGACGGTTGCCCATCTTCGTCACCAGCACCAGGCAATGGCCGGCCGGGTTGGTGAAGCCGGTCTTGGTGATCTTGATGTCCCAATCGGCCTTATTGACCAAGTGGTCGGTATTGCGGAAGCCCAGGGTGTAGTTGGGCTTGCGGAACGCCACGGTTTTTTCCTTGGTGGTGGTCAGTTGCACCAGAAGCGGTTGCTTGTGCGCAGCCACCAGCAGTTTGCTCAGGTCGCGGGCGGTGGAAACGTTGCGCTCCGACAAGCCGGTCGGCTCGACAAAGTGCGTGCTGGTCATGCCCAGCGCCTTGGCCTTGGCGTTCATTGCCGCGATAAAAGCAGCGTAGCCGCCCGGATAGTGATGGGCGAGGCTGGCGGCAGCGCGGTTTTCCGAGGACATCAAGGCGATCAGCAGCATCTCGCGGCGCGGCAGCTCACTCTTGAGTTTGACCCGGGAGAACACGCCCTTCATTTCCGGAGTGTTCCTGATGTCGACATCGATCCATTCGTCCATGTTCTGTCGAGCTTCTACCACGACCAGGCCCGTCATCAGCTTGCTGACGGAAGCGATCGGCACGATCACGTCAGGGTTGCTGGAATAGATGACTTTATTGGTCTGCATATCCATAAGCAGGGCGCTGCCGGACGCGATCTTCAATGTCGAAGCGTCACGTGGAGCAGCGGTGGTTTCCGCAGCGTTGATCGTTGGCGTGATGAATGTGCCTGTAACAGCAAACAACAGGCTCAGAATCGAGAGACGAATTTTCACGCGGGCGAACTCTAAAAGGTTGGATATACCGTTAGTTTGTAACGGGTTATTTCTTAAAACCGGCGCATTTTAGGAGTATGGCTGAAGAACTGTCGATGGTTGTTTGTAAGACCTGAAAATCTCGTGAAAAGGCCTGTAAAAAGAGCGGTTTCCGGCGAACGGTTGAAGTTTTTTCTCAGGCATTAAAAACCCCGCACGAGGCGGGGTTCTGATGCGGCGGAAAAAACCGGTCAGACGTGCAGGGTTTCTGCCGCGTAGAGGGTGTTTTCCAGCAAGCAGGCGCGGGTCATCGGGCCAACGCCGCCCGGTACCGGAGTAATCCAGCCAGCGCGGGGCAGGGCGGTTTCGTAGACGACGTCACCGACCAGTTTGCCGTCTTCCTGACGGTTGATGCCGACGTCAATCACGATCGCGCCTTCCTTGATCCACTCGCCTTTGACCAGGCCCGGTTTGCCGGCGGCGACGACCACCAGATCAGCACGACCGACGTGACCGGCCAGGTCCTTGGTGAAGCGGTGAGTGACAGTGACGGTGCAGCCGGCCAGCAACAATTCCATGGCCATCGGGCGACCGACGATATTGGAGGCGCCCACAACTACCGCATCCATCCCGTAAAGATCAGCGCCAGTGCTTTCCAGCAAGGTCATGATGCCTTTCGGGGTGCAGGGGCGCAGCAGCGGGATGCGCTGCGCGAGGCGGCCGACGTTGTACGGATGGAAGCCGTCGACGTCTTTGTCCGGGCGAATGCGTTCCAGCAGCTTGGACGCGTCGAGATGTTCGGGCAGAGGCAACTGCAGGAGCACGCCGTCGATGGCCGGATCGTCATTAAGGCGATCGATCAGATCGGTCAGGGCGTCCTGAGTGGTGTCGGAGGGCAGGTCGTAGGCTTGAGAGAGGAAGCCAACCTCTTCACAGTCTTTACGCTTGTGCGAGACATAAACCTGAGAGGCAGGATCGCTGCCGACCAGGATCACCGCGAGGCCGGGGGTGCGCAGGCCTTGCTGGCGACGCTCGGCAACTCGTTGGGCGATCTGCTGGCGCAGGCTGGCGGCGATCGATTTGCCGTCGATTAGTTGTGCAGTCATTGCGCGTGATTAACCATCGAGAGGGGAAAAAATGAGAACGCATTCTCGCATGTCGAGCGGTGAGGGCAAAGGCGCTTGGTCAGCAAATTCCTCTAACTCCTTTAATTAAATGAATTTTTTTCAAAAAGGATTTGACGACCTTTGGAGCCCTCTATACTATTCGTCGCACTTGTCGGGCACAGCCTAGCACTGGTTAAGAAGGTGAAGCGGAATCAAGGTTCTGCGACGCTGGAAAGCACTTAGTTTGTAGTCCTTTAAGAGTACAGATTAACAAGGCGCCCGTAGCTCAGCTGGATAGAGCATCCGCCTTCTAAGCGGATGGTCGCAGGTTCGAGTCCTGCCGGGTGCGCCATTAGGCAGCTTTGGCACAAGTAACGCGATATGGTGGGCGTAGCTCAGTTGGTAGAGCACGGGATTGTGACTCCCGTTGTCGTGGGTTCGATCCCCATCGTCCACCCCATATTTCGAAAGGCGCCAGATTTAACGGTCTGGCGCCTTTGCTTTAAAAGCTTCATCCGCGGATGTGGTGGAATTGGTAGACACACTGGATTTAGGTTCCAGCGCCGCGAGGCGTAAGAGTTCGAGTCTCTTCATCCGCACCAAATAAAGCTTCATCTGTGCCTAGGGCCTGATGCAGTTTCGACAAAGAAGTTGTTTGGCTTTTTTGTTACGCAATATGGTGGGCGTAGCTCAGTTGGTAGAGCACGGGATTGTGACTCCCGTTGTCGTGGGTTCGATCCCCATCGTCCACCCCATATTCCGAAAGGCGCCAGATTTAACAGTCTGGCGCCTTTTTTGTTTTAGCGGTTTCGAAATCCGGCCATGGCCGATTTCGAAGCGCAGGGCAGGGCACTTCATCGCTTTTAAAGGATCGGATGACGCTGAACTGCTCGTCGTTCCGGTTTTGCCGGAACGCCTGTCGGGGCGGATTTGATAGTTGCTTCTATATATAGAAGCGTTGCTGCAGAGCCCTGACGTGATCGCTTGTATTCGCCAGTGGAGTGCACGGCATTCGTGCGGCGCTCCCTATAAATTGCCTGCTGTTTTTTTACCCGTTTCCAGTAGGGTGACTTCTTGAGTTTGACCCACTAGAATGCATGCCCTTGATTCTGGGGTCGGAAACGGCCGGCTAACGTCTGTGCAACGAGGAATATCCATGCAAGTTTCTGTTGAAAATACTACTGCTCTCGAGCGCCGCATGAGCGTCACCGTGCCGGCAGAGCGCATCGAGACTCAGGTCAACAAGCGTCTGCAGCAGACTGCCCAAAAGGCCAAAATTGCTGGCTTCCGTCCAGGCAAAGTGCCAATGAGCGAAATCAAGCGCCGTTTCGGTGCTGATGCGCGTCAGGAAGCGGTAGGCGACGTCATCCAGTCTTCCTTCTACGAAGCTGTGGTCGAGCAGAAGCTCAACCCTGCCGGTTCGCCTTCGATCGAGCCAAAGTCGCTCGAAGCGGGCAAGGATCTGGAATACGTTGCTGTATTCGAAGTCTTCCCTGAGTTCACCGTTGCTGGCTTCGAAGGCATCACCGTTGAGCGTCTGAGCGCTGAAGTGGCTGACGCTGACCTGGACAAGATGCTCGACATCCTGCGCAAGCAGAACACCCGTTTCGAAGTGGCCGACCGTGCCGCGCAGAACGAAGA
The DNA here is from genome assembly GCF_946901175.1 of Pseudomonas sp. Marseille-Q5117. Classification (NCBI taxonomy): domain Bacteria; kingdom Pseudomonadati; phylum Pseudomonadota; class Gammaproteobacteria; order Pseudomonadales; family Pseudomonadaceae; genus Pseudomonas; species Pseudomonas sp. Marseille-Q5117. The sequence continues at coordinate 107,852 of NZ_CAMPPP010000001.1, read as the reverse complement.
TCAGCTGAACATCGATTTCGTTGGCAAGGTTGACGGCGAAGTATTCGCTGGCGGCTCCGCCAAGGGCACTCAGCTGGTACTGGGTTCCGGCCGCATGATCCCGGGCTTCGAAGAAGGCCTGGTTGGCGCTAAGGCTGGCGAAGAGCGCGTTCTGAACCTGACCTTCCCTGAGGACTATCAGAACCTGGACCTGGCTGGCAAAACCGCCGAGTTCACCGTGACCGTCAACACTGTGTCCGAGCCTAAGCTGCCTGAGCTGAACGAAGAGTTCTTCGCTCAATTCGGCATCAAGGAAAGCGGCATCGACGGTTTCCGCACCGAAGTTCGCAAGAACATGGAGCGTGAACTGCGTCAGGCGATCAAATCCAAGGTCAAGAATCAGGTAATGGACGGTCTGCTGGCCACCAACCCGATCGAAGTGCCAAAGGCTCTGCTGTCCAACGAAGTTGACCGTCTGCGCGTGCAGGCTGTTCAGCAGTTCGGCGGTAACATCAAGCCAGACCAACTGCCGGCCGAGCTGTTCGAAGAGCAAGCCAAGCGCCGCGTCGTGCTGGGCCTGATCGTTGCTGAAGTGGTCAAGCAGTTCGACCTCAAGCCTGACGAAGCTCGCGTTCGCGAAATGATTCAGGAAATGGCTTCCGCTTACCAGGAGCCAGAGCAGGTCGTGTCGTGGTACTACAAAAACGAGCAGCAACTGAACGAAGTGCGTTCGGTTGTGCTGGAAGAACAAGTTGTGGATACTGTTCTGCAGAAAGCTAGTGTGACCGACAAATCGGTCTCCTACGAAGAAGCAGTCAAGCCGGTAGAAGCTCCAGCAGCCGACTGATTGATTTTGCGTTAGAAGTGCACACCATAAGCCAGCTCTCGAGCTGGCTTATGCGTATTCAAGACATAACTATTTGGGAGCGACTGCAGAGCATGTTCCGTAATTCTTATATTCAGCAGAACTCTGATATCCAGGCCGCCGGCGGCCTGGTCCCGATGGTTGTCGAGCAGTCCGCTCGTGGCGAACGCGCCTACGACATCTACTCGCGCCTGCTCAAGGAGCGAGTGATCTTTCTGGTGGGCCCGGTAGAGGACTACATGGCCAACCTGATCTGTGCGCAACTGCTGTTCCTTGAAGCGGAAAACCCGGACAAGGACATCCATCTGTACATCAACTCGCCGGGCGGTTCGGTGACTGCCGGCATGTCGATCTACGACACCATGCAGTTCATCAAGCCGAACGTGTCGACCACCTGCATCGGTCAGGCCTGCAGCATGGGCGCATTCCTGCTCACCGCAGGTGCACCGGGCAAGCGTTTCTGCCTGCCGAACTCGCGCGTGATGATTCACCAGCCACTGGGCGGTTTCCAGGGCCAGGCGTCGGACATCGAAATCCACGCCAAGGAAATCCTCTTCATCCGCGAGCGTTTGAACATGCTGATGGCCAAGCACAGCGGCCGTACTCTGGAAGAAATCGAGCGCGATACCAATCGCGACAACTTCATGAGTGCCGAAGCTGCGAAGGAATACGGCCTGATCGACGAAGTGATCAACCAGCGTCCAGCTTAATATAAGCAGCGCAAAAACAGGCCTGATCGGCATGTCCGATCAGCGGCGGGCTTGAAAAAGCCCGCAATAGCCTTCATCTTGTGTTGCAAGCCTATCGGATTTGGATCGAACGAATGACTGACACCCGCAACGGCGAGGACAACGGCAAGCTGCTCTATTGCTCCTTCTGTGGCAAAAGCCAGCATGAAGTGCGCAAATTGATTGCCGGCCCCTCGGTCTTTATCTGCGACGAGTGCGTCGACCTGTGCAATGACATCATCCGCGAGGAGGTGCAGGAAGCACAGGCCGAAAGCAGCGCGCATAAATTGCCTTCGCCTAAAGAAATCAGCGGCATCCTTGACCAGTACGTCATTGGTCAGGAGCGTGCGAAAAAGGTTTTGGCCGTAGCGGTGTACAACCACTACAAGCGCCTGAACCAGCGTGACAAAAAGGCTGACGACGTCGAACTCGGCAAGAGCAACATCCTGCTGATCGGCCCGACAGGCTCCGGTAAAACCCTGCTGGCCGAAACACTGGCCCGCTTGCTGAACGTTCCGTTCACCATCGCTGACGCAACCACCCTCACCGAGGCAGGTTACGTGGGCGAAGATGTCGAGAACATCATTCAGAAGCTGCTGCAGAAGTGCGATTACGACGTAGAGAAAGCCCAGATGGGCATTGTCTACATCGATGAAATCGACAAGATTTCCCGCAAGTCCGACAACCCGTCGATCACCCGTGATGTTTCCGGTGAAGGCGTGCAGCAGGCCTTGCTCAAGTTGATCGAAGGCACGGTCGCTTCGGTTCCGCCGCAAGGTGGCCGCAAGCATCCGCAGCAGGAATTCCTGCAGGTCGACACCCGTAACATCCTGTTCATCTGCGGTGGTGCGTTCTCCGGTCTGGAAAAGGTCATTCAGAACCGTTCCACCAAAGGCGGCATCGGCTTCAACGCCGAAGTGCGCAGCAAGGAAGAGGGCAAGAAGGTTGGTGAATCCCTGCGTGAAGTCGAGCCTGACGATCTGGTCAAGTTCGGTCTGATCCCGGAATTCGTCGGTCGTCTGCCGGTCCTGGCGACACTGGACGAGCTCGACGAGGCTGCGCTGATGCAAATCCTCACCGAGCCGAAAAATGCTCTGACCAAACAGTATGCCAAGCTGTTCGAGATGGAAGGCGTGGATCTGGAATTCCGTTCCGACGCGCTGAAATCGGTCGCCAAGCGTGCCCTGGAACGTAAAACCGGTGCCCGTGGCCTGCGTTCGATTCTCGAAGGTGTGCTGCTCGACACGATGTATGAGATCCCCTCGCAGTCCGAGGTGAGCAAAGTCGTGATCGATGAAAGCGTGATCGAAGGCAAGTCCAAGCCACTGTATATCTACGAAAACAGTGAGCCGACGGCCAAGGCAGCGCCGGACGCGTAAGTGTTCACAGCGCCGCAACAAAGAAGGGGCCTTCGGGCCTCTTTTTTTTTAAGTCGTTTTTTACCTCCGCTTTGCGCTTGTTTTTTTTCGAGGCAGCCCCCATCTTGGTTTCAAGCTTAATTCCATCTGATTACGGCCATACGGCCGCCGTAGAGGCGAAATCATGAAGACAACCATCGAATTGCCTCTCCTGCCATTGCGTGATGTCGTGGTTTATCCGCACATGGTTATCCCGCTGTTCGTGGGGCGCGAGAAATCCATCGAAGCCCTCGAGGCAGCGATGACGGGTGACAAGCAGATTCTGCTGCTGGCCCAGCGAAACCCGGCTGACGATGATCCCGGTGAAGACGCTCTCTATCGCGTAGGTACGATTGCCACGGTTCTGCAACTGCTGAAGCTGCCTGACGGCACCGTCAAGGTTCTGGTCGAAGGCGAGCAGCGTGGTACTGTCGAGCGTTTCAGCGAAGTCGATGGCCACTGCCGCGCCGAAGTGTCTCTGATCGAAGAAGTCGACGCCGCCGAGCGCGAGTCGGAAGTCTTCGTGCGCACACTGCTGTCGCAGTTCGAACAATACGTCCAGCTGGGCAAGAAGGTTCCGGCTGAAGTCCTGTCGTCGCTCAACAGCATCGATGAGCCGGGTCGTCTGGTCGACACCATGGCCGCGCACATGGCGCTGAAAATCGAGCAGAAGCAGGAAATCCTCGAGATCATCGATCTGTCGGCCCGTGTCGAACACGTGCTGGCGCTGCTGGATGCCGAAATCGACCTGCTGCAGGTTGAAAAACGCATTCGCGGTCGCGTCAAAAAGCAAATGGAGCGCAGCCAGCGCGAGTACTACCTGAATGAGCAAATGAAGGCCATTCAGAAAGAACTCGGTGACGGCGACGAAGGCCACAACGAAATCGAAGAGCTGAAAAAGCGCATCGATGCTGCCGGCCTGCCGAAAGACGCGCTGGCCAAGGCGACTGCCGAGCTGAACAAGCTCAAGCAGATGTCGCCAATGTCGGCTGAGGCCACCGTGGTGCGTTCCTACATCGACTGGCTGGTGCAGGTGCCGTGGAAGGCGCAGAGCAAAGTACGCCTCGACCTGGCCCGTGCAGAAGACATTCTCGACGCCGATCACTACGGCCTCGAAGAGGTCAAGGAGCGCATCCTTGAATACCTCGCCGTGCAGAAGCGCGTGAAGAAAATCCGTGGCCCGGTGTTGTGCCTGGTCGGTCCACCAGGCGTGGGTAAAACCTCGCTGGCGGAATCGATTGCCCATGCCACCAACCGTAAATTCGTACGTATGGCCTTGGGCGGCGTGCGTGACGAAGCGGAAATTCGTGGTCACCGCCGGACCTACATCGGTTCGATGCCGGGAAGATTGATTCAAAAGATGACAAAAGTGGGCGTACGCAACCCGCTGTTCCTGCTCGATGAAATCGACAAGATGGGTAGCGACATGCGTGGCGATCCGGCGTCGGCGTTGCTGGAGGTGCTCGACCCCGAGCAGAACCACAACTTCAACGATCACTATCTGGAAGTCGATTACGACCTCTCTGATGTGATGTTCCTGTGCACCTCGAACTCGATGAACATCCCGCCAGCGCTGCTGGACCGGATGGAAGTCATCCGTCTGCCGGGTTACACCGAAGACGAGAAGATCAACATCGCCGTGAAATACCTCTCGCCGAAACAGATCGCCGCCAATGGTCTGAAGAAGGGCGAGCTGGAGTTCGACGAGGAAGCCATCCGCGACATCATCCGTTATTACACCCGTGAAGCGGGCGTGCGGGGCCTCGAGCGGCAGATCGCCAAGGTCTGCCGCAAGGCAGTGAAAGAGCATGCGCTGGAAAAACGCTTCTCGGTAAAAGTGACAGCTGATCTGCTCGAGCATTTCCTCGGCGTGCGCAAGTTCCGCTACGGCCTGGCCGAGCAGCAGGATCAGGTGGGGCAGGTGACTGGCCTGGCGTGGACTCAGGTTGGCGGCGAATTGCTGACCATCGAAGCCGCAGTGATTCCGGGTAAAGGGCAACTGATCAAGACCGGTTCGCTCGGTGATGTGATGGTCGAATCGATCACTGCCGCACAGACCGTTGTGCGCAGCCGCGCCAAGAGCCTGGGCATCCCGCTGGACTTCCACGAGAAGCGCGACACCCATATTCACATGCCGGAAGGTGCTACGCCGAAAGACGGCCCTAGCGCTGGCGTGGGCATGTGCACCGCGTTGGTCTCGGCATTGACCGGCATTCCGGTGCGCGCCGATGTCGCCATGACCGGTGAGATCACTTTGCGTGGTCAGGTGTTGGCAATTGGCGGTTTGAAAGAAAAACTGCTGGCGGCACATCGCGGCGGAATCAAGATTGTGATTATTCCGGAAGAAAACGTCCGCGATCTGAAGGAGATTCCTGACAATATCAAGCAGGATCTGCAGATCAAACCGGTTAAATGGATTGACGAGGTCCTGCAAATTGCGCTGCAATACGCGCCGGAGCCCTTGCCGGATGTGGCTCCGGAGATAGTTGCCAAGGACGAAAAACGCGAGTCTGATGCCAAGGAAAGAATTAGCACGCATTAATACGTTTTAGCCTGGGGGGCTTTCCTTGACAGCATTTTAGAGCCCTTGTTATAAAGCGGCTCTTAAGTGTCTGTAGGCCATTCAGCACTCGTTTTTGCTTTCACCAAAAAACTTAGAAACATCTCAAAATAGATATAAGGGGACTTAGAGTGAACAAGTCGGAACTGATTGATGCTATCGCTGCATCCGCTGATATCCCGAAAGCTGCTGCTGGCCGTGCGCTGGACGCTGTAATCGAATCCGTCACTGGCGCTCTGAAGGCTGGCGACTCCGTTGTTCTGGTTGGTTTCGGTACTTTCTCCGTGACTGACCGTCCGGCTCGTACCGGTCGCAACCCGCAAACCGGCAAGTCTCTGGAAATCCCGGCTGCCAAGAAGCCAGGTTTCAAAGCCGGTAAAGCGCTGAAAGAAGCTGTTAACTGAGTTTCCAGGTTTTTACCCATCCGGGTCGGGGTCAAGCCTGACTTGGCAGCGGAGCGGTAGAGCAGGTGGCTGAAAGAGCCACCTGTAACGCCGGGATCGAGGGTTCGAGCCCTGTCCGCTCCGCCAGTTACGAGAAGGCGCATCCTCGGATGCGCCTTTCTTCTATCCGGATTCTACCCACGCTCCACGGTTGCCTAAATTGAAGTTCAACCGTTTCTGGGGGACGCATGCTGCAGAATATCAGGGACAATTCACAAGGCTGGATTGCCAAGACCATTATCGGGGTCATCGTTGCACTGATGGCCCTGACCGGTTTCGATGCCATTTTCCAGGCCACGACTCACAAGAACGAGGCGGCCAAGGTCAACGGTGACGAAATCAGCCAGAACGAGCTGAGCCAGGCCGTTGATATGCAACGCCGTCAGCTGATGCAACAGTTGGGCAAGGACTTCGATGCTTCCTTGCTCGACGAAAAAATGCTGCGCGAATCGGCGCTCAAAGGCCTGATCGACCGCAAGTTGCTGCTGCAAGGCGCCGAACAGGCGAAGTTCTCGTTCTCCGAAGCCGCGCTGGATCAAGTGATCCTGCAGACGCCTGAATTCCAGGTCGATGGCAAGTTCAGCTCCGAGCGTTTTGACCAGGTGATCCGTCAGCTGGGCTACAGCCGCATGCAGTTCCGCCAGATGCTGGCTCAGGAAATGCTCATCGGCCAATTGCGCGCTGGCGTTGCCGGCAGCGGTTTCGTCACCGACGCCGAAGTGCTGGCATTCGCCCGTCTGGAAAAACAGACCCGTGATTTCGCCACTTTGAACGTCAAGGCCGACCCGGCTGCGGTCAAGCTGACCGATGACGAGGTCAAGGCTTACTACGACGAGCACGCCAAGGAATTCATGACGCCGGATCAGGTGATCATCGATTACGTCGAGCTGAAGAAGTCGTCGTTCTTTGATCAGGTTGCGGTCAAGGAAGAAGACCTTGAGGCGGCGTATCAGAAAGAGATCGCCAACCTGGCGGAACAGCGTCGTGCCGCGCACATCCTTATCGAAGTGAACGACAAGACAACCGAAGCGCAGGCGAAGGCGAAGATCGACGAAGTCCAGGCGCGTCTGGCCAAGGGTGAGAAGTTCGAAGCGCTGGCCAAAGAGTTCTCGCAGGACCCGGGTTCTGCCAACAATGGTGGTGATCTCGGTTACGCCGGTCCTGGCGTTTACGATCCGGCCTTCGAAAAGGCTCTGTACTCGCTGTCGAAAGACCAGGTGTCCGAGCCGATTCGTACCGACTTCGGTTATCACCTGATCAAGCTGTTGGGCGTGGAAGCGCCTGAAGTGCCGACCCTGGCCAGCCTGAAAGACAAGCTGACCCGCGAGCTGAAAGCCGCTCAGGTCGAGCAGCGTTTCGTTGAGGCGACCAAGCAACTGGAAGACTCGGCGTTCGAAGCCTCTGACTTGGCGCAGCCAGCAGCGGATCTGAAACTGACCGTGCACACTTCCAAACCGTTCGGCCGTGAAGGTGGCGAAGGTGTTGCAGCCAACCGTGCCGTGGTCACTGCTGCGTTCAGCCCGGAAGTGATTGATGAAGGTGCCAACAGCACCGCCATCGAACTGGATCCGGAAACCGTGATCGTGCTGCGTTCCAAGGAGCACCTGAAGCCCGCGCAATTGCCACTGGAAAGCGTGAGCGCGGCGATCCGTACTCAACTGACCAAGGAGCACGCCAGTGCCGAGGCCAAGACCCGTGCCGAGAAGCTGATCGCTGATCTGCGCGACGGCAAGGCGCCGCTGGACAAGGCCATCGATGGCCAGAACTGGAAGATCACCGAAGCGGCCACCCGTGGTCAGGAAGGGGTTGATCCGGCTGTGCTGCAGGCACTGTTCCGTATGCCGAAGCCGGCTGCCAAGGACAAGCCGACGTTCTCCAGCGTTACCTTGCCGGATGGCAGCCTGATGGTTGTGCGACTCAACGGTGTTAACGAAGCTGCCGCGCCTACTGATGAAGAGAAGGCGCAATATCGTCGTTTCCTCGCTTCCCGTGAAGGGCAGCAGGACTTTGCGGCGTATCGCAAGCAACTGGAAGCTGAGGCGAAGATCGAGCGGTTCTGATCTTTTGACTGACGTTTAAAGGAGCCCCGGCCTGTTGGTCGGGGCTTTTTTATTTTTGGTGGCTTGGCGGCCTTTGGGCCGGCCATGCTCTGGGTGGTTTGGGTGAATACCCGTTTCTTCGGGTGCGGCGGCTGGCGGTTTCGCCCTTACGGCGAGGCACTTTTTCCAGACGCCCGGAATGCCGGCCCAGAAAAAAGTACCCAAAAAGGCTTGCTCCTACGTTCGGCCCTCGCAGGCTCGGGTTCCTTCGCTGCGGGAGCGGCTCCGGTTTGCTTCGCTGCACCTCCTTCCGCTGTGTCTGGCTGCGCCAGACGGTCGCTACGCTCCCACCCCCGGATCAATCCCTCCGTTCAGCCTTCCGACGTCGCCGGTGGATCAAGATCAAGAGCACTCGAGCTTGCGCTCATTGTTGAGTGGGGCGGCTGCGCCGCGGGCAGCTGCGCTGCTTTGCCTTTCTGTGGGAGCGAGCCTGCTCGCGAAGGCGGCTTGGCAGCCGACCTCTCTCTTGGAGGAGAGACAGATTCAGGCCGTTCATTCGATCAACAATCTCACCGTCCCGATGGGAACCCATGCCCGCTGGCCATCACCGCCGCATACAGCGTCAACACCAGCAACCCCGCAACAATACATGGAAATGCCCCGACCCCGACATTTCCCATCAACAACCCGCCCGCCAATCCTCCGCCGGCAATACCGACATTCCAGAGTGTTACCAGCATCGATTGCGCGGTGTCGGCTGCTTGAGAAGCAGTTTTCGCTGACGCGGTTTGCAGCAGCGAGGGCATTGCGCCGAATGCCAGTCCCCAGGCGCTAACGGCCGCGTAAACCACGCCGGGCGATGCGCGCCACAGAGCCAAGGCTATCGCCGCGAGCAGGAACAGTGCCGCACTCCCGAGTACCAGTTCACGCAACCAGCGATCGATCAGGCTGCCGACGATCCACAGACTCATCACTGACGCCAGGCCGAACGCCAGGAGTACGCGATCAATGTCCGAAGCCAGACCGGAGGGTTGCAGGAACGGCGCGATGTAGGTGTACAGAAGGTTATGCGCCACGACGTAGGACAAGGTTACAAACAGTACCGATCGTATGCCGGGCAGGGTGAATACCTGACGCAAGGGCAGGCGCTTTCCTTCAGGTTCGCCGGCGAAGTCCGGGACTCGAATGTGCACCCAGATCACCAGCACTATTGTCAGCGCCGTCATGATCGCAAAGCTCAGTTGCCAGCCCGCCATCGTTCCCAATAGCGTCCCGGCTGGTATGCCTAGTGATAACGCCAGTGGCGCGCCGAGCATGGCGACGGTGATGGCGCGGCCTTGCAGATGGGAAGCGACCATGCGGCTGGCGTAGCCGGCCAGGAGTGCCCAGAGCAGGCCGGCGAAGATGCCAGCGATGAAACGTGCGCCCAGGGTCAGCCAGTACAGCTCGGACACGGCAGTGATGCTGTTGGCCACGGCGAAGCCGGCGATTGCGGTCAACAGCAATGGTTTGCGGCGCCAACTGCGGGTGGCGATGGTCAGGGGGATCGCCGCAAGCATTGAGCCGACGGCGTACAGCGTGACCAATTGCCCGATCAGCGCTTGAGATACGTTCAGGCCGGCGCTCATTTGTGGCAGCAGTCCCGCTGGCATCGCTTCGGTCATGACAGTGATGAAACCTGCCGTGGCCAGCGCCAGCAGTGCGCCGTAGGGCAGGCGTTCGCGGTTTTCGGTCGGTTGCGCAAGCGCAGTGGAAGCGAGGTTGGCGTCGGTCATGTTGCTGCGTCCCTGTTGTGGTCAATGTTGAGAAACACAGGGTAGGGCGCTGCGCATTGCGGAAAAACAGGTTAGGGTTCCGAACATATCGGACATGGATGTCACTAATCGGAGATGTGAATGGATAGCCTGGGCAGCATTTCGGTATTTGTGCAGGTCGCCGATACTCGCAGTTTCACCGAGGCCGGCCGCTTGCAGGGCGTGTCATCGTCGGCGGTCGGCAAGAGCATTGCGCGGCTGGAAGCGCGACTTGGCGTGCGCTTGTTCAATCGCAGCACTCGCAGCATCACCCTGACCTCCGAAGGCGCGTTGTTTCTCGAGCGTTGCCGCAGGATTCTGGCGGAGGTGGAGGCGGCGGAGTTCGAGCTGTGCAATGCCACCTCGGCGCCCCACGGTCGGCTGCGGATCAGCCTGCCTCAGGTGCACGAACTGGTCATGCCGGTGATGACCGAATTCATGGCGCTGTACCCGCACATTGAGCTGGATCTGGACCTCACCGACCGTATGGTCGATGTCATCGATGAGGGTTTCGATGCAGTGATTCGTACCGGCAAGCCCAAGGACTCTCGGCTGATGGCGAGGCCGTTGGGCGAGTTTCATCTGGTGCTGGTGGCGAGCCCGGAGTATCTGCAACAGCGGGGCGAACCATGTACACCGGGCGATTTGGCCGATCACGTCTGTTTGCGCCACACCTTCCACGCTACCGGCAAACTGGAAGCCTGGCCGTTGCGCCGTGCAGAGGGCGCGCCGGAACCGATATTGCCGCTGCGCCTGCTCAGTACCTCGATCGAGGCGGTGCAGCATGCGGTGCTGGCGGGCATGGGCATTGCCTGTCTGCCGGATTTCATGGTGCGCGAAGCGGTGCGCCAGGGTCGCTTGCGCCAGATACTTGATGAGCATGTCGAGCACGCCGGACAGTTCTGGGTATTGTGGCCGTCGAGCCGACAGGCGACGGCGAAATTGCGCGCGTTGATCGATCATTTGTCCACGCGGCTTTTTCCTGGCGGTCATGATCGGTAAAGTTGTAACCGATTCTTGACACTATTCCATGCGCCATGGGGCGGCGATCTGTTGCACAATACGCCCCGGACTGTTTTCCCTCAGGATGTTCAATGTTGATTTCCACTCCCATGCGTGTTGTCGGGCTGGCGCTTTTGTTGACTGCGGTGGCCGGTTGTTCGAAGGACAAGCCGATCTATGAGCATGAGAACTTCGATGACTCCGGCACCTTTTCGCGCAATTATCCGGTAACCGACACCGCCAGTTGCGAAGCGGCCCGGCGCGCGTTGCTCAGTCAGGGCTACATCATTACCAGCAGTGATCCGAAACTCGTCAGCGGGCACAAGAGCTTCCAGCAGACCGGCGAGACCCATCTCGAGATCAGCTTCAACGTGGTCTGCGCCGAAGATGGCAGCGCCGGGCATCATGCGACGGTGTTCGCCAACGCCCTGCAGGATCGTTATGCGTTGAAGAAGACCAACAATTCCGCCAGCCTCGGGGTTGGTGTGTTGGGCTCGGTGTCGATGCCGATCGGCTCCTCGGATGATTCGATGGTCAAGGTCGCCAGCGAGACGGTCACGGCGCAGAAGTTCTACGAGCGCTTCTTCACTCTGGTGGAGCAGTTCCTGCCCGCCGATGCGAAGAAAGCGGCGCATATCGAAGAAAAACCGAAAACCGACCTCGGCGTGCCTGAGCCGAAGGTGACGCCCGCTCCGGCGCCTGCGCCATTGGTGCCGACACCGGCGGCAGAACCGGCCCCTGCGCCGGCTGCGGAACCTGCACCAGCCCCGGCTGAAGCCGCGCCGGTGAGTTCCGAGCCGGTGGCACCGCCAGCGGAGTCGACGCCGATTACGCCTGCGCCAGCGCCTGTGGAAGAGCCTGCGCCGGCCAGCGAAACTATCACGCCACCGACCAATCCGGATATTCCGCCACCGTCCGAGCCGATTCCGGCGATGCCTGCGTCGGGCCAATAAGAAACCAAGCGAGACCCAGTGGGAGCGAGCCTGCTCGCGAATGCGTAGTGTCAGTCGACAGATGGTCAGACTGACACACCGCATTCGCGAGCAGGCTCGCTCCCACAGTGGTTTTCGGGTTGGCTTAAGATCTGGTTACATACCTGCGACACCATCGCCGCGATAAATCCCCAGCCACCTGCTACGTTTTATTCATGAAGGCCGCGTTTCACTTTTCCTTCACACGGGCACTTTATGCTCGGGGCACAGGTCGATTGATCAGGCCATTTTCACAGCGAGCGGTTTGGGGGATTTATACGATGGACGAGTATCAGGAAGAATTGCTCGAATACCAGGCCTTTGAGCTGGATCAACCAGAGCCTGCAGACGACGCGACGGAGCTCTGAGCTTCAGGCTCCCGAGCGGTAATTTCGTCGGGATTCGCCGGGCGTCTGCCCGCTCCAGCGTTTGAATGCACGCTGGAAGGCTTCAGCTGAGGCGAAGCCCAGCAGGTAGGCGATCTCGCCGAACGCCAGTTCGGTGTCGCGGATGTAGGTCATTGCCAGGTCGCGGCGTGTGTCATTGAGGATCGCGCGAAATTGCGTGCCTTCCTCTGCTAGTTTGCGCCGCAGGGTCCAGGTTGGCAGTTTCAGGCGTGCCGCGACTTCCTCGAGATCCGGCTCGCGGCCGCCGTTGAGCAGCGGGCCGAGCAACTGAGTGATGCGCTCGCGCAGGCTGCGGGTGCGGGTCAGTTGTTCCAGCTCCCGCTCGCACAATTGCAGCAGATGTCGCCAGGTGCTCGGACAATGTTCGGGATTGCGCAGGGCAAGGCTGTTCAGGCTCAGGCGCAGCTGATTGCGTTCGGCGCTGAACTGGATCGGGCAGTCGCCAAACATTGTGTAGGCGTCGCGGTAATCCGGCGCTTCGAATTCGATTTCGATTCTCTCGGCGCGCAACGTTTCGCCGCACAGGCTCGACAACTGATGCAGCCAGCCGGCGAGGATCGAGTCGACCACGAAGCGGTTATAGGCGTTGTACGGGCTGATCGAGTAGAAGCGCAGCCACGCACCGTTGGCATCTTCGTGAAAACTGGACTGCCCGCGATAGTTGGAGCCGTAGAGCGGCTCGAAGCGCGTCAGGCAGCGGGCTGCTTCACGCACGGTGGGCGCTTGCGCCGCAGTGATGCCGGCCAGACCGGCCTGATTCAAGCGGATCATCCGGCCCATGCGCAGGCCCAGAGCCGGATCGCCGGTGAGTTGAATCGCTGCATGGCCCAGGCGCATGTATCGCGGGATCGACAAGCGCGCCCCGGCCTCGGCCAGTCGCGCGGCATCAAGGCCATATTGTTCAAGCAGAGGCAGCGGATCGACGTCGTGGCTGCGCACGGCGTCGGCCAGACTATGGACGAAACCCACCGACAGATCCCCGAGGCGCATCGGCTGCGGCTTCATGGTTTACAGCCAGACGTTCAGCAAGCGCGCACCACGAGCCTCGCCATCGGCGAAATGTTGGCCGTTGCTGCTGAGAAAGCTTGTGCCGGTGCTCGGCTTGTCCCAGAACTGCCCGCGCATGAACACACTGACGCCGGCAATCGCGTGGCTGCTTGGCGGTTGCGCGGTGAGGGTCAGTCGATGCCAGGCTTGACCTTCACTGAGGTCGCCGGGCTTGAGGCTGACCGAGCCCGGCGTGCTCGAGCCCTTGTAGCCACGCCATGGCTTGTCCCAGGCGCCTTGGCCGATAACCTGCGCCGGCACCGCCACCAGTTGCGCGCCTTGCTCATCGAGGGTGCGGTAGTTGGCGGGGTACCAGCTGTCACTGCCGATCAGGATGCCCAGGCGACCGGCCGGTGTGTCGACCACCTGGATGGCGTGTTTGTCTTCGGCCTGAATCACACCTTGCTGATCGAAGGTCGGATGCATCTGCCGTTGCGGCTGGCCCAACGGTACGCCGTCGCGACCAAACACCACGCTGCTGTTGAACAGGGCGCCGCTGCCGGGCTTGAGCCGGCCGTCGCGGATGCTGGGCTCCGGCAGCACGATGGAGCCGGCGACCAGAGTGACCTGGAACTCCTTGGCCAGACCGCCGAACAGCGCCTGGTAATCCTTGGCCATGGCCTTGGCTTTCATCCGCAGATAAGCGTCATCCAGGCGTTGCTCGCCCTTGGCCCGCAGCCACGCTCGGGCAAACAGCAGTGGATTGCTCGCCGCCAGCCAGTTCATTGCCTCCGCCAGCGTTGGCGCCTGATACAACTCGTCTTTCTCGCCGCTGATCATCAGCCAGGTGCCGACGTGCTCGGGCAACACCACCACGGTTTTTTCGTTGAGCAAGCCTTGATCGCGGGCCTGCTGCAAATACGCCGCGAGCTTGCGGTGCAGGCGTGCGGAGCTTTGGTAATCGGTGGGGAACAGTTCGGGCTGAATGCCGAGCAGATTGCCACGGTCGGCGGGCGTGCCCTGATTGACGGCGAGCTTGATGCGCAGGTCCGACAGGTAATGCCCCGCCGGCCGGTCTGCCGCCCACATGGCGTAGGTGGTCAGGGCGGCAACGAGGGCCATGGAGAAAAACAGATACAGAAGTTTGCGCATGAAAACCAACAACAGCCGGGTACAGGATGTGCCGACTAGGGTAGGGCCCATGGCCCGGGTTGCCAAGGGGCGCTGTGCATTTGGATCAATAACTTGTCAGTTACGGTCATTGAGTGACAGCGGTGCGACTCTTAGTCTGTCGAACATGACTGACGGGGGACGCAGAGCTCCCGCAACTTTTCCGTGATCGCTCGTTGTGGAGTTACCGATGACCGCCGCTCATTACCCGCATTTGCTGGCCCCGCTGGACCTGGGATTCACCACGCTGCGCAACCGCACCCTGATGGGCTCGATGCACACTGGCCTTGAAGAAAAGCCGGGTGGTTTCGAGCGCATGGCGGCGTACTTCGCCGAACGTGCCCGTGGCGGTGTCGGCCTGATGGTCACTGGCGGCATTGGCCCGAATGATGAGGGCGGCGTGTATTCCGGCGCGGCCAAGCTCACTACCGAGGAAGAGGCGCTCAAGCACCGCATTGTCACTCGCGCGGTGCACGAGGCGGGCGGCAAGATCTGCATGCAGATTCTCCACGCCGGCCGCTATGCCTACAGCCCGAAACAGGTAGCACCGAGCGCGATTCAAGCGCCGATCAACCCGTTCAAGCCCAAAGAGCTGGACGAAGAGGGCATCGAGAAGCAGATCAGCGATTTCGTCACCTGCTCGGTATTGGCGCAAACTGCCGAATACGACGGCGTCGAGATCATGGGCTCGGAAGGTTACTTCATTAACCAGTTCCTCGCCGCGCACACCAACCACCGCACCGACCGCTGGGGTGGCAGCTACGAAAACCGCATGCGCCTGCCGGTAGAAATTGTCCGTCGTGTGCGCGAAGCGGTCGGGCCGAATTTCATCATCATCTTCCGCCTGTCGATGCTCGATCTGGTCGAAGGTGGCAGCACCTGGGATGAAATCGTCATGCTGGCCAAAGCCATCGAACAGGCGGGCGCGACCATCATCAACACCGGTATCGGCTGGCACGAAGCGCGGATTCCGACCATCGCCACCAAGGTTCCGCGTGCAGCGTTCAGCAAGGTCACGGCCAAGTTGCGCGGCTCGGTGAGTATTCCGCTGATCACCACCAACCGCATCAATACCCCGGAAATTGCCGAGCAGATTCTTGCCGAGGGCGATGCCGACATGGTCTCGATGGCGCGGCCGTTCCTCGCCGACCCGGAGTTCGTCAACAAGGCCGCTGAAGGCCGTGCCGACGAAATCAACACCTGCATCGGCTGCAACCAGGCGTGCCTCGACCACACCTTTGGCGGCAAGCTCACCAGTTGCCTGGTCAACCCGCGTGCCTGCCACGAAACCGAACTCAATTACCTGCCGGTGCAGCAGATCAAGAAAATCGCCGTGGTCGGTGCCGGTCCTGCCGGTTTGTCCGCCGCTACCGTGGCCGCCGAGCGCGGTCATCAGGTGACGCTGTTCGATTCAGCCAGCGAGATTGGCGGGCAGTTCAACATTGCCAAGCGTGTGCCGGGCAAGGAAGAGTTTTTCGAAACCCTTCGCTACTTCAACCGCAAGCTGCAAACCACCAATGTCGAGGTGTGCCTGAACGCACGGGTCGACGTGGCCAAGCTGGTTGAAGGCGGTTACGACGAAATCATCCTCGCCACCGGTATCGCCCCGCGCGTGCCGGCGATTCCCGGCGTCGAGAATGCCAAGGTGCTGAGTTATCTGGACGTGATCCTCGAGCGCAAACCGGTCGGCAAGCGTGTCGCGGTAATCGGTGCTGGCGGGATCGGTTTCGATGTCTCCGAATTCCTCGTTCATCAAGGCGTAGCCACCAGTCTGGATCGCGCGGCGTTCTGGAAGGAGTGGGGCATCGACACGCAACTGGAGGCCCGTGGTGGTGTGGCGGGCATCAAAGCGGCACCGCATGCGCCGGCCCGTGAGGTGTTCCTGTTGCAGCGCAAGAAGACCAAGGTCGGCGACGGTCTGGGCAAAACCACCGGCTGGATTCATCGCACCGGTCTGAAGAACAAGCAGGTGCAGATGCTCAACAGCGTCGAATACCTGAGCATCGATGACCAAGGCTTGCACATTCGCATCGGCGAAAGCGGTGAGCCGCAACTGCTGGCGGTGGACAACATCGTGATCTGTGCGGGGCAGGATCCGTTGCGTGAGTTGCACGATGGTCTGGTTGAAGCCGGGCAGAACGTGCACTTGATCGGCGGCGCGGATGTCGCGGCGGAGCTGGACGCCAAGCGCGCGATCAATCAGGGTTCGCGGCTGGCGGCAGAGTTGTAAGCACATTTTGTAGGAGCTGCCGAAGGCTGCGATCTGTTGATCCTGATTTCAAAAGCAAGATCAAAAGATCGCAGCCTGCGGCAGCTCCTACTAGTATGTGGTCTTTTCCAGATTGTGCAGTGCCCATGCTTTTGCCTCCCCCCAACTGGCTACCCCCGGCCCCTCTCGAACCGCTCTATCTGGGCTGGCTGGCAGACGCCGGCATCGAGGTCGCGATCCTGCGCCTGGACCGCATCGACCCGCTGATCAGCGGCAATAAGTGGTTCAAACTCGTTGAGCATCTCAAAGCCGCCGAGCGTGCCGGCGCCGAGGGCATCATCAGCCTTGGCGGTGCGCATTCCAATCACCTGCACGCGCTGGCGGCGGCGGGCAAACGGCTGGGTTTCAAAACCGTGGGGCTGCTGCGCGGGCACCCGCAGGACACGCCGACAGTGCGGGATCTGCAAGCGTTCGGCATGCAGTTGCATTGGCTCGGTTACGCCGGCTACCGCGCACGGCACGAAGCGGGATTCTGGGTGCCATGGCAAGCGCAATTTCCGACGCTGCATGCGGTGCCCGAGGGCGGTGGTGGACTGGCCAGCGCCTTGGGTTGCGCAGCGATCAGGCAGCAGGCCGAAGAGCAATTGGCCAAGCTCGGCTGGAATGATTTCGACGCCTGGTGGCTGGCCTGTGGCACCGGCACGACACTGGCCGGACTGGCGCTCGCCGAGCAAGGCAAGCGCGTGGTGTACGGTGCTCTGGCAGTGCCGGATGATCACGGCGTAGCGCCGAACATCGAGTCGATCCTCGCGCACGCCACCGAGCCTGCGGCGGACTATCAACTGATCGATGCCAGCCGCGGTGGTTTCGCCAAAGTTGACCAGGCGTTGCTGACCTTCATCAATCAGACCGAGCAAACCAGCGGCATCCCTTTGGAACCGCTGTACACCGGCAAGGCCTTGCTGGCGCTCAAGCAGCATGTCGAGTCAGGCGAATTCGCGGTCGGCACGCGTCTGGTCTTTGCCCACACGGGTGGCCTGCAGGGACGGCGCGGATTTGCAGCGATGTAGCCGATGGTCGCGATCAATACATGCCAACCTGCGGCGTGATGATATTTGCAATCAATCGAAGTGCAAGTTTTACGGTTTATGACTTCGGTTTATTGAAAGTTATTGTTGTGCGTTGGTCTGCGCAGCGTAACTCTATGTTGTTTATATCTTGTGGTTTCTTTTGGTTTGAATAGTTGGTTGTGCGTGATTATTGTCGGGTCGGCTCTTTAGTTTGCTATTAAAGATCAAAACTATATTTATCAATTTGAGTGTGAATATGAAAAGTCCGATCTCGAAGCCTCGCCCTACTACCACTACGTCAAAGCCGGTAACACCAACAAAGCCAGTTGCGCCAACCAAGCCAGTAATTCCAACCAAACCAGTGGCGCCGACCAAGCCGGTAGCGCCGACCAAGCCAGTAGCGCCAACCAAGCCAGTAGCGCCAACCAAACCAGTGGTGCCGACCAAACCTGTGGCCCCGGTTGACACCAAGCGTCCGCCAATGCCATGGCCGACCCTTAACATCAACATCGATCCTGTGGCCTTGATAACGCTGATTCAAACAATTGGTGCGAAAGTCAATGTCGATGGCTCCACCACACTGCCTGACGGCAGCGTAGTCGCTGTAGATAAAACTTCGATCAAGCGTCCCGACGGTATCATTCAATATGAAGACGGCCGGGTAGAGTATCCGGACGGGCGAATCGTCTGGCCGGATAATACCGTTGAATATCCGGATGGCCGTATTGTCTGGGAAGATGGAACTGAACAATTGCCGGACGGAAGTGTTAAACATCCCGATGGTCTTGCGTACGATGCGCAAGGTAACCTTATTTCCGAATAAGTCATAATCAAGCGATGTCTTTACTCAAGACAGTGCAAAAAAAACACCGCTGATTGCAATCAGCGGTGTTTTAGTTTTCCAGCCTCAAGCGTTTTGCGGCATCTCCCCGTTGGCCAGACGCTTGTTGATGTCGGCGATGACTTCCGGCAAATCGCTGATAGTGTCGATCATGTAATGCGGCCGCGAATCTGCGAACAGCGCGTGGATGCGCTTGCGCTCACTGGCGAGTTCATCGCTGCCCAACGCGCGGAAACCTTCATAGTCCAGACCCAACGCGTTGCCCGAGCAAATCAGCGCAACCGTCCACATGCCGGCCCGGCGACCTTCGAGAATGCCCGGCACGGTGTCGTCGATCTTCACGCACGCTGCAACATCGTCGATGCCCAGAGCGATCACGTTGGCCAACGCCTGCGCCGGCCATGGACGACCGTTGGGCACTTCGTCGGTCGCGACCACGTGGTCGGCGACGTAGCCGTTGCTGGCGGCGAGTTCGACGACTTTGTCCATGACTGCTTTCGGGTAGCCGGAGCAGGAACCGATCTTGATGCCTTGCGCGCGCAGTTGGGCGATGGCGTCCAGCGCGCCGGGAATCAGGGCCGAGTGCTCGGCGATTTTCTCGATCTGCAGCGGCATGAAGCGGTTGTAGATAGCGGTAACATCATCGTCGGTCGGCGTGCGACCGAATACCTTGCGATAACGCTCGGCCACTTGCGGCTGATCACAGAGGGTGCGGATGTGGTCCCACTTGCCCATGCCCATCGGGCCACGGGCCTCTTCAATCGACACCTGCACATCGAACTCGGCGAAGGCTTCGACGAAGATCTGCGTCGGCGCGAACGAGCCGAAATCGACCACGGTACCGGCCCAGTCGAGGATCGCGGCTTGCAGCTTGCTTGGATTGGTGTAGTTCATGGCGTGAATTCCTGATTTGAATATGAGATCAAAATGTGGGAGCGAGCCTGCTCGCGAAAGCGGTCTGACATCAGCCTATGTGTCGCCTAAGACGACGCTTTCGCGAGCAGGCTCGCTCCCACAGGGGATTTATGGTGAGGCTCAGATGCCGAGCACTTCCATTTCGCGCAGCACTTCACCCACTGCTGCTACGGCCTGGCGCATTTCGTCCGGGGTGACGTGGCCGATGCAGCCGACGCGGAAAGTTTCGACCTGGGTCAGTTTGCCGGGGTAGAGGATGTAACCCTTGGCCTTGACCCGCTCATAGAAGTCCTTGAACTGGTAGCGCGGATCCTGCGGGGCATGGAACGTGGCGATGATCGGCGCCTGAATCGCCGCCGACAGGAAGCTGCGCAAGCCGAGCTTGTTCATCTCTTCCATCAGCGCCTGACAGTTCGCCGCATATCGCGCATGCCGCGCCGGCAGGCCGCCTTCTTCGCTGTATTGCAGCAGTGCTTCGTGCAGCGCCGCGACCACATGGGTGGGCGGGGTGAAGCGCCATTGCCCGGTTTTCATCATGTAGGCGTGCTGGTCGTACAGGTCCATCGCCAGCGAGTGCGAGTTGCCAGCCGCGGCGGCCAGCGATTCCTTGCGGGCGAAGACAAAACCCATGCCCGGTACGCCTTCCAGGCACTTGCCGGAGGCGGCGATCAGCGCGTCGAACGGTACGTTTTGCGCATCCACGGGCAATGCGCCGAATGAGCTCATGGCGTCGATGATCAGACGTTTGCCGTGTTGCGCAACGACCTCGGCGATTTCTGCCAGCGGATTGAGAATGCCGGTGCTGGTTTCGCAGTGGATCAGCGCCACGTGCGTAATGTCAGAGTCGGCGCGCAGCAAGCGGTCGACGTCGGCGGCGGTGGTCGGTTCGTCTTCGGCGGTTTCGAAGGTGCTGAACGACCGGCCGAGCACTTCGCAGATCTTCGCCAGACGCTTGCCATACGCGCCATTGATCAGCACGAGGATTTTGCCGTCGCGCGGCACCAACGTGCCGATCGCCGCTTCGACAGCGAAGGTGCCGCTGCCCTGTAACGGTACGCAATGGTGGCTGGCGGCGCCGTTGAGGATGGCCAGTAATTGCTCGCACAGGCTGGCGGTCAGCTGGTTGAAGCGGTCATCCCACGAACCCCAGTCGACCATCATGGCCTGACGGGTGCGGGCCGAAGTGGTCAACGGGCCGGGAGTGAGCAGAATCGGTGCGGCGGTACTCATTCGTGTGTCCTCGCGAAAACGCTGTGGGATGAAGCTACGGGGCCTACGTTGCAATTCGCCGTTGCATCAATCAAATTGTTTGTTGTTATGCCAGCCATCAGTGAGGGTTATCCATGAACCTGTTTCAGCTGCGCGCCTTCGATGCCGTGGCCCGCGAAGGCAGCTTCACCCGCGCGGCTGCGCGGTTGTTCATCAGCCAGCCGGCAGTCACCGGACACATCAAGGCACTGGAAGAGCATTACCAGATCACTTTGCTGCGGCGTACCGCGCGACGGGTGGAATTGACCGAGGAGGGCACCAAACTGGCAGCGATCACCCGCGCCATGTTCGGCCTGGCGGAAGAAGCGCAGACGCTGCTCGAGGCCAATCGGCAGTTACTGACCGGGCGTCTGGAGGTGGCGGCGGATGGGCCGCACATGGTCATGCCGATGCTGGCAAGCCTGCGCGCACGCTATCCGGGCATCACCGTCAACCTGCGTCTGGGCAACGCGCAGGAAACCCTGGCGGCGCTGTTGTCGGAACACGCCGATGTCGCGGTGCTGACCGAGGTCGAGCCGCGCAAGGGCCTGCATCTGCAAGCGCTGAGCGAATCGCGGATCTGCGCGCTGGTGCCGGCGGGGCATCGCTGGGCGAATCGCTCAGGCGAAGTGAAACTCAAGGAGCTGGACCAAGTGATCATGGTCCTGCGCGAGCCGACTTCGATTACCCGGCGCACGTTTGACCAGGCGTGTATGCAGGCGTCGATTCAGCCGCGGGTGTTGCTGGAGCTGGACAGTCGCGAGGCGGTGACCGAAGCGGTCGCGGCCGAGTTGGGGGTCGGTGTGGTGTCATCGGTGGAGGTCAGTCATGACCCGCGCGTGGTGGCGGTCCCGATTGGCGGGGAAGGGCTGGTGAACCGGCACATGATTGGCTGCATGGAGCGCCGGCGCGAGTTGCGCCTGATTCAGGCGTTTTTTGATCTGGCGCCAGCCGCACCGTGATCGTTCCCACGCTCTGCGTGGGAACGCAGCCCGGGACGCTCTGCGTCCCATCCAATAGCCGAACGCGGAGCGTCCGTTGAGGCATTCCCACGCAGAGCGTGGGAACGATCAGGACAGGGAGTGAGTCAGGTCAGGCTCTCGCGAACCATATCGAGAAACGTCGCCACCACCCGCCGCGAACTCTGTTCGCGCAAGCACACCAGGGTTTCGGTCAGGCGCCTCGTGCAGTCGGTGATCGGCAACGCGCAGACCCGTGAGTCGGCGCCGAACTCCGCCGCTGAAACCACACCAACTCCGATCCCCACCACCACGGCTTCGCGCGCCGCTTCCCGACCTTCAACCTGAATTGCCGGGCGAATGCGCAAGCCCGCTCGAGCCATTTCCTCTTCCAGGGTCTGCCGGGTTACTGAACCGATCTCACGCAGCACCAGTGGCGTGTCATCCAGATCGGCCAGACAGATCGATTCGCGCTCGGCCCACGGATGATTGCGCGAAACGAACGCCACCATCGGATCGTTGCGCAACGGCACGCACAGCAAGCGTTCATCGGTCACGTCGCGGCCGAGCAGCGCCAGATCGGCCTGATAGTTGAACAGGCGAAACAGCGATTCATCGGTATTGCCGGTTTCGATTTTCACGCTGATGCCCGGGTAGCGTTCGCAGAACCGTGCGATCTGCGGCAACACGTGGATCGGCGCGTCCACCGCGAGAATCAGGCTGCCGGTCTGCAGGGCCTGGGATTCCTGCAGCAATTCCTGCGCTTCGGCTTCGATCACGAACAGGCGCTGGGTGATCGCCAGCAGGCGCTCGCCCAGGTCGGTCAGGCGCACGGAACGTTTATTGCGGTGAAACAGCAGCACGCCGAAGCGTTCTTCGAGTTTGCGTACCTGGTCGGAAATCGCTGGTTGCGTCAGATAAAGCCGCTCGGCGGCGCGGGTGAAGCTGCCATGGACGGCCACCGCGTGGAACGCTTTGAGTTGGGCGTGAGAGACGGACATGGTGGCTCCAGTAACAAGCTCAGCTTATGTGTGAAATACGATAAATCGATTTTATTTATTAAACAGTAATTGCTTTGATCGGCTCACGCCATCGCTGACTGTTCGGTCGAACAGCAGCGCCGGCCCATGAGCCTGTGCGTGCAACAGCAGACTCATCTGACCGCTATCGCCGAAGGGAAGGGGCGGTAACGCAGTGCTCAACAATAAAAAACACAGGCGTTTTTCTTAATCGATTCTGCCGGCACACTCACACCCTGAGGTCAGAACCACCATGAACAAGCACATCGGCACCCTGGCGCGTTGGCGCGTGCAGATCTTCGCTATTACCTGGCTCGCGTACGCCGCGTTCTACTTCACCCGCAAAGCCTTTTCGGTAGCCAAACTGGGCATCGCCGAGGACCCTGATTTCACCCTCGACAAAATGGCCATGGCCAACCTCGACGCGATCTATCTGGCGGCGTATGCCCTCGGACAGTTCACTTGGGGCATGCTCGCCGATCGCTTCGGTCCAAGAGTCGTCGTGCTTGGCGGTTTGCTGATATCCGCCGCTGCGGCGCTGGTGATGGGCAGTTTCGCTACATTGCCGATCTTCGCCACGTGCATGTTGATTCAAGGTTTGGCGCAGTCCACTGGCTGGTCCGGGCTGTGTAAAAATCTTGGCAGCTTCTTCCCGTCTGAGCAGCGCGGGCGGGTGCTCGGCTTGTGGAGTTCCTGTTACGCGTTTGGTGGTCTGGTCGCCTCGCCGTTCGCCGGCTGGTGGGCCTACACGCTGGTCGGCACCTGGCACGCGGCATTCATTTCCAGCGCGGCGGTGGTCGCGGTGGTCGCCGTGCTGTTCTTTATCTTCCAGCGCAACAAACCGGAAGACGTCGGCTTGCCGGCGGTGGAGCCCGAGCCGGAACTGACCGCCGAAGAAGCCGCAGCCAACAGCAAACTCAGCGTCTGGGAGCCGTTGAAGGAAATCCTGCGCAACCGCACGGTGCTGGTGCTGGGCCTGGCGTATTTCCTGCTGAAACCGGCGCGCTACGCGATTCTGTTGTGGGGCCCTGTGATTGTTTTCGAACAGATGCCCAGTGTCGGCAAGGTCGGCGCGGCGATCATTCCCACCGCGTTTGAACTGGCCGGATTGCTCGGGCCGATCATGATCGGCCTGGCCTCGGACAAACTGTTCGGCGCCCGACGCATGCCGGCCTGCGTGCTGAGTCTGCTGGCGCTGACCGTGACGCTGGCGCTGTTCATGGCTGCGCTGAACACCGGCAGCGTGTTGCTCGTTGTCGCGTTGCTGTTCGTCATGGGCCTGACGTTGTACGGCCCGGACTCGATGATCAGCGGTGCGGCGGCCATCGATTTCGGCAAGGCCAAGGCCGGTGCCACCGCCGCCGGTTTCGTCAACGGCTGCGGCTCCGTTGGCGCGGTGCTCGGCGGTTTGCTGCCGGGCTACTTCGACTCGGTGACGGTGTTTATCGTCTTCGCCGGATGCGCGCTGTTCTCGGCGCTGGTGCTGATTCCGCACTGGAACAGTCGGCCGGTCGGCGTGATGGAGCCGCGCGCGGCGATCCCCAACTGCCCGCTGAGCGTCAAACCGCTGCGTTCCTGAAACCCTTCGCCCCGTGGCCTGCTGCGCGGTGCGCGGCAGGCTGCGTCGTGGCTTTCTGACTGGAGATTTCCCATGCGACCGTTCTGGCTCGAGCAAGCCTTGCAGGCCGACCCATCCGAGCAGTGTCCACCGCTGCAAGGCGAGGTGCGCACGGATGTGTGCATCGTTGGCGGTGGTTACACCGGATTGTGGACGGCGATCATGCTCAAGCAGCAAAACCCGGAGCTGGAGGTGCTGCTGATCGAAGCAGACATCTGCGGTGCCGGCGCCAGTGGCCGTAACGGTGGTTGCGCACTGTCATGGTCGGCCAAGTATTTCACCCTGGAGCGCTTGTTCGGCGTCGAAGAAGCGGTGCGTCTGGTCAGGGGATCGGAGCGCAGCATCCATGCGATCGGCGAGTTCTGCGAGCAGTACGGCGTCGATGCCGACTACCGCCTCGACGGCACGCTGTACACCGCGACCAATCGCGCCCAGGTCGGCGCAACTGATGCGGTGATCGCGGCGCTGGAGCGTAATGGCATCAACTCGTTCAGCCAGCGCCCGCTCGCCGATGTGCAGCGCATGGCTGGCTCAGCAAAACACCTAGAGGGCTGGTTTTCCCCGGCGGCTGCCAGCGTGCAACCGGGCAAACTGGTACGCGGTCTGCGCCGGGTGGCGCTGCAATTGGGCGTGAAGATACATGAAGGCACGGCGATGACCGGGCTGGAAGAGGGCCGCCCGGCACGCATCCACACACCCAGCGGCAAGGTCATCGCCGACCGCGTGGTGCTGGCGATGAATGCGTGGATGGCCCGCGCGTTTCCTCAGTTCGAGCGCAGTGTGGCGATCGTTTCCAGTGACATGCTGATCACCGAACCGCGCCCGGACCTGCTGCAGCAAATCGGTTTGACCAGCGGCGTCAGCGTCCTCGATTCGCGGATTTTCGTGCATTACTACCACAACACCCCGGACGGCCGGATCATGCTCGGCAAGGGCGGCAACACCTTCGCCTATGGCGGGCGGATGCTGCCGGTGTTCGATCAGCCGTCGCCTTATGCCGGCTTGCTCAAGCGCAGTCTCGCGGATTTTTTCCCGGCGTTCGCCGAGGTCAAAATCGACGCGACGTGGAACGGCCCGTCGGATCGCTCGGTGACCGGTTTACCGTTTTTCGGCCAGATGAGCTCGGCGGGCAACGTGTTTTACGGCTTCGGTTATTCCGGCAGCGGCGTCGGCCCGTGTCATATGGGCGGGCAGATTCTCGCCGCGCTGGTGCAGGGCCTGGATAACCCGTGGACCCGTTCGCCGCTGGTCAACGGGCCGCTGGGTTATTTCCCGCCGGAACCGATTCGCTACCTCGGCTCGCTGATGGTGCGCAACGCCATCCGCCGCAAGGAGCGCGCCGAAGATCACGGGCGCCGGCCTCGGCATCTGGACGTGCGCCTAGCGAAATTCGCGGCGGCGGCGGGCAAGGCGGACAAAGGCTGAGGCGCCGATCAATGATCGGCGCGGTGGCTCAGCCAGTCGAGCAACAGGCTGTCGCGCGCGGGCGCTGATTCGCGCTCCGGTGGCTGGCGTGCGTGGCTGAGGCACAGGATCGGTCGGTCCGGATCGCTGTCGAGGAAACTCACCCACACGTCACTGCCGGCACGCGGTAATTGATCGATGGCGACGGGGCCGCTGAGCCGGCTCATGGCGATCGGCAACCACAGGGCGTCGCTGGCGGATTTATCCGCAGACGGCCACAGGCTTACAGCGAGGCAGCCGTTTTCGTCCACTTGCGCAGGTTGCCCAGGCGCACCCGCGACTTTCGCCAAGTGATAACCGGCAATGTTCGGGCGAGCTTGTTTGAGTGGCGGACGGAAGTCGGTCGACCAGGGCTGCGCAGTGAAGTCGTTGTGATAACGCTGAACGCTTGGCGTCGGATCAAGGATCGAAGGGTGCTGCCCTTGGTGGCGCACGGCGCATATCAGCCATTGTTCGTTGAAATGATGAATCGGATGGTCGGCCACAAGCAGCAGTCGTCCACTGAGCAAATCGCTGCAATCACTGCGCCCGTGAATGGAACGCAACTGGCAGCGCTGGCGTTGCAGATGACGGCGGCTGCGCTGTTCGGCGTGCAGACGTTCCGGCGATCGCGTGGGCATCGGCAACTCGGTGGAGACCTCGTTGGCGGCTTCGGCGTTGCCGGTTGGCTGGCCACGATTGCGCACTGCATGCAGCATCGGCGTCGGCGCCGCGCGATGCTGTTGATAGAGTGCGCTGACGCAGGGCGATGGGGGTTGCTCATCGACATTGAAGGGGATTTCGACCGGTTGCTGGGGCAGGCTCAGGCTGTCGTCGGCGAACACCACGACGTGTCCGTCCGGCCCATGTTCGAAGTGATAGTGGATGCCTTCGTCTTCGCATAGCCGCTGCAGCAGTGCCAGATCGCTTTCTTCGTACTGAATGCAAAACGCCCTTGCCGGGTAGTGACCGACGCTCATTTCAATGCGGTAGCTGTGCGCTGGCAGGGCATGTTCTTCGAGCAGTTGCTGGATGATCTGCGGCGTACTCAGGTGAGTAAACACGCGGCGCTTGTGCGTTTGCGCCAGTTGTTGCAGATGCGGCACCAGAATCAGTCGATAGCCGACCCGATGGGTCCCGCGATGTTCGCAGCTGGCGCTGGAAATGACGCCGTGGAACCCGTGCTGCTCACTGAGCCGCAGAAAGGCCGGCCGGTGCAGAAAGGATCCCGGGACGATGGCCGGGGCCAGGCCGAGCAGTTCGATGTCGAAACGGTAAGGCTGGTTCAGCGCTTCCTCGCCGCGAAAACGCACCACCGGCAGGCGCAATCCGCTGTCGGTCAGCGTAAGGGTGAAGGGACTTTCCTTGTCATTGAGCATTCGAGCAGGCCCTGTCAGGCGATACGGGGTTTCAAGGGTACGAAACCGTCGGCCTGAATGGTCATGTCAAAGGCGCTTTTCAGAATCCCCCTACATGCTTTGGTGAAGATGTCGATTCCGTCGGCTGTTTTTTTGGTCGATTGCCGACTTTAGGCCGTATAAACTTGCCGCCACGCGTCGGCCAATAGATGTCTCGGCGCCACAGATCAAGAGAGTGAGTAATGGGCGCACAGTGGAAGGTTAAACACAAAGAAGCGGCAGCCAACGCCAAAGGGAAGATCTTCGGCAAACTGGTGAAGGAAATCACCATTGCTGCACGCAACGGTGCCGATACCGCCACCAACGCACACCTGCGTCTGGTGGTCGAGCAGGCGAAGAAAGCCTCGATGCCAAAAGAAACCCTCGATCGCGCAATCAAGAAAGGCGCCGGTTTGCTGGGTGAAACCGTGCAATACCATCGCGTGACCTACGAAGGCTTCGCGCCGCATCAGGTGCCGCTGATCGTCGAATGCGTCACCGACAACATCAACCGCACCGTCGCGGAAATCCGTGTGGCGTTCCGCAAGGGCCAGTTGGGCGCTTCCGGTTCGGTGGCGTGGATGTTCAACCACGTCGGCATGATCGAAGCCGCGCCGGACAGCCCGGATGCCGATCCGGAAATGGCTGCGATCGAAGCCGGTGCCCAGGATTTCGAGCCGGGTGAAGAGGGCGCGACGCTGTTCCTCACCGACCCGACCGACCTCGACGCCGTGCAGAAAGCCCTGCCGGAACAAGGCTTCACCGTGCTCTCGGCCAAGCTCGGCTACCAGCCGAAGAACCCGGTCAGCGGCTTGAGCGACGAGCAGATGGCTGAAGTCGAAGCATTCCTCGAAGGCCTCGACAACCATGATGACGTGCAGGACATGTTCGTTGGTCTGGCTGGCTGATCTGTCGCGCCAGTAATGACCTCTTCGCGAGCAGGCTCGCTCCCACATTTGAAATACATTCCATTGTGGGAGCGAGCCTGCTCGCGAATGACTGCGCAGCGGTCACAGATTCTCCAGCACCTCAATGACTTCACTGAACCCCGGCCGCCCCAGCACATCGGCCTGACAGCAACGTCGTTCCAGCGCCTCCAGTTGCGCGCGCCGCTCCGTACTCAATCCTGAGTCGACACGCTCCAGCAATTCCCCCAACAACACACCGAACGCACGGACTTCCAGGCGCTGCAATGCGCGCGTCTGCACATCATCGCCGGTGGCATGAAACGACGCCGCGCCGAAATCCCCCAGCAGACAATCGCCCTGATCGTTCAACAGAATGTTGTGGCCATACAGATCGCCGTGGGTGATGCCTTGGCGGTGCAGGTGCTCGGCCGCTGATGCGATGCCTTTGGCGACGCGCAGGGCTACGTCGGCGGAGAACCGGCGATCTTCGGCATAAACATCCCGCGAGCACGAGTCCAGGCTGGGCAAGCCGGCGAGATTGCCGAAGCTCGGATCAATCAGTTGCATCACCAGCCCCTGCTGTTGATCGGGATGGCCGCTGATTCGCCCTTCGACGCGGATCAGGTTCGGGTGCAGGCCTGCGGTGATGCAAGCGTTCATCTCATGCAACGGCGAACCGTCGCTGGTCATCTCGCCTTTGTACAGCTTCACCGCAACCGTCTGCGCCGTGCCGTCGTCGTGCTGCCAGAGCGCCCGGGAAATCACCCCGGAAGCGCCTTCGCCCAATTGCTGTTCCAGACGCAGCGTCGACCAGTCGATCAGCGGCGTGGCCTCAAGGGCAGCGGCATCGGCTTCGGTCTCCAGCGGATTGCCGGCGTAGGCCAGCCAGGTCAGGCTCGGCAAGGTCAGCAACCACTGCGGCAGTTCGCTGAGTTGGTTGGCAGCGATGCGCAGCAATTCCAGCCGATGGCAGTGGCGCAGGGAGTCTGGCAGCGATTGCAGGCGATTGCCGGCGAGCATGAGCTTCTGCAAAGCGGGGCGTTCACCGAGTTCGCTGGGCAGACTTTCGATGCGGTTATCGGTGAGGATCAGCCAGCGCAGCTGCGGCGGCAGGGCGGCACCGGGCACATTGACGATGCGGTTGGCCTTGAAGCCGACCATGGTCAGCGCGGTGCACTGGCCGAGGCAGGCCGGCAGTTCGGTGAAATGGTTGTCGGAGCAGAACAGCACGCGCAGGCGAGTCAGGCGATGCAGGTCAGCGGGCAGGCTGGATAACGCGTTGCCGCTGAGGTTGAGCACCTCCAGCGTCTCGGCGAGTTGGAAAATTTCGTTGGGGAATTCGGTCAGCCCGCAAGACAGGTCGAGGCGGGTAATGCCGGACAGCTCGCCGGCGCTTAGTTGAGCAAGGGTGTGCATGTCGGGTTTCGCTATTGATCGGTGGAGCGACGCGGGGGCGCTGGAATGGGCGACATGATAGCGGTAAAGCGGATGCTGAACGGATTTTGAGTTGTCCCGGGACCTGGTGGGAGCGAGCAGGCTCGCTCCCACAGGGCTCGCTCTCACAGGATGGGGAGTCAGTTGGGAGCCTGGATTTCCTGCAATTGCCCCAACCGGCTGCGCGTGCGCGCCAAGTCAATGGCGTGACCTTCCAGGCTCTGGCCCAGCGGCAAGTGGCCGAGCAAGGTCAGGTGTTTGTCCTGATCGTAGAGCACGTCGATCAGATTGATGAAGCGCTGTTGCACGGCGATCGGACACTCGCCGAGCTGCGGCAGGTCATCGATGATCCACTGGTCGAAACGCTGGCACAGTTGCAGATAATCCATCACTGCCGTTGGCTGTTCGCACAGGTCGTTGAAGGTGAACGCGACTCTTCGGCCCTCGCATAAACGCGCCTGCAACTGACGTTTGCCAACCTCAAGGGCCAGGGCAGGCGCGTCGGCTGGTGGCAGGTTCAGGGCCTGGCGTTGAGCTGCTGTCGCCGGCCAGACGTAATGTCCTTGGGTAAACACTTGATGCGTGTGTTGGCGGTTGAGTGCGCGGTAGTCGTGGGCGCCGCCGACTTCCATCACTTGCATGCGCGTGTTGATCAGCTCGATCACCGGTTTGAAGCGCGCGTGATACAGCGGATTGGGCAGCAGGCCCTCGGGTGCATAGTTGGAGGTCACCAGGAGCATGATCTGCCGTTTGAACAGGGCCTTGAACAGCCGCGTGATCAGCATCGCGTCGCCAATGTCATGCACGTGAAACTCGTCGAAACACAGCACTTGGCAATCTTCCAGCAACTCATCCAGGGTGATTTCCAGCGCGTCTTCCTCCTGGCGATGGCGGAACATGCCGTCGTGCAACCGGGCAAAAAACTGATGGAAATGCAGGTGGCGTTTGCGTGTGATCGGCAGCGCCTGGAAAAAACCGTCGAGCAACCAGCTCTTACCGCGCCCTACGGCGCCGTACAGGTACAGACTCGGCGGGGTGTGGCCGCTGTCGCCGAGCAGCACGCTGGCTTGCTGCGCCATGCAGTCGATGACTTGCTGCTGACTGCGGCTGAGGGTGTAGCCCTGGCTTTTGGCCTTGTCGCGGAAATAATCGCGGATGGTCGCAGCGTGGGCATCGTGGCCGGCGCTGGCGGGCAGGCCTTTGCCGAACAGGCGGCGCAGCAACGGCCAGCGTTGGCTCAGTCGTGATCGTTTCGGCGTTCGGGCGGGCACGCGGGACAGGCTCCTGGTTTCTCAGACCGGCTCCACAGCGAGCGCGGTGGCCCCAGTGTAACCAGAGCCCGGGCGTCGGCTCCATGAAATATCACCATCAGAACGGTGGCGATTGCTTGAGCAACTCTGCCGCCGGCGAGTCGGTCGGGCTGACCACCGCATAGTTGTAGCCCGGCCCTGACCAGTAATCGGCCTGCAGATCGCCATCGCTGCGCGAGCCACGCGGCAGCAGGGTGTTTTTCGGCCCCGGTGGACGCAGGTAGAAACTGACCTTGTGACCGCTGCCATCCTCATACATCACCATCGCCGCCGCGCCTTCATCGGTGCTGAGCAAGCGCCCGCTGACCGGCTCGAATCCGGCAGCTTTCAAGTCCGGCAAGCGCCCGGCACCGCTGAAGTAGCGGTCGAGCCAACGCTGCATGTCGCCGTCGCTGTCGACCTTGTAATCGGCGGGCAGTACGCCTTGCTGGGCGATCAGGCGATAGGCTTGCAACGCGTCAGTCATCGGCAATTGCGCAGGGCGCGCCAGGGTCATTTCCCGCGCCTGCCAGCCACTGAAACCGCCGATGCTGACGGCAATGAGCAACACCGCCGCGCTGGCCAGGTGGCGACGGGACTGCTGGCGGCGGCGCTGGCGAATCATCATCGGGTCGAGCGCCGGATTGGCCGGTTGCTGCAAGGCGCCACTCAGCGCTGCGCGCAATTGCTGGGCGTCGCGTTGCCAGGCGCGCACCTGCCCCGCTTCTTCAGGGTGGCTGGCCAGCCAGGTCTCGAGCACGCGCCGATCGGCGTCGCTGAGCTGGTGGTCGACGTAGGCGTGCAAATCACGTTCGCTGGGAGGCAGGCTGATCATTTGAGTATCCGCAAGGAAGGGCTGCTGATTTCGCCGTCGCTGAGTTGGCGCAAGGCCTGGCGGGCGCGGGACAGGCGCGACATCACGGTGCCGATCGGGGCGCCGAGGATCTCGGCGACCTCTTTATAGGACAGGCCTTCCACCGAGACCATCAGCAGCAAGGCGCGCTGTTCGGTGGGCAGGCGTTCGAAGGCTTGCAGGGTCGACTGGGCAATCACCGTGCGTTCCACCGACGGCTCGGCGTCGTCACGACCGGTGAAAAATTCCAGCATCCGCGCATAGCGCCGCGAGCGACGGTGCGCATCGAGAAATTGCCGATAGAGGATCGCAAACAGCCAGGCGCGCAAGTCGCCCTCAGCGCGTTTCTCGCCCCACGCCGACAGCGCCCGCTCTAGGCTGGCCTGGACCAGATCGTCGGCGCTGCTGCTGTTGCGCGTCAACGACAGGGCGAAGCGGCGCAATCTGGGAATGATTTCTCTCAACTGTTCGTCGAATTCGCTCATGAATTTCTGCTGGTCGCTACGCTGTGGACTAGGAAGACGCCCGTCAGCGCAGGTTATTCCCCGTGCGCAAAAATAAATACCGCGCCGTGGAATAAACCCGGACGGGGTGCGTCTTGCTGACTCTTTCCACTTGTGGCCGATGGCCTGGAGATATTCATGGTTGATCGCTCGTCCCCCAACGCTGCACCGCCCGGCAGGCCGCCGCGCCAGCCACTGAGCGCCGCGAGCCTGGTTTTACGTCTGGGCGGCATTGCCGTGATTGTCGCCGCCGTGGCCGGGGCGTTTGCCTACGTGCATGGCAACCTTGACCCACAACGATTGACGCCAAAAGCGTTGGTCGATGTGCTGGAAAAGAACAACGGCGTGCATCCCGGCTTTCGTCGCAATCACGCCAAGGGCGTGTGCGTGATCGGCCATTTCGAAAGCAGCGGCGAGGCGCGCGCGTTCTCCACGGCACAGGTGTTCAACCTGCCGCAGACACCGGTGGTGGGGCGTTTCGCCTTGCCGGCCGGCAATCCCTATGCGCCGGACAGCGCCGTACCGATCCGCAGTCTGGCGCTGCGCTTCACCCAGGCGAACGGTCAGCAATGGCGCACCGGCATGAACAGCATGCCGGTGTTTCCGGTGGGCACGCCTGAAGCGTTCTACCAATTGCAGCAGGCGCAGTCGCCGGATCCAGCCACTGGCAAGCCCGACCCGACGAAGGTGCCGGCGTTCTTTGCTGCACACCCGGAAGCCGTGCCGTTTCTGACGTGGGTGAAGACCGCCAAGCCTTCGGCCAGTTACGCGACCGAAACCTATAACAGCATCAATGCGTTCTATCTGGTCGATGGCAACGGCAAGAAACAGGCCGTACGCTGGAGCATGACCCCGTTGGCGCAGGACGCGGCAGGTGCCACAGCCCCTGAAGGCGCCGATTTTCTCGAGAAGGATCTAGTGCAACGCCTGGCCGCCGCACCCTTGCGCTTCCAGTTGAATATCACCCTGGCCAACGCCGACGACCCGGTCAACGATGCCAGCAAGACCTGGCCCGCAAATCGCAAAGTGCTGAATGCCGGGACTCTGGTGCTGGAGAAAACCCAGCCGCAGCTGAGTGGCGAATGCCGTGACATCAACTACGACCCGCTGGTGCTGCCGGCCGGGATTCAAGGCTCGGAAGATCCACTGCTGGCCGCGCGTTCGGCCGGCTACGCCGATTCCTACCTGCGTCGCACCAGCGAAGTCAGCCAGTTGCCCGCCGCCAAACAGGAGGCTCGTCCATGAACAAGCAACCGACGCATTTCGTTTTGCTGGCGCGCCTGCTGCACTGGCTGATGGCGCTGATGATCATCGCCATGCTGTTTATCGGCGCGGGCATGGTCACTTCGGTGTCGTCTCGCCATGAATGGCTGATTCATTTGCACAAGCCGCTGGGCATCGCGATTCTGGCGCTGGTGATCGTGCGCCTGCTGGTGCGCTTCACCACCCGCCAACCGCCGCTGCCGGATGATCTGCCGGGCTGGCAGGTACTGGCAGCCAAGGCTTCCCACGTCTTGTTGTATGCGTTGATGCTGGTGTTGCCGTTGCTCGGCTGGGCGATGATCAGTGCCTCGGGCGAGCCGGTGATGCTCACGGCGTCGCTGCATCTGCCGTCGATTGTGCCGGCCGACGCGCAACTGTTTGCGGTGCTGCGCAAGTCCCATGGCTATCTGGCGTATCTGCTGTTTCTGACGGTGCTGCTGCATCTGGCGGCGGCGCTGTTCCATGGCTGGGTACGCCGTGACGAAGTGCTCGACAGCATGTTGCGCGGGCGTGATCGCGGCTGACCCTGTAACGCAAAAGATCGCAGGTCGGCTGCGATCTTTTGTCGTTACAGAGGAGGGGATCAGCGCAGGGTGTCGACCATGTCGGCGAGGGTGGTCAGCACATCCTTGCCCAATTGCTTGGAACGTTTGCCCGACCAGCCGGTGATCTTGTCCGGGTGGTCGTCGTGGTCCTTGAAGGGCATCTCCAGGGTCAGCGACAGGCAATCGTATTTCTGCCCGACGCTGTTGCAGGCCAAGGTCATGTTGGCCTGTCCCGGTTCGTCGCGGGTGTAGCCGTAGGTGGTCTGGAAGTCTTTGGTGGTGTGCTTCAGATGGCTGCGGAAATGCTCTTCAAGCTTTTCGATGCGCGGTGTGAAGCCAGGATTGCCTTCACAGCCGGCGGTAAAGACGTGGGGGATTTCCTCGTCGCCGTGCACGTCGATAAACGCATCGACGCCATATTTTTCCATCTGCTGCTGGACGAAAAGCACTTCCGGACTGATGTCCTGGCTGGCGTTCTGCCAGGCTCGGTTCAAGTCCTGACCCATGGCATTGGTGCGCAGATGGCCATGGAAGGCGCCGTCCGGGTTCATGTTCGGCACCAGATACAGATCGGCGCTGGCCAGCAGTTTGTTCAATACCGGATCGTCCTGGCGCTCCAGACGCTCAATCACGCCTTCCATGAACCATTCCGCCATGTGCTCGCCCGGATGCTGCTGGGCAATGATCCAGATCTTGCGCTGGCCTTCGGCACCGGTGCCTTTGCGCAGCAGCTGAATGTCGCGGCCCTCGACACTTTTGCCGGTCGCCAGCAATTCGGTGCCAGCCTTGCTCAGCGCCTGCTCGATCAACCAGTCGTGGCGGCCGCGGCTGTAGGGCTCGAAGTAGGCGAACCAGGCGTGGGTCTGTTCGGCTTCGAGGCAGAAGCGCAGGCTGTCGCCTTCGAAGCTGGTGGGGATGCGGAACCAGTTGACGTGGTCGTAGGAGGCGACTGCCTGATAGCCGGTCCAGGCCTTGTTATAGGAGGACTGGCTGGCGTTGACCAGACGAAACCAGTGTTCCTGATGCACATGCAGGCCGCTGGCCTTGAAGTGGAACCACTGAAAATGAGCGCTGCGGGTGTCCGGGCGGATGGCCAGAACCGGATTGAGCGGGTTGCTGATGTCGATGACTTGGATATTGCCGCTGTCGAAATTGGCGCTGATGTCGAACGAAGATTTGGCCACGGTCATAATCGCTTCCAGAGCAGGATTTTTATGACCGGTACTTTACACGCAGGCAGGGCTGAAACCGAGGGGAATTGCGGGTGTAGCGGGGGGCGTCTTCCGTGACGCGCCAGCAGCTTAGAGGCTATGCGATTGATTCTCAAGTGCTGATTGCCATTAGTTTTGCCCAATGTGGCCGGGCTCGGCTTGCCAATCAATATTCTTTTGATATTATCCGCGCCATCGAATTTGCAGCACCTAAAGACTTCATTAGCCTGAAGACACAAGCCCGAAAAACGGGCAAAAAAAGACCCGGCAAAAAGCCGGGTCAAAAACCGTGATTAGCCTGATGAGGAGATAGTCCAGAAGACCGACCTAAGGTCTCTGGTCCATCGACTGATCTCGCGACCAGCTGCTTGCAATAATAATCATTATCATTTGCAAGTCAAATGTTTTTATCTGCGCGATGGGAAAATTCTTTCCTGCCCGCCCGTACCTTGTCCGCCGTGACTTCGTCGTTGTCGATCGAATGGTCGACCATCGCCCGCGCCATATCCACCATGTGCACCACCGAAAAGGCCAGATCGCGATTGGTGCCTTGAAGGTTTTCTGCGGCCTTGAACGCGGTGGCGGCTGCACATCGCAACAGATCCGAGGCATGCACTAGCGCTTCCTCGCCGCTGAGATGGCCTTTGACATTGAAAAAACGTTCGTCCGTCTCGGGTTCTGAAACAGCCGGTTTCAAGTAGTAGTCCAGCGCGCGCTGTGCGGCGGCATTGCCTTGAGGGGAGGTGAAGCTGGTGTCGATTTGCAGATCGGGCAGGTCTTTGCTGCTGATGTTCATCATGAAACGTCACTCCATGTTCGATTGAAAGTCCGTTTCCTTAGGATAGTACTGCCTGTATTTGTGACGAGAATTTAAATACTACAATATGTGTTTTGCCGGTCGAAGACGTCCGCGTAAGGTGCGGCACATGGATAAATGGATTGAGTTGGTCAAGGCCAAGATGAGTGAACTCAAAGTCACTCAAACAGAGCTCGGAGAGCGCGTCGGCATGTCCCAGGGCGGGATCGGTCATTGGCTGAACAAGCGTCGCGAACCCGGTGTTACCGAAATGAACCGCGTGCTCAAGGCGCTGGGAATGGACTTCCTGGAAGTCGTTCTGGTGATTCGCGAGCCGCAGCCGACGCCGGAAGACGAAATGCCGCTGGCGCAGAAGTACAACCCGTACTTCCGTTATCCGGTCTGCGATTGGCGTGCACCGTGCGAAGTGCGTGACACTGCGGCGAGCTATCCCGGAGCATCAGCGAAGCAGCGCTTCGAACTGACGGATTACCACGCTCGTGGCGGTGCCGCGTTCTGGCTGACGGTGGCGGGGGATTCGATGACCGCGCCGAGCGGCCAGAGCATTGCCGAGGGCATGCTGATTCTGGTTGACCCAGAGTTGGAGGCAGTGCCTGGCAAACTGGTGATCGCCCAGTGGCCGGACAGCGAAGAAGCGATTTTCCGCAAACTCGACGAACAGGCCGGCCAGCGCTACCTGGTGCCGCTCAACCCGACCTGGCCGAAAACCCTGCTCACCGATGAATGCCGGATCATCGGCGTGGTGGTTCAGGCAACGGCGCGTTACTGAGCGGATCGATCCTCGCTCAAGGCGAGGGTCGATCCTTTTATTTCATCCCTCTTCCAGTTCAACCAAAGCGCTGCCTTCGCTGACCATATCGCCTTCCTGGCAATACAGCGCTTTGATCACACCGGCGTGCGGCGCGCGGATGCTGTGTTCCATCTTCATGGCTTCCAGCACCACCAGTTGCGCCCCGGCCTCAACCGATTGTCCCGTTTCGACCAGCACGCGCACGATACTGCCGTTCATTGGCGCGGTCAGACCGCCCTGATGGCTGTGGCTGGCTTCAACGGCACTGATCGGATCGAACGCTTCGATGCGCCGCAACTCGCCGTCCCATTCCAGATACAACGCGCCACCCTGACGAATCGCCCGCAATGTGCGGCGCACGCCGTCATGCTCGATGGTCAGCGCCTCGCCCAGCAGTTTTGCATGGGCCGCAGTTCTCAAGGTCAACGCGCGATCCTGTCCCTCGCAGCTCAAGTGCAAGGTGATTTGCGCCGGCAAACCTGCGCGCAAACCACTGCTGCAAGACCAGGGGGAGGCGGGATCATCCGCCCGCGCATGCTTCGGCAGACTCTGCGCAAACGCCTGCGCCGAACGCACAGCCGCTTCGCCCATTGCCCGGCGCAACTCGGGCGTCAGACCCGGCGCCGGGGCCTCTTCGACGACTTTCTGGTGCCGACGCTGGATCGAGCAATCGCGCTCGTTGAGATACAGGCAGTTGCCGTGCTGATCGGCGAACACCTGAATCTCCACATGACGTGGCTTGAGCAAATACTTTTCCACCAACATCCGCGAGTCGCCAAACGACGATTGCGCTTCGCGCTGCGCCGAGGCGAGGGCTTCAGCGAGTTGGCTGACATCTTCGACGACTTTCATGCCTTTGCCGCCACCACCCGCAGTGGCCTTGAGCAGCACCGGATAATCGATGCGTTCGCAGGCTTCGCGGAAGGTGTCGAGGTCCTGCGCTTCGCCGTGATAGCCCGGAACCAGTGGCACGCCGGCCTTTTCCATCAGCGCCTTAGCGGCGGATTTGCTGCCCATCGCATCGATGGCCGAGGCGGGCGGGCCGAGGAAGATCAGCCCGGCGGCTTCGATGGCGCGGGCGAATCCGGCGTTTTCCGATAGAAAGCCGTAGCCGGGATGAATCGCCTGGGCACCGCTGGCCTTGGCGGCGGCGATCAATTTATCGATTTGCAGATAACTCTCGGCAGCCTTGCTGCCGCCCAGATCCACGCGGATATCGGCTTCACGGCTGTGCCGCGCATCGCGGTCGGTGGCGCTGTGCACGGCGACGGTGGTCAGGCCCAGAGCCTTGGCGGTGCGCATCACGCGGCAGGCGATTTCGCCGCGGTTGGCCACCAGCAGGGTGGTAATCACAGGTGCGCTCATCAACGCGACTCCTTGGTGGATGCGGCTTGCCAGTTCGGTGGGCGTTTTTGCAGGAAGGCACGCAAGCCTTCCTGGCCTTCAGGGCTGACGCGAATCCGCGCGATGGCATTTTCGGTGTAGCGGCGCAGGGCCGGGGTCAGCGCGCCGTTGCCGACTTCGCGCAGCAAGTCCTTGCTGGCGCGCATGGCGGCGGGGCTGTTGAGCAACAGGTTGTCGATCCACTGTTCGACCTGTTGCTCCAGTTCCGCCGCAGGATAGCTTTCTGCGAGCAAGCCGATCTCCCGCGCCCGCTGCCCGCTGAAGCGCTCGGCAGTCAGCGCATAACGCCGTGCCGCACGCTCACCGATCGCCTGCACTACGAACGGACTGATCACCGCCGGCGCCAGGCCGATGCGCACTTCCGACAGGCAGAACTGCGCGTCATCGGCGCCGATCGCCATGTCACAGCAACTGATCAAGCCCAGCGCGCCACCAAACGCCGCGCCCTGAACCACGGCCAGCGTGGGGATTTTCAGTTTGGCGAGGTTGTACATCAGCTCGGCCAGCTCGCGGGCGTCATCGAGGTTGGTGTGGTAATCGAGTTCCGCTGATTGCTGCATCCACGCCAGGTCGGCGCCGGCACTGAAATGCTTGCCATGCCCGCGTAGTAGCAGGAAACGCAGGCTCGAATCGCTGGCGACCTTGTCGAGAGCGAGGATCAGTTCGCGGATCATCTCGGCGTTGAACGCGTTGTTTTTCTCGGCGCGGTTGAGCCACAGCGTCGCAAAACCGCGTGGATCGGTTTGCAGTTCGAGGGTATTGAAGTCGTTCATCAGATTCTCCCCATCACATCCGGAACACGCCGAAGCGGCTCGGTTCGATTGGCGCGTTCAGCGACGCGGACAAGGCCAGGGCCAGTACGTCGCGGGTCTGCGCCGGGTCGATGACGCCGTCGTCCCACAGCCGCGCGCTGGAGTAGTAGGGGTGACCCTGTTCTTCGTACTGGTCGAGAATCGGCTGCTTGATCTCGGTCTCCTGCTCGGCGCTGAACGCCTGACCGCTGCGTTCGGCCTGTTCGCGCTTGACCTGCACCAGGACGCCTGCGGCCTGTTCGGCGCCCATCACGCCAATCCGCGCATTCGGCCACATCCACAAAAAACGCGGGTCGTAAGCGCGCCCGCACATGCCGTAGTTGCCGGCACCGAAACTGCCGCCAATGATCACGGTGAATTTCGGCACCTTGGCGCAGGCCACCGCGGTCACCAGTTTGGCGCCGTGCTTGGCGATGCCGCCGGCTTCGTACTTCTGGCCGACCATGAAACCGGTGATGTTCTGCAGAAACAGCAGCGGGATGCCGCGCTGGCAGGCCAGTTCGATGAAGTGCGCGCCTTTCTGCGCGGCTTCGGCGAAGAGGATGCCGTTGTTCGCCAGAATCGCGATCGGGTAGCCATGCAGATGAGCGAAACCGCAGACCAGCGTGGTGCCGAACAGCGCTTTGAATTCATCGAACACCGAACCGTCGACCAGCCGCGCGATCACTTCGCGCACATCGAATGGCTGCTTGGCGTCGGCCGGAACCACGCCGTACAGCTCGTCGCTGGGGTACAGCGGCGCAATCGGCGTGCGCTGCTGCACCTCGCCGAGCTTGCGCCAGTTGAGGTTGGCGACGCTGCGGCGGGCGAGGGCGAGGGCGTGTTCATCGTTCTCGGCGTAATGGTCGGCCACTCCGGAGGTCCTGCAGTGCACATCGGCGCCGCCCAGATCTTCGGCGCTGACCACTTCACCGGTCGCGGCTTTCACCAGCGGCGGGCCGGCGAGGAAAATCGTCGCCTGGTTGCGCACCATGATCGCTTCGTCCGCCATCGCCGGCACATACGCGCCGCCAGCGGTGCACGAACCCATGACCACGGCGATCTGCGGGATGCCCATGGCGCTCATGTTGGCCTGGTTGAAAAAGATCCGCCCGAAGTGCTCGCGATCCGGAAACACTTCGTCCTGACGCGGCAGGTTGGCGCCACCGGAATCCACCAGATAAATGCACGGCAGGCGATTCTGCTGGGCGATGGTCTGCGCGCGCAGGTGTTTTTTCACGGTGAGCGGGTAATACGAGCCACCTTTCACCGTCGCATCGTTGGCGACGATCATGCATTCAACGCCTTCAACGCGACCGATGCCGGCGATCACCCCGGCAGCCGGCACGTCTTCGCCGTAAACCGCATGGGCGGCAAGTTGGCTGATTTCGAGAAACGGCGAGCCGGGGTCGAGCAAGCGATTGATGCGCTCGCGCGGCAGCAATTTGCCCCGCGAGGTGTGGCGTTCCTGAGCTTTGACACCGCCGCCCTGCGCGACTTGAGCGAGC
The DNA here is from genome assembly GCF_946901175.1 of Pseudomonas sp. Marseille-Q5117. Classification (NCBI taxonomy): domain Bacteria; kingdom Pseudomonadati; phylum Pseudomonadota; class Gammaproteobacteria; order Pseudomonadales; family Pseudomonadaceae; genus Pseudomonas; species Pseudomonas sp. Marseille-Q5117. The sequence goes on along the minus strand of NZ_CAMPPP010000001.1, from coordinate 67,476 downwards.
AGGGTGTGCAGCGCGTCAACCTGTTTGAGCATCGCCGCACTGTTGGTGGCGAACTCCGCTGAACGCGGGTTGAGCTGAGTGTGCAGAATCATGGGGCTTACTCCGTAAGCAGCTTCTAGCTACAAGCGGCAAGCTGCAAATTGGGGCGAGAGCGTGGTTCTCTTGCAGCGTGTAGCTTGCGGCTTGCAGCTGGCGAGATTCATTTCGTCTCGTTGAACAGTTCGCGGCCGATCAGCATGCGCCGGATCTCGCTGGTGCCGGCGCCGATTTCGTAGAGCTTGGCGTCGCGCAGCAGGCGACCGGCGGGGAATTCGTTGATGTAGCCGTTGCCGCCGAGAATCTGGATCGCGTCGAGGGCCATTTGCGTGGCGCGTTCGGCGGTATAGAGGATCACCCCGGCCGCGTCCTTGCGCGTGGTTTCGCCGCGCTCGCAAGCCTGGGCCACCGCGTAGAGGTAGGCACGACTGGCGTTGAGCTGGGTGTACATGTCGGCGACTTTGCCCTGGATCAGCTGGAATTCGCCGATGCTCTGGCCGAACTGCTTGCGGTCGTGGATGTACGGCACGATCAGGTCCATGCACGACTGCATGATCCCGGTCGGGCCGCCGGAGAGCACCACGCGTTCGTAATCGAGGCCGCTCATCAGCACTTTCACGCCACCGTTGAGCACGCCGAGGATGTTCTCTTCGGGTACTTCGACGTCATCGAAAAACAGCTCGCAGGTGTTGGAGCCGCGCATGCCGAGCTTGTCGAACTTGTTGCTGCGGCTGAAGCCTTTCCAGTCGCGCTCGACGATGAACGCAGTTATGCCGTGGGGGCCTTTTTCCAGGTCGGTCTTGGCGTAGATCACGTAGGTGTTGGCGTCCGGACCGTTAGTGATCCAGGTTTTGCTGCCGTTGAGGACGAAGCGGTCGCCGCGTTTATCGGCGCGCAGTTTCATCGAAACCACGTCGGAACCGGCGTTGGGCTCGCTCATCGCCAGGGCGCCGACGTGTTCGCCGCTGATCAGTTTTGGCAGGTATTTGGTTTTCTGTTCGTGATTGCCGTTGCGGTTGATCTGGTTGACGCAAAGGTTGGAGTGCGCGCCATAGGACAACGCCACTGACGCCGAGCCACGGCTGATTTCTTCCATCGCCACCACGTGCGCCAGGTAACCCAGACCCGCGCCGCCGTACTCTTCCGGCACGGTGATGCCGAGCAGGCCCATGTCACCGAATTTGCGCCACATGTCGGCGGGGAACAGGTTGTCGTGATCGATCTGCGCGGCACGCGGGGCGATCTGATCGGCGACGAAGGACTGCACCTGATCGCGCAGCATGTCGATGGTTTCACCGAGGGCGAAATTCAGGGATGGATAGCTCATGTGGCACCTTTTGGCTTTTTTATCGGGTGGAGCGCACGACGAATCGGCGCTCAGCTTTACGTTAACGTAAAGCTTCCAGAGATCGACTGTCAATCGGCTTTACGTAAGCGTCAACTTGGGCGAGAGTAAGGGCAGTTCAGGATCAGATATCGGTTTGTTTCTGGTGGGAGCGAGCCTGCTCGCGAAAGCGCTGTGCCAGTCGCCCTAAAGGGTGAATGACGCAGCGTATTCGCGAGCAGGCTCGCTCCTACAGGGATTCAAAACCGGGAAAACCCACTAATAAAGACAATAGGGGTCGTCATGGATCAACCCAGTGCAAACCCGCAGCGCAGCTACACCGTGGCTCTCAGGACAAAGCCCTGCTGGCGATGACCATTGGTCAGCGCTTCGATCAGACTGTCGCGCAACACCCGGACGGCGAGGCGTTGGTGGTGCGCCATCAACGGCTGCGGTATTCGTGGCGGCAACTGGCCGAGGCGGTGGATGAGCAGGCCAGAGCCTTGCTCGCGCTGGGCTTGCAGACCGGCGATCGCCTCGGCATCTGGGCGCCGAATTGCGCGCAGTGGTGCATTACCCAGTTCGCCACGGCGAAGATCGGCGTGATCCTGGTCAACATCAATCCGGCCTACCGCAGCTCCGAACTCGAGTACGTGCTCAAGCAATCCGGCTGCCAGTGGCTGGTCTGTGCCGGAGCGTTCAAGACCTCGAATTACCACGAAATGCTCCAGAGCCTGGCGCCAGAATTGGCTGAGCACGCCATCGGTCAGCTGCGCAGCGAACGCCTGCCGGAGCTGCGCGGCGTGATCAGCCTCGATGCCAATCCGCCGCCCGGTTTTCTGCCGTGGTCGCAGCTCAGCGATCTGGCGGTCAGCGTCTCGCCCGACCAATTGCGTGAACGCAGTGCCAGCCTGCATTTCGATCAACCGGTGAACATCCAGTACACCTCCGGCACCACCGGTTTCCCCAAGGGCGCGACCCTCAGTCACTACAACATTCTCAACAACGGCTACATGGTCGGCGAAAGCCTCGGCCTGACGGCTGCCGATCGTCTGGTGATTCCGGTGCCGCTGTATCACTGCTTCGGCATGGTCATGGGCAACCTCGGTTGCGTCACCCATGGCAGTACGATGATTTACCCCAATGACGCGTTCGATCCGGCCCTGACCCTGCAAGCAGTAGCGGAAGAGCAGGCCACGGCGCTGTACGGCGTGCCGACCATGTTCATCGCCATGCTCGATCAGCCGCAGCGGCAGACTTTCGACCTGTCGAGCCTGCGCACCGGGATCATGGCCGGCGCCACTTGTCCGATCGAGGTCATGCGCCGGGTGATCAACGAGATGCACATGAGCGAAGTGCAGATCGCCTACGGCATGACCGAAACCAGTCCGGTATCGTTGCAGACCGGGCCGGCGGATGAGCTGGAATTGCGTGTCACCACGGTCGGGCGCACCCAGCCGCAACTGGAAAGCAAGATCATCGACACCGCCGGCAACCTCGTGCCGCGCGGCACTATCGGCGAACTGTGCACGCGCGGCTACAGCGTGATGCTCGGCTATTGGAACAACCCGCAGGCCACCGCCGAAGCCATCGATGAGGCCGGCTGGATGCACACCGGCGACCTGGCGAGCATGAACGAGGAGGGTTACGTCAACATCGCCGGGCGTAACAAAGACATGATCATTCGTGGCGGCGAGAACGTTTATCCCCGTGAGCTGGAGGAATTCTTCTTCACCCATCCGGCGGTGGCCGACGTGCAGGTGATCGGCATTCCGTGCACGCGCTACGGTGAGGAAATCGTCGCCTGGATCAAATTCCACCCCGGCCACAGCGCCTCGGAGCTGGAGCTGCAAACGTGGTGCAAGGAACGCATCGCCCATTTCAAGACACCGCGTTACTTCAAATTCGTCGACGCGTTTCCGATGACGGTGACGGGCAAGATCCAGAAATTCAGGATGCGCGAGATCAGTATCGAGGAGTTGAAAACAATCGAGGGATAATCACAAAACTTCTGTGGGAGCGAGCCTGCTCGCGAATGCGGTGTGTCATTCAGCGCAAATGTGTCTGGCACACCGTTTTCGCGAGCAGGCTCGCTCCCACAGGGGTGCAGTGATAGAGAGACGAATCGCAGAAAGCACAAAGGGGAGCCGAAGCTCCCCTTTAATTTGTCGTTGCGTGCTCTTTTTATTATTGAGGGTCGGTCTGTTGTTGTTTTTGGCAACCGTGGCCCTGTACAGCTTTTTGGCGACCCCCATCCGGGGTCAAGAGCAAACGTATTTTTTTGAGCGCTGATCCGCTTTCTCGTTTAACGATCCAACCGATTCGGGAGCTACCTGAAGGTAGTTTTATTGTTCTCTGCCCGGTTGCGGGTCACTCCTGAGAGCCCCCTGAAAAGCACACCTTCTCCAAAAAAATCTGTTAGCTGCGTCTCTGCCGTGTTGTTCTTGTTATGTCAGAGTCGTTTCGTCTTGTTTTTATTGGTTTGCGGCTTTTTATTCTTGTTATGCGATAGAGATAGCAGGTGTCGTGCCAACTTTTAAAAGCCTTTATAAATCAGCTACTTAAAGTTTTCAGGCTTTTTCGGCTCCAGGCAAAGCCAGACAATTTGTTTCCGTGTTACTCGCTTTTGCCCACATCCCTGACGCAGCGGTAACACCTCACTGCGCGCTGCGCGCCTTGGCCACCCGCGAACCGCTCGGGCGGCCGAGCACTGCGCTGATCTGCTGGCCCGCGGCAATCAAGGCGTCCAGGTCGATACCGGTCTCGATGCCCAGGCCGTTGAGCAGGTACACCACATCTTCGGTGGCAACGTTACCGCTCGCGCCTTTGGCGTACGGGCAGCCGCCGAGGCCGGCGATAGAGCTGTCGAACACCGCAATGCCTTCGAGCAGGCTGGCGTAGATGTTGGCCATGGCCTGGCCATAGGTGTCGTGGAAATGCCCGGCGAGTCTGTCCCGTGGCACCTGCGCCGAGACCACCTCGAACAGGCGCCGGGTCGCGCCGGCCGTGCCGGTGCCGATGGTGTCGCCCAGCGACACTTCATAGCAGCCCATCGCGTACAGTTCACGCGCGACCATCGCCACTTGCTCCGGCGCAACGTTGCCTTCATACGGGCAGCCCAACACACAGGAAACGTAACCGCGCACGGTAACGCCGTGTTGTTTCGCCGCCTCCATGATCGGCGCAAACCGCGCCAGGCTTTCGCTGATCGAGCAATTGATATTGCGCTGCGAGAACGCCTCGGAGGCGGCGGCGAACACCGCGACTTCCTTGACCCCGGCGGCAAGCGCGTCTTCAAAGCCGCGCAGGTTCGGCGCCAGCGCGCCGTAGGTCACGCCGGGTTTGCGCTGGATCTGCGCGAACACTTCGGCGGATCCGGCCATCTGCGGCACCCATTTCGGCGAGACGAAACTGCCGACTTCGATGTAGCCAAGCCCGGCGGCGCTCAGCGCATCGACCAGTTGCACCTTGTCAGCGACGCTGATCGGCTGGGCTTCGTTCTGCAGGCCATCGCGCGGGCCGACTTCGATCAGGCGTACTTGGGAGGGGAGGGACATGGGTGGGACCTGCCTGTTTTTTGAGTTCACGAAGAACCCTGTGGGAGCGAGCCTGCTCGCGAAAGCGGTGGATCAGTCACCGTTAATGCTGGATGACAGAATGCATTCGCGAGCAGGCTCGCTCCCACAGGGGCGCCAGTGTTGGCTAGACCGCCTGCTGGCTCTTGAGCGTCTGCTCCAGCGCCTGCACGCAGCGCTCTTCAGCAGTATCCAGCTCGAGCTTCATCTGTTCGATATCCAGCAGCTGCTGTTCGAGCTGTTCGCGGCGTTCGCTGATTTTCGCCAGCATGCTGTTGAGCTGTTTGGTGTTACCGCCGGACGGGTCGTAGAGTTCGATCAGCTCGCGGCATTCGGCCAGGGAAAAACCGATGCGCTTGCCGCGCAGGATCAGCTTCAGAGTGACCTTGTCGCGCGGCGAATAGATACGTTCCTGGCCACGACGCTCGGGGCTGAGCAGGCCTTGCTCTTCATAAAAGCGGATCGCCCGGGTGGTGATGTCCAGCTCGCGGGCGAGGTCGGAAATGCTGTAGGTCTGACTGCTCATGAAAGCGCTCGGAAAAGGGGCATGGCGCTAAGCTAATCGGTGGTTTACGTTTACGTCAAGGCTCAAGATCCTCGCTGCGTTTGCCGGCCTCTTCGCGAGCAGGCTCGCTCCCAGATTCGACCGCGTTCCTTCAGATGAAATGCAATTCATTGTGGGAGCGAGCCTGCTCGCGAAGAACGATAACGCGGTATAAAAGCCCTACACCTTCTCCAGCTTCTTCTCCTGCGCCGTCACCTGCTGGCACAACTCGATCATCTGCTCGCGCATCCAGCGGTTGGCCGGGTCCTGGTCGGTGCTTTCGTGCCAGTACAAATGCGTTTCCACCGACGGCACATCATTCACCGGCAAATTGAACGACTGCAAATCATGGCGGCGGGCGAAGCGTTCCGGCACGGTCATGACCATGTCGGTCTGCTGCATCACTTGCGAAGCCATCAAATAGTGCTGCGAGCGCAGGGCGATCTTGCGCTGGATGCCCATTTTGCCCAGCGCCAGATCGACATAACCCAGACCGCTGCGGCGGCTGGAAATATGGATGTGAGTCAGCGACAGGTAGTCATCGAGGCTGAGTTTTTCCTTGCTCGCCATTGGATGGCCCTTGCGCATGGCGCAGACGTAACGGTCGTCCATCAGCTTGACGTGGCGCACCTGCGGGTCGGTGTTGAGCGGCGCATCCACGGCGAAATCCAGACGCCCAGCTGCGAGTTCCTTGGTGGTTTCCCGGCGCTTGGACAGAAAGCTTTCGATGATCACCGTTGGCGCGAGGCGGCGCAGGCGCTGGAACAGTGGCGGCAGAATGATTGCCTCCGTCAGGTCGGTCATGCTGATGCGGTAGGTCTTGGCCGCCTGCGCCGGGTTGAAAATGCGGCTTTCCTGCACCGACACGCGCAGCAGCGACAGGGCGTTGCGCACCGGGCCGATGATGTTCTGCGCCATCGGCGTAGGCACCATGCCCTGAGCGGTGCGCACGAAGAGCGGGTCGTTGAAGGTCTCGCGCAACCGCGCCAGGGCATTGGACACCGCCGGCTGGGTGATCCCGACAATCTGCCCGGCGCGGGTCAGGTTGGCTTCGGTGTAGATCGCGTCGAAGACGATGAAAAGGTTCAGGTCGACCTTGCTCAGATTCATAACGCGGCTTCTCTTGTTATTAAGTGCAAGTGTTTTGGGGCTGACGATCAGCGGATCATATATTGGTGATGAATGTTTATACACGCCGAGAATAGGCTAGGTAAATGATCAGCGCTGTTCTAGCATCGATTGCATGACTTGAACAACCTCTGCCCGAGAAGGTAACTACCCATGGATTTCGCTTATTCGCCCAAGGTTCAGGAACTGCGTGAGCGCGTGACTGCGTTCATGGACACTTACGTTTACCCGGCCGAAGCGGTGTTCGAGCGCCAGGTCGCCGAGGGCGATCGCTGGCAGCCGACCGCGATCATGGAAGAGCTCAAGGCCAAGGCCAAGGCTGAAGGGCTGTGGAATTTGTTTCTGCCTGAGTCCGAGCTGGGCGCCGGCCTGAGCAACCTCGAATATGCGCCATTGGCGGAAATCATGGGCCGTTCCCTGCTGGGGCCGGAGCCGTTCAACTGCTCGGCGCCGGACACCGGCAACATGGAAGTGTTGGTGCGCTACGCCAATGAAGAACAGAAACAGCGCTGGCTCGAGCCGCTGCTGCGCGGCGAAATCCGTTCGGCGTTCGCCATGACCGAGCCTGATGTGGCATCTTCCGACGCAACCAACATGGCCGCCCGAGCCGTGCGCGATGGCGATCAGTGGGTAATCAACGGCAAGAAATGGTGGACTTCCGGCGCTTGCGATCCGCGCTGCAAGATCCTGATCTTCATGGGCCTGAGCAACCCCGACGCGCCGCGTCACGCCCAGCACTCGATGATTCTCGTGCCCGTCGACACCCCCGGGGTGAAAATCGTCCGGCCGCTGCCGGTGTTCGGTTACGACGACGCACCGCACGGTCACGCCGAAGTGCTGTTCGATAACGTTCGGGTGCCGTACGAAAACGTCCTGCTCGGTGAAGGACGCGGCTTTGAAATCGCTCAGGGTCGCCTTGGCCCAGGCCGCATTCACCATTGCATGCGTTCGATCGGCATGGCTGAACGGGCATTGGAACTGATGTGCAAACGCTCGGTGAGTCGCACCGCATTCGGCAAACCGCTGGCGCGTCTGGGCGGCAACATCGACAAGATCGCCGACTCGCGGATGGAGATCGACATGGCGCGTCTGCTGACGTTGAAAGCGGCGTACATGATGGACACCGTCGGCAACAAAGTGGCGAAAAGCGAGATTGCGCAGATCAAAGTCGTCGCACCGAACGTGGCCCTGCGGGTGATCGACCGGGCGATCCAGATGCACGGTGGGGCAGGGGTGTCGAACGATTTCCCGCTGGCCTATATGTACGCCATGCAGCGCACCCTGCGACTGGCCGACGGCCCCGACGAAGTGCACCGCGCGGCGATTGGCAAGTTTGAGATCGGCAAGTATGTGCCGAAGGAGATGATGCGTAGCGGTCAGTAATACCGAGTTGCCTCATTCGCGAGCAGGCTCGCTCCCACAAGATTTGTGCACGCCACAGATCCAATGTGGGAGCGAGCCTGCTCGCGAAAGGGCCTGCACATTCAGCACATCGACGTCAGGATCAATACACCCAAACCTCAACCCGCCGATTCTTGATCCGCCCTTCATCCGCACTGTTGGTCGCCACCGGCATCAGCGCACCAAAGCCGCGGACTTCGCGCATGACCACACCGTTCCTGACCAGCTCGCGCCGCACCGCCATCGCCCGTAGCTTCGACAGCAGATCAGCCCGCGCCGGGTCATCCTTCAAATCACCAAACCCCACCAGCGTCACCGCCCGCTCGGTCTTGCCATGGCGCTTTATATAGTCGAGCACCCGCGCCAGATCCTGCCGCGCCTTGTTGTCCAGACTGGCGCTGCCCTCGGCAAAACGGAAATTCACTGTCAGACGCTGGGCATGCCGGCTGAGGGATTGGTAACCCTCGGGCATCAGCGCATTCGGCGCCACGCTCATGGCCTGCACGGTCTGGCTGATAAAACCGCTAGTCGCGACGATCGCCTGTCCCTGTGGACTTTGCGCGAACGTTGCCAACGCCTGCGCCCACGGATTGCGGCTGTCCGGCGGTAGATAAAAGAACAAGCGCCGCGACAGCGGATAATCTTCGGTGGCGATCAGACTGTTCAGCGGCAGCATCGCTTGCGAGGCGCCATCGGCAATCGCCACGGCTTTGGCCTGACGCACGTAAGGCAAGCCGATGAAGCCGATACCTTGCGGATCGGCGCTGACCGCGTCGGACAACTGCTCGCTGGATTCGAAACGCTTCGCCGCGCTGCTGAGACTTTTCCCACGCCGGCTCAGGACCAGTTCCTTGAACGTGTCGTACGTCCCGGACTGATCATCCCGCGCATACAAATGGATGGCGCCGCCACGGCTACCGAGCTCTTCCCAGGTTTTCACTTCGCCGGCAAAAATCCGCGCCAGTTGCTCGGTGTTCAACTGCTCAAGCGGGTTGGCCGGGTTGAGGATAATCGCCAGGCCGTCGATGGCAATCACTTGCTCGGCCGCCGGGCTTTTCAGATCGCCGAGGGCTTGCAGGGCAAGCAGTTCGCTGTCCTTGATCTCACGGGAAGAGGCGGCCAGATCGGCGCTGGCGTTTTTCAACGCGGCGAAACCGGTGCTGGAACCGTGGGCGGCGACTTCGATGATTACGCGTTGCCCTTGTGCGGTCTGGCCAACGATGCGTTGTTCGTTGGCGGTGTCCGGGGTTTCGCGGTGGATTTTCAGCAGGCCTTGTTCCTGCAACAGGCCTTCGACCAGCGCCGGGCCGAGTTCGGCGCCGATGGTGTTGGAGCCCTGAATGCGTAATGCCGGGCCGTTTTCGGGGATCGGCAGGGCGGCGGCGGACACCGACAGCCAGCCACTCAACAGGAAAACGCAGAGAACACGCAGGGTCATTCCAGCACCGAATCAAGCCAAGGGGATTGCCGGGGAGATTAAGTCAGGCGCGTGACCGAAATATGACAGGGATTGAAGGGTGTAAATATCAATTGTGGGAGTGAGCTTGCTCGCGAAGGCGGCGTATCAGCAACATATCTGATTACTGACACTCCGCCTTCGCGAGCAAGCTCGCTCCCACAGGGATCTCAGGCAACTCGCGAATCAGGCCAGCTCAAGCCAGATCGGCGCATGATCCGACGGTTTTTCCATGCCGCGCAGTTCGTAGTCCACGCCGGCATCCTTGACCCGTGGCAGCAGGCCATGGGACGCCAGAATCACATCAATCCGCAGACCACGCTTCGGCTCATCTTCGAAACCACGGCTGCGATAATCGAACCAGCTGAACATGTCGCTCACGTCGGGGTTGAGGTGCCGATAGCTGTCGGTCAGGCCCCAGTTTTTCAGGCGCGCCATCCACTCGCGTTCTTCCGGCAGGAAGCTGCATTTGCCGGTTTTCAGCCAGCGCTTCATGTTGTCCGGGCCGATGCCGATGTCGCAGTCTTCCGGGGATATGTTCACATCACCCATCACCACCAGTGGCTGTTCATTGTGGAACTGGCTTTCCAGCAGCGCTTGCAGGTCGCTGTAGAAACGCTCCTTGGCGGGGAATTTGGTTGGGTGGTCGCGGCTTTCACCTTGTGGGAAATAGCCGTTCATGATCGTCACCGGCACGCCGTTGGCATCGGCAAAAGTGCCCCAGATAAAGCGCCGTTGCGCGTCTTCTTCATCGGTGGCGAAGCCTTTATGAATCGCAATCGGTTCGTTGCGCGAGAGCAGGGCGACACCGTAATGGCCCTTCTGGCCATGGAAGTGCACGTGGTAGCCGAGGGCGCGGATGTCGTCGTGGGGGAACTGGTCGTCGTGGACCTTGGTTTCCTGCAGGCCGATCACGTCGGGCTGATGTTTTTCGATCAGCGCTGCCAGCTGATGCGGACGGGCACGCAGTCCGTTGATGTTGAAGGAAACAATCTTCATGGTTGGCAGTCCTGGCAAAAGGGCGATGCTAGCTGACATGGGGGAGATGGGCCAGTGTGGGACAAATCATTTTGGCCTGTGGGATTTGTAGCGCTTGTCCCGACCCCATCGCTGGCAAGCCAGCTCCCACAGGTTTCTGTGGTGTATGTAAATGTTGTGAACGACGCAGACACTGTGGGAGCTGGCTTGCCAGCGATGAGGCCCGCCCCAGTCGATGAAGATCCGAGGCTGGTCTAACCTGTCAGGGGAACCACCACATCCGCCCAAGGTTCGTACCAACAAGCGCGCCAGTCTCCGAGCGCGCCTCCGGGGAGAATCACTGCAATGCCTGAAACCCAGTCCGCCGTTGCCGACATCCACATGCTCGACCGCGGCTATTCACGCGAAGCCCGCTCGTTGCTGTATCAGGCCTATCGCCACGAGCCAACCTTCGGCTATCTGTTCGAAGCCGAGCGACCCGGCTACGAACAACGCGTGCGCGCCACGGTGCGCGAGCTGGTCAAACAGCATTTTCTCCAGGACCTGCCGGCGATTGGCCTGCTGGTCAACGACCGCTTGATCGGCATTGCCCTGATTGCACCGCCGCAACGGCGCCTGGGCGTTACCGAAAGCTGGGCGTGGCGCTTGCGCATGGTGCTCAGCACCGGTTTTCGCTGCACCCGGCGTTATCTGGAATACCACGATGCCGTCGCCGCGTGCGTGCCGGGTGACTCGGTGCACGTGCTGCCGTTGCTCGGTGTGCATCCGCAGTTTCAGGGCAAGCACTACGGCGAACAGTTGCTCACCGCCGTGCACAACTGGTGCGCGGTCGATGAAACCTCGCAAGGGGTGGTGCTCGACACCGGCAACCCGCGCTACCTGGAATTCTATAAAAGGCAGGGTTATCAGGAGATCGGCGAGGTTGCCGTCGGGCCGGTGCGCGAACACGTATTTTTCCACGCCAATCCGCAGGTGTTACAAACAGCAACGGGATAACGATCGAACTTCTTCACAAATTACCTGTTCTATCAGGCTCCCGAGCCCGTGATAGCATCCGCGCCTATGAAGTTTCCACGAAGATTTACCAGCGGCGTGCTGATGCTGTTATCCAGCTGCGCGGCGCTGGCGCAAAGTGAATTGGATGTACGGATCAAGCCGTCCAACGATGAACTCAAGGCCAATATAGAAGGCTATATCGGCAGCCTCGGCGATCGCGACGAAGAAGCCTTGCTGCGCTTCACTCGCGGTGCCGAAGAGCAGGCGCGCAAAGCGGCCCAGGCGCTGGGCTACTACCAGCCGCAGATCGACAGCGACGTCAAGGGCGGGGAAAAACCGCGTCTGGTGCTGAACATCGATCCCGGCGAGCCGATTCGCCTGCGCAACGTCACCGTGCGCGTCGACGGCCCGGCGGCCTCGCTGAAATCCTTTCGCGTACCGAAAAGCGACCTGCTCAAGTCCGGCGCCGTGCTCAACCATGGCCGTTACGAAGACGCCAAACGGGTGATCCAGAACCAGGCCTCGCGCTTCGGTTACTTCAGCGGTCATTTCACCAGCCAGAAACTCATGGTCGATCCGCGCGCGGGCGTGGCCGACATCGAATTGATCTACGACAGCGGCCCGCGTTATGCGCTGGGCAAAGTCAGTTTCGAGGGCGACACGCCGTTCGACGAAGACCTGCTGCAACGCATGGTGCCGTTCAAGGCAGGCGAGCCTTATGATTCGGAACTGATCGCCGAACTCAACCGCGACCTGCAATCGAGCGGCTATTTCGAAGGCGTGCGCGTCGATGCAGCACCGACGGCAGCGCAGAACGATGTGATTCCGGTCGCCGTCAAACTCGATACGCGCAAGCCGCGCACCATGGGTCTGGGCCTCGGTTATTCGACCGACGTCGGCCCGCGGATCAAGGCCAACTGGACGCGCCACTGGGTCAACCCGCAGGGCGACAGTTACGGCTGGGAAGCTGAACTCTCGGCGCCCCGACAGAACGTCGGGCTGTTCTATGACATCCCGCTCGACCCGCCACTGACCGACAAACTGCGCTGGGCCGGCGGCTATCAGTTCGAAGACATCGAAGGCTCCGACACCCTCAGCAAGCTGCTGACCTTCGGCCCGGAATGGCACAGCAAGTTGCCCAGCGGCTGGCAGCGGGTGATCTCGCTGAAATGGCAACGTGAAGAATACGAACTCGGCGACGACTCGGGCCTGAGCACGTTGCTGATGCCCGGCATCAGTTATTCCTACCTTAAAAGCGACAACCGCATCGACCCGCGTAATGGCTATCGCCTGAGCTTCGAAAGCAAAGTGGCCAAGGAAGGCCTCGGTTCGGACAACAACCTTTTATATGGCACCGCGCTGGTCAAGGGCCTGACCACGGTGTTCGACAGGCACCGCTTGCTCGGCCGCGTGCAGGTCGGCGGCAGCGCCACCAACGGCTACAACTCGATTCCGCCGTCGCTGCGCTTTTTTGCCGGTGGCGATCAGAGCGTGCGCGGTTACGACTACCAGAGCCTGTCGCCGAAAAATTCTGACGGCGACCGCATCGGTGGCCGCTACATGATTGCCGGCAGCGTCGAGTATCAGTATTCGATCGCCGAGAAATGGCGGGCCGCGACATTCGTCGACCAGGGCAACTCTTTCAACAAACTCGAACTGCCCGACCTCAAGACCGGGGTCGGTGTAGGTGTGCGCTGGGTCTCGCCGGTCGGGCCGATCCGCCTTGACCTGGCCCACGCGCTGGACGACGACGGCGGCATCCGGCTGCACTTTTCCATGGGGCCTGAGCTGTGAAGCGTGGTGTGAAAATAACAGCGCTGACTTTGTTGGCGCTGGTCTTGTTCATCGTCTTGAGCCTGGCCGCACTGCTTGGTACGCAGGCCGGCAGTCGTTGGGCGCTGGGCCTGGTGCCGGGCCTGAGCGTGGAGAATTTCCACGGTCGCCTCGCTGGGCAGTGGAGCGCCGATCACTTGGTGTGGCAGCAGGACACCAGCCGAGTCGAGCTGAACAAGGCGATCTTCGCCTGGTCGCCACTGTGCCTGACGCGCATGACCTTGTGCATCGATCAGCTCAAGGCCGATCAGGTAATCCTGCAATTCCCGCCGAGCGAAGAAACCACCGAGAGCGGCCCGATCACACTGCCGGACCTGAAATTGCCGTTGGCCATTGAACTGGGCGATGTCGAAGTCGGCAGCCTGTTGTTCAACGGCAGCGAACAGCTCAAGGGCTTGCAACTGGCGGCGCACTGGACCGCTCAGGGCCTGCAGATCGACAGCGTGAAATTGCAGCGCGACGAGCTCAGCCTGAACCTGTCCGGCCTGCTGCAACCGAGCGGCAACTGGCCGCTGACGATTCAGGGCGATTTGACTTTGCCTTCTCCCGGCAGCGAGCCGTGGACCCTGGCGCTGAAAGTCGACGGCGACCTGCTGAAAACCCTCAAGCTGCACGCCGACAGCCGTGGCTACTTCGACGGCCAGCTGAGCGGTGAACTGCAAGCGCTGGCGGAAAACCTGCCAGCCAAGCTGCGCATCACCAGCGACGCGTTCAAGCCGAGCGCCGATCTGCCGGACACGCTGCAATTCAATCAGCTTGTGCTCACCGGCGAAGGCGACCTGAAAAACGGTTATCAACTGCTCGGCAACGCCACGCTGCCCGCCGAGAAATCACCGGTGGCGCTGCTACTGAAAGGCAAGGTCGACGCCAGCGGCGCGCAGATCGCCGGTCTTGATCTGACGGCCAGCGACAAGCAAAGCCTCAAGCTCAGCGGCAACGTCGACTGGAGCAAGGGCCTCAGCGCTCAGGCCAATATCAACTGGCAAGACTTCCCGTGGCACCGGCTCTATCCGGAAATCGACGAGCCGCAAGTGACGTTGCGCACCTTTACCGGCGAAGTGTCCTACACAGACGGCCAGTACCTCGGTAATTTCGACGCCGCGCTGGATGGCCCGGCGGGGGCGTTCACCCTGAGCAGTCCGTTCAGCGGCAGCCTCGAACAGATTGCTTTGCCTCAACTGGTCATGCGGGCCGGGCAGGGCAAGGCCGAAGGGCACGTCAATGTGCGCTTCGCCGACGGCATCGCCTGGGATACCGCGCTGGATCTGTCGGCGCTCAACCCGGCGTACTGGGTCGCCGAACTGCCGGGCACGCTGGCCGGGCCGGTGCAGAGCAAAGGCGAGATGAAGAATGATCAGCGCAGCCTCAGCGCCGACCTCGACCTCAAAGGCAAATTGCGCGGTCAGCCGGCGGTCCTCCAGGCCAAGGCTGACGGCGCTGGCGAGCGGTGGAACCTCAACGCCCTGCAGATCCGCCTCGGCGATAACAGCATCAACGGCAAGGGCAGCCTGCAGGACAAACTCGGCGGGCAGATCGACATCAAGCTGCCGCGTCTGGCCCAGCTGTGGCCGCAATTGCGCGGGCAGGTCAACGGTCAGGTCAACGTCGCCGGCACGCTGAAGGCGCCGCAGGGCAAGCTCGATCTGCAAGGTTCGCAACTGGCCTTTCAGGACAATCGCCTGCAAAGCCTCAACCTCGACGCCACGCTCGACAGCGCGCAGCGGGCGAAGATCAATCTCAAAGGCAGCGGCATTCAGACCGGCGACACCTCGCTGGGCACCCTGACCGCCAGTGCTCAGGGCGATATCAAAAGCCAGAAACTCAACCTCGACCTGATCGGACCGAAGCTGAAACTGGCCCTCGGTCTGGACGGCAACCTCGACAAGGGCAACTGGCGCGGACGCCTGGCCAGTGGCGACATTCAGGCCGGTGGCCAGGACTGGAGGCTGCAAAGCCCGGCCAGACTGGAACGCCTGGCGGACGGCCAGATCAATTTCGGCGCGCATTGCTGGCTGTCCGGCAACGCCAGCCTGTGTGGCGAAGACCAACGCCTGATGCCCGAGCCGAAGCTGCGTTATCACCTCAAGCAATTCCCGATTGAAAGCCTTGCGCAATGGTTGCCCAAGGACTTCGCCTGGCAGGGTCGACTCAACGCCGATCTGCAACTGGACTTGCCGGCGAGCGGCCCGAACGGCGCGGTCAGTGTCGATGCCAGCGGCGGCACCCTGCGCGTGCGCGACAAGGATCGCTGGCTGGATTTCCCCTATCAGACCCTCAAACTCAGCAGCAAACTCACGCCCAAGCGCGTCGACACCGAGCTCAATTTTGTCGGCGGCAAACTCGGCGAATTACTGGTGCAGGCGCAGCTCAATCCGCTGCCGAAAAACAAACCGCTGAGCGGCTCGTTCCGCCTTTCCGGCCTCGATCTTTCGGTTGCGCGACCGTTCGTGCCGATGGTGGAAAAACTCACCGGCCGGCTCAACGGCAGCGGCACTATTTCCGGTGGCCTGCTCGCACCGCTGGTCAACGGCACCGTGCAGCTCAGCGATGGCGAAGTGTCCGGCGCCGAACTGCCGATGGAGCTGCAGAATCTGCAACTGACGGCGGCGATCGCCGGCGAATCGGTGCGCCTGGACGGTGGCTGGGACAGCGGCAAGACTGGCAAAGGCAGTCTCAACGGCAACGTCGCCTGGGGGCAGGCGCTGGTGGTTGATCTGGCGCTCAAGGGCACGCAATTGCCGGTCAGCGTCGAACCCTACGCCAAACTGGAAATGGCCCCGGATCTGAAGATTTCCATGGCCGGCGATGAGCTGAAAGTTGCCGGCAAGGTGCTGGTGCCGAAAGGCGAAATCACCGTGCGCGAACTGCCGCCATCAACCGTGAAAGTCTCCGACGACACGATCATCGTTGGCGCGCAGACCGAAGAGGGCAAACCACCGATCGCGATGAAAATGAACATCGACGTAATCGTCGGCCAGGACAAGCTGAGCTTTGCCGGTTTCGGCCTGACCGCGAATCTGCAAGGTCAGGTGCACATCGGCGACAACATGGACACCCGTGGCGAACTCTGGCTCAACGACGGCCGCTATCGCGCCTACGGCCAGCGCCTGACGGTGCGTCGCGCGCGTCTGTTGTTCGCCGGTCCCATCGACCAGCCGTATCTGGACATTGAAGCGATCCGCCAGACCGACGACGTCATCGCCGGTATTCGCCTGAGCGGCAGCGCCGAACAGCCAACCACGCAGATCTTCTCCGAACCGGCGATGAGTCAGGAACAGGCGCTGTCGTACCTGGTGCTGGGCCGTCCGCTG
The DNA here is from genome assembly GCF_946901175.1 of Pseudomonas sp. Marseille-Q5117. Classification (NCBI taxonomy): domain Bacteria; kingdom Pseudomonadati; phylum Pseudomonadota; class Gammaproteobacteria; order Pseudomonadales; family Pseudomonadaceae; genus Pseudomonas; species Pseudomonas sp. Marseille-Q5117. The sequence continues at coordinate 50,894 of NZ_CAMPPP010000001.1, read as the reverse complement.
AGCACCAGCGGCGAAGACAACAACATGCTCGCGCAAGCGGCATTGGGTCTGGGTCTGATGGGCAGCGCCGGGATCACCAGCGGCCTGGCCAAGGATCTGGGTATTCAGGACTTCCAACTCGACACCCAAGGCAGCGGCAACGACACCAGCGTCGTCGCCAGCGGCAACATCTCGGAAAAACTCAGCCTGCGCTATGGAGTGGGTGTATTCGAACCGGCCAGCACCATCGCCCTGCGCTACAAGCTGAGCAAGAAGGTCTACGTCGAAGCGGCGAGCGGCGTGGCGAGTTCGCTGGATATTTTCTACAAGCGGGATTTCTAGCTCTCGCTCCCTTCAATGATCGTTCCCACGCTCTGCGTGGGAATGCCTCAAGGGACGCTCTGCGTCCCCGCTCTCAAAAATCGACGTAGAGCGTCCCCGGCTGGATTCCCACGCGGAGCGTGGGAACGATTCAGCGTGACCGGTCAGCGACTGATTACCAAGCCCCCTAACTATTGCGTTGACATTCGCTGCCTAAGCAGTAACATCTCGACATACATTCACTGCCTAGGCAGTTATCAGGTCGACCCATGAAGCATTTCACCCCGGAAGAATTCAAACATTGCCACCTCGGCCTGCTGCTCGGTCGGGCCGCGTTGCTCAAGGACCGGATCATCGATACCCACATGGAACCGCACGGCATCACCGCCGCGCAGTTCAAGGTGTTGATCATCATGGCCCAGTTCGGCGTCGACACCCCGGCCGAGCTGTGCCGGCATCTGTCGCTGGACAGCGGGTCGATGACGCGCATGCTCGATCGTCTCGAGCAAAAGGCTTTTCTGCTTCGTCAGCGCAGCGAAGGCGACCGCCGTCAGGTGCAGTTGAAACTGACCGAGCAGGGCCAGCAACTGGCTGATCGTCTGCCGCACATCGGTGCCGATGCGATGAATGAACTGGCCGGCGCGATCTCCCGCGAAGAGCTGAAAACCCTGGAATATATCCTGAAGAAAATCCTGCTGGCCGCCGGTGACCCGATCACCATCCAGCGTCTAGGTGATCACAATGAGCGCTAACACTTTGCGCAGCAGCCTGACGCTATTGCTATCGGCGATGATCCTCGCCGGTTGCGCCAATTACAGCGGCCTCGACACCGAAGGCCAGCGCCTCGACGCGAAGAGCCTGAAGACAGCGCAGTCTCTGGACGGCGTCACCCTGTCGCCGGCGGCGTGGCCGAAAAGCGATTGGTGGAGCAGCCTCGGCGATCCGCAGCTCGACGGCCTGATCCGCGAAGCCCTGCACGACAGCCCGGACATGCAGATCGCCGCAGCCCGCGCCCATCAGGCCAGTGCCGCCGCCTATGCCGCCGATGCCGAGCGCTATCCGACCCTCGACGCCAGCGCCGGCATCAGCCGTTCGCGGCTGGCTCGTGATCAGGATCCGCTGGGGCAGGGCGGCGCCTATGCGACGGTGCGCAATGTCAGCGCCGGCTTCAATTACAACTTCGACTTGTGGGGCGGTCAGCGCGATGCCTGGGAAGCCGCACTCGGCGAGGCCCGCGCTGCCGAAGTCGACCGTCAGGCCGCGCAGCTGACACTTGCCGCTGACGTCGCCCGTGCTTATAGCGATCTCGGTCAGGCGCACATCGTTTACGACCTCGCCAGCGAAGACCTCAAGCGCACCCGGCAAATGCTCGACCTCAGTCAGCGCCGCTTGAGTTCGGGGATCGACAGCCAGTACCAGTTCCAGCAAACCCAGAGTCTGGAAGCCAGTTCTCAGGCCAGCCTGATCGACGCGGAAAAACGCTTGAACAGCGCGAAAATCGCCTTGGCCGTATTGCTCGGCAAAGGCCCGGATCGTGGCAACGAAATCGCTCGACCGAAAGTCCTGCAAGCCAGCGCCGTGGCGGTGCCGTCGGTGTTGCCGGCGGAACTGCTCGGACGCCGCCCGGATCTGGTCGCGGCGCGCTGGCGTGTCGAGGCGGCGAGCAAAGACATCGATGCGGCGAAAACCCGTTTCTATCCCAACCTCAATCTGTCGGCCTCGGCCGGCGCCGAGTCGTTGCTGGGTGATGCGATGTTCGGCTCGGCCAGTCGCTTCTTCAACATCGCGCCGACCGTGTCGCTGCCGATTTTCGATGGCGGACGCTTGCGCGCCAACCTCGATGCGCGCGACGCCGATTACGATCTGGCGGTGGCGCAGTACAACAAAAGTCTGGTGAAAGCCCTCGGCGATGTCGGCGATACGATCAGTCAGCTGCGCGATATCGGCCGGCAGATTGGCGCGCAGCAACACGCCACCGACATTGCTCAGGACTCTTACAACACCGTCGTCCAGCGTTACGGTTCCGGCATCGGCAACTACCTGGACGTGCTCAGCATCGAGCAGCAATTGCTCCAGGCCCAGCGTCAGCTGGCGACCCTCAATGCCGAGCAGATCGACCTGTCGATTCAACTGATGCAAGCGCTGGGCGGCGGCTTTCAGGGTGAAAACCTGAACGCAGCCAACGCCAGCCCAGCCTCGTCGCACCATTAATTCAAGGTATTTGTCATGGCCACTGCCGAAAACACCCAAGCTCAAGACAACACACCGGACACCGGCAACCCGCGCAAACGCAAGGTGATGCTGCTGGCCCTCGCCGTGGTCGTCCTGCTCGCCATCGCCGGCGTCTGGGCCTATCACGAATTCATTGGGCGCTTTAACGAAAGCACCGACGATGCCTACGTCAACGGCAACGTCGTGGAAATCACACCGCTGGTCACCGGCACCGTGGTCAGCATCGGCGCCGACGACGGGGATCTGGTCCAGGAAGGCCAGGTGCTGGTCAACTTCGACCCCAACGACGCCGAAGTCGGCCTGCAAAGTGCCAAGGCCAAACTGGCGCGCACCGTGCGTCAGGTGCGCGGCCTGTATAGCAACGTCGATGGCATGAAAGCCCAGGTCAACGCGCAGCAGGCCGAAGTGCAGAAGGCCCAGGACAACTACAACCGGCGGAAAAATCTCGCCCAGGGCGGGGCGATTTCCCAAGAAGAGCTGTCCCACGCCCGCGACGACCTGACCTCGGCGCAGAACGCCTTGGCTAACGCCAAACAGCAACTGAAAACCACCAGCGCACTGGTCGACGACACCGTGGTCTCGTCCCATCCGGACGTAATGTCGGCGGCTGCCGATCTGCGTCAGGCCTACCTGACCAATGCCCGCAGCACCTTGATCGCGCCGGTCACCGGTTACGTCGCCAAGCGCACTGTGCAACTTGGTCAGCGCGTGCAGCCGGGCACCGCGTTGATGGCGGTGATTCCGCTGGATCAGCTGTGGATCGACGCCAACTTCAAGGAAACCCAACTGCGTGACATGCGCATCGGTCAGCCAGTGGATATCGAGGCCGATATTTACGGCAGCGACGTGAAATACAGCGGCACCGTCGACAGCCTCGGTGCCGGTACGGGTAGCGCTTTTGCGTTGCTGCCGGCACAGAACGCCACCGGTAACTGGATCAAGATCGTCCAGCGTGTGCCGGTGCGTATCCATATCAATGCCGAAGAGCTGGCCAAGCACCCGCTGCGTGTCGGTCTGTCGACCAATGTCGAGGTCAATCTGCACGACCAGAGCGGCCCGGTACTGGCCCAGCAACCGCCGCAAAAGGCCTCGTTCAGCACCAACGTCTATGACCGCCAACTGGCCGAAGCGGACGCGATGATTGCCCAGTTGATTCACGACAACAGCGCAGCAGCAGGCAAGACCGCACAGCGCTGACACCGGTTCTGAAGCTGACTCAAGACCCTGTGGGAGCGAGCCTGCTCGCGAAGCGGTGTGTCAGACGACATCTGCGTTGGATGTCAGTCAGCATTCGCGAGCAGGCTCGCTCCCACAAAGGGCGGCTGTGTCTGTAACGGACGCAGCGCCAACCTGGTTTCAAGGGATTTACCATGAGCAATAACGCTTCTTTCACGCCGCCCAGCCTGTTGCTCAGCACCATCGGCCTGTCGCTGGCGACGTTCATGCAAGTGCTCGACACGACCATCGCCAACGTGGCGTTGCCGACGATTTCCGGCAACCTCGGGGTGAGTTCGGAGCAGGGCACCTGGGTTATTACTTCGTTTGCCGTGAGCAACGCGATTGCGCTGCCACTGACCGGTTGGCTCAGCCGCCGCTTCGGCGAGGTGAAGCTGTTTCTGTGGGCGACGATGCTGTTCGTGCTGGCGTCGTTTCTCTGCGGTATCTCCACTTCGATGCCCGAGCTGATCGGCTTTCGTGTGCTGCAAGGTCTGGTCGCCGGGCCGTTGTATCCGATGACGCAAACCCTGTTGATCGCGGTGTACCCGCCGGCGAAACGCGGGATGGCCCTGGCGCTGCTGGCGATGGTCACGGTGGTCGCGCCCATCGCCGGGCCGATTCTCGGCGGCTGGATCACCGACAGTTACAGCTGGCCGTGGATCTTCTTTATCAACGTGCCGATCGGCATCTTTGCGGTGATGGTGGTGCGTTCGCAACTGGCTAAACGGCCAGTGGTTACCAGTCGCCAGCCAATGGATTACGTCGGCCTGATCACCCTGATCATCGGTGTCGGCGCGTTGCAGGTGATCCTCGACAAGGGCAATGACCTGGACTGGTTCGAGTCGAATTTCATCATCGTCGGCGCGGCGATTTCCGTGGTCGCCCTGGCGGTGTTCGTGATCTGGGAAATGACCGACCGCCATCCAGTGGTCAACCTGCGCCTGTTCGCCCATCGCAACTTCCGCATCGGCACGCTGGTGCTGGTGCTGGGTTATGCCGGGTTCTTCGGCATCAACCTGATCCTGCCGCAGTGGCTGCAAACGCAAATGGGCTACACCGCGACCTGGGCGGGGCTTGCCGTGGCGCCGATCGGGATTCTGCCGGTGTTGCTGTCGCCGTTTGTCGGCAAATACGCGCACAAGTTCGACCTGCGTCTGCTCGCCGGCATTGCGTTTCTGGCGATTGGCCTGAGCTGCTTCATGCGTGCCGAGTTCACCAACGAAGTCGACTTCCAGCACATTGCGCTGGTGCAGTTGTTCATGGGCATCGGCGTGGCGCTGTTCTTCATGCCGACCCTGAGCATTCTGATGTCGGACTTGCCGCCGAGCCAGATCGCTGACGGCGCAGGCCTGGCGACTTTCCTGCGGACACTGGGCGGCAGCTTCGCGGCCTCGCTGACCACCTGGATCTGGATTCGCCGGGCCGATCAGCATCATGCGTATATGAGCGAGAGCATCAGCACGTTCGAGCCTGCCACCCGCGAGACCCTGAATCAGTTGGGTGGGGCGAGCCAGTCGGCGTATGCGCAGATGGATCAGATCCTCACCAGCCAGGCGTACATGCTCTCCACCGTGGATTACTTCACGTTGCTGGGCTGGGGGTTCATGGGGTTGATTCTGATCGTGTGGCTGGCTAAGCCGCCGTTTGCCGCCAAGGCCGGGCCGGCAGCTTCGGGGCACTAAGATCAAGATCAAAAGCCCCTCACCCTAACCCTCTCCCGGAGGGAGAGGGGACTGACCGCGGTGGATGTTCGGTAGACATCGACCTGCCAGACTGCAGTCGAACTCAGGTTTGGATTGCATGAAGATCGGCTCCCTTTCCCCCTCGCCCCCCTGGGGGAGAGGGCTGGGTGAGGGGGTGCAGCTTTTAGCCGTGCGGCAATGCCAGCGGCGGGGCGAAATCGAACGGGGCCAAGGCATACCCACTCTCATCCACCTGCAACGCCCATCCCTGACGATCCCAATCCCCCAGCACAATCCGCTTCGCCGCTTGTTCACCAAGCTGCAACTTGTGAATTGCCGGGCGGTGGGTGTGGCCGTGGATCAGGGTTTTCACGCCGAATTCCTGCATCACTCGCGGAATCTCTTCCGGGGTGACATCAACGATGTCATTGGCCTTCATCCGCGTCTGTGCACGGCTTTCGCTGCGTAGCTTGCGCGCCAGTTGGTGGCGGCTGCTCAGCGGCAGATGACGGAGGATGAACAGGGTGATCGGGTTGCGCAGGTAGCGGCGCAGCTTCATGTAGCCAACGTCGCGGGTGCACAGGCTGTCGCCGTGCATCAGCAGCACTGGCTCGCCGTAGAACTGCACGACACTCGGATCCTTCAGCAAGGTGCAGCCGGCCTGTTTGCAGAAGGCCTTGCCGAGCATGAAATCGCGATTGCCGTGCATCAGAAAGATGGCCGTGCCGCTGTCGCTCAAATCGCGCAGGGCTTGGCAGATGGAACGCTGAAAGGGCGTCATGGCGTCGTCGCCAATCCACGCCTCGAAGAAGTCGCCGAGGATGTACAACGCACTCGCCGAGCGGGCGCGTCCGGCGAGCAAATCCAGAAACGCCCGGGTAATGTCCGGGCGCTCCTCTTCCAGATGCAAGTCTGAAATCAGCAATATCACGCTGCGATGATCTCGGCTTTCTCGATGATCACGTCGTCTGCTGGTACGTCCTGGTGGCCGGCTTTGGAAGTGGTCGACACGCCTTTGATCTTGTCGACAACGTCGGTGCCGGCGGTCACTTTACCGAATACCGCGTAGCCCCAGCCCTGGACGTTCTTGCCGCTGTGGTTGAGGAAGGTGTTGTCGGCGACGTTTATGAAGAACTGCGCCGATGCCGAATGCGGCTCCATGGTGCGGGCCATGGCGACGGTGTATTTGTCGTTGGAGAGACCGTTGTCCGCTTCGTTCTGGATGCTTGGACGCTTGTCTTTCTTCTCTTTCATGCCTGGCTCGAAACCGCCGCCCTGGATCATGAAGTTGCCGATGACGCGGTGGAATACGGTGTTGGTGTAGTGACCAGCGTTGACGTACTCGATGAAGTTGGCAACGGTGATTGGCGCCTTTTCAGCGTTCAGTTCGATGACGATGTCGCCATGGTTGGTGGTCAGTTTGACTTGAGTCATGGTCATTACTCTTCATAGGGAATTCGTGGTTCTGGGACATTGAGCCCCACAACCGGTTCAGCCTGCTTCGGCCAAGGTGCGCAGTTTAGCGTGACAGGCGCGAATTTCGAGGCGGTTTTTCATTTCCCGGCGATTAAATGCGTGCCTTTATAAGAGCTGCTCTGTCAGGCCCTTGACAGCATCGGCTATGATAGCGGCTTTGTTTTGTCTGGCCCCTCTTTGCGGCCGCGCACCTGTACGTCAAGGATCCTATGAGCAAGCCCACTGTCGACCCTACCTCGAATGCCAAGTCCGGCCCTGCCGTGCCGGTCAACTTCCTGCGGCCGATCATCCAGGCAGACCTGGACTCGGGCAAGCACACCCAGATCGTGACTCGCTTCCCGCCGGAGCCCAACGGCTACCTGCACATCGGCCACGCCAAGTCGATCTGCGTCAACTTCGGCCTGGCCCAGGAGTTCGGCGGCGTCACGCACCTGCGTTTCGACGACACCAACCCGGCCAAGGAAGATCAGGAATACATCGACGCCATCGAAAGCGACGTCAAATGGCTGGGCTTCGAATGGTCCGGCGAAGTGCGCTACGCCTCGCAGTATTTCGACCAATTGCACGACTGGGCCGTCGAGCTGATCAAGGCCGGCAAGGCCTACGTCGACGACCTGACCCCCGAGCAGGCCAAGGAATACCGTGGCAGCCTGACCGAGCCGGGCAAGAACAGCCCGTTCCGTGACCGCACCGTGGAAGAGAACCTCGACCTGTTCGCGCGCATGAAGGCCGGTGAATTCCCGGACGGCGCGCGCGTGCTGCGGGCGAAGATCGACATGGCCTCGCCGAACATGAATCTGCGCGACCCGATCATGTATCGCATCCGCCACGCGCATCACCACCAGACCGGCGACAAGTGGTGCATCTACCCGAACTACGACTTCACCCACGGGCAGTCGGATGCCATCGAAGGCATCACCCATTCGATCTGCACCCTCGAATTCGAAAGCCATCGTCCGCTGTACGAGTGGTTCCTGGAGAACCTGCCGGTGCCGGCGAACCCGCGCCAGTACGAATTCAGCCGCCTGAACCTGAACTACACGATCACCAGCAAGCGCAAGCTCAAGCAATTGGTTGACGAGAAGCACGTCAATGGCTGGGACGATCCGCGGATGTCCACGCTGTCGGGCTTCCGCCGCCGTGGCTACACGCCGAAATCGATCCGCAACTTCTGCGAAATGATCGGCACCAACCGTTCCGACGGCGTGGTCGATTTCGGCATGCTCGAATTCAGCATTCGTGACGACCTCGACCACAGCGCACCGCGTGCCATGTGCGTGCTGCGTCCGCTGAAAGTGGTCATCACCAACTACCCGGAAGGCCAGGTCGAAAACCTCGAACTGCCACGCCACCCGAAAGAAGACATGGGCGTGCGCGCGCTGCCATTCGCTCGGGAAATCTACATCGACCGTGAAGACTTCATGGAAGAGCCGCCAAAGGGCTACAAGCGCCTGGAACCGGCTGGTGAAGTGCGTCTGCGCGGCAGCTACGTGATCCGCGCCGATGAAGCGATCAAGGACGCCGACGGCAACATCGTCGAACTGCGTTGCTCGTACGATCCGGACACCCTCGGCAAGAACCCGGAAGGGCGCAAGGTCAAAGGCGTGATCCACTGGGTGCCGGCCGCCGCCAGCGTCGAGTGCGAAGTGCGCCTGTACGATCGCCTGTTCCGTTCGCCGAACCCGGAAAAAGCCGAAGACAGCGCCAGCTTCCTCGACAATATCAACCCTGACTCGCTGCAAGTGCTGACCGGTTGTCGCGCCGAGCCATCGCTCGGCAACGCACAGCCGGAAGACCGTTTCCAGTTCGAGCGCGAAGGCTACTTCGTCGCGGACCTGAAGGACTCGAAACCCGGTCAGCCGGTATTCAACCGTACCGTGACCCTGCGTGATTCGTGGGGCCAGTGAGTGAGTCAAGGAACTAACGTGCTAACGATCTACAACACGCTCAGCAAGAGCAAAGAAGTCTTCAAGCCGCTGGATGGCAACAAGGTGCGCATGTACGTCTGCGGGATGACCGTGTACGACTACTGCCACCTCGGCCACGGCCGCAGCATGGTCGCGTTCGACCTCGTGACGCGCTGGCTGCGCTTCAGCGGTTACGACCTAACCTACGTGCGCAACATCACCGACATCGACGACAAGATCATCAATCGCGCCCGCGAGAACGGTGAGTCGTTCGAAGCGCTGACCGAGCGCATGATCGCCGCGATGCACGAAGACGAAGCGCGCCTGAACATCCAGAAGCCGGACATGGAACCGCGCGCCACCGATCATATCGCTGGCATGCACGCGATGATCCAGACCCTGATCGACAAGGGCTACGCCTACGCGCCGGGCAATGGCGACGTGTACTACCGCGTCGCCAAGTTCATGGGCTACGGCAAGCTGTCGCGCAAGAAGATCGAAGATTTGCGCATTGGCGCGCGCATCGAAGTCGACGAGTCGAAACAAGACCCGCTCGACTTCGTCCTGTGGAAAGCCGCCAAGCCGGGCGAGCCGAGCTGGGAATCGCCATGGGGCGCCGGGCGTCCGGGCTGGCACATCGAGTGCTCGGTGATGTCGACGTGCTGCCTCGGCGAGACCTTCGATATTCATGGCGGCGGCAGCGACCTGGAGTTCCCGCACCATGAAAACGAAATCGCCCAGAGCGAAGCGGCCACCGGCAAGACCTACGCCAACGCGTGGATGCATTGCGGGATGATTCGCATCAATGGCGAGAAGATGTCCAAGTCCCTGAACAACTTCTTCACCATCCGCGACGTACTCGACAAGTACCACCCGGAAGTCGTGCGTTACCTGCTGGTATCGAGCCACTACCGCAGCGCGATCAACTATTCGGAAGACAACCTCAAGGACGCCAAGGGCGCACTGGAGCGTTTCTACCATGCGCTGAAAGGCCTGCCGAGCGTCGCGCCGGCAGGCGGCGAAGCGTTTGTAGAGCGTTTCACCACGGTGATGAACGACGACTTCGGCACCCCTGAAGCGTGCGCTGTGCTGTTCGAGATGGTGCGTGAGATCAACCGTCTGCGCGAGAGCGATCTCGATGCAGCGGCGGGGCTGGCGGCACGTCTGAAGGAACTGGCCAGCGTGCTGGGTGTGTTGCAGCTGGAAGCGGATGACTTCCTGCAGGCGGGCGCTGAAGGGCGGGTCGATGCGGCTGAGGTTGATGCGCTGATTGCGGCGCGTCTGGCAGCTCGGGCGGCGAAAGACTGGGCCGAGTCGGACCGGATTCGTGATCAGCTGACGGCGATGGGTGTGGTGCTGGAAGATGGCAAGGGTGGCACGACCTGGCGTCTGGCTGACTGATAGCCTTACCTGTTACAGACAAAACCCGCCTTGTGCGGGTTTTGTTTTTTCTTCCTCAGGACCAGCGTTGACCGGGCGGACGCTTTCGCGAGCAGGCTCGCTCCCACAGTGGATTTTCGCCATGTCCGTTTTCCGTGCACGACACGAATCCCCTGTGGGAGCGAGCCTGCTCGCGAAGAGGCCCGTCCAGACAACTTGTCATTCAGCCTGCCGCAACCGCTTGTAAAGCGTATTCCGACTGACTCCCAACCGCCGCGCCAGATGCGAAATATTCCCCCCTGCCGCCTTCAACTCGCGGTTCAACGCGTCAACATCATTCAAATCCAGCCCCAACGGCGCCGCTGTCTCCACTGGCTCCATCTCCAGATCGACAAAAAAATCATCAGGCAAATGCTCTGGCCGCACCGGTTGCTCCTCGGCCATGGCCAGCGCTACCTGCATCACGCTGCTGACCTGACGCAAATTCCCCGGCCACGGATGCTTTGCAAACAGCTCCAATACCTCCGGGCTCAGCCCCGCCCATTGCGTCGGCTCGCGATGTTGCTCCCACAGCCGTTTGAACAGCGCCTGCTTGTCACTGCGCTCGCGTAACGGCGGCAGCTCCAGGGTCAGGCCGCCGATGCGGTAGTACAAATCCTCGCGAAAGCGGCCCAACTGCACCTGCTCGCGCAACGAACGGTTGGTCGCGGAAATGATCCGCAGATCAACCGGGAACAACTCGCTGCTGCCCACCGGCTGCACGCAACGCTCCTGCAACACGCGCAACAAACGCGCCTGGGTCGGCAGCGGCATGTCACCGATCTCATCAAGAAACAGCGTGCCTTTGTCGGCCTTGCGGATCAGGCCGATGCTGCCTTTCTGGTTGGCCCCGGTGAACGCGCCTTTCTCGTAACCGAACAACTCGGACTCGACCAGTTCAGCGGGGATTGCTGCGCAGTTCACCGCGATGAATGCCTGTTTTTGCCGTGAGCTGGCCTGATGCAAAGCTTTGACGAAGACTTCCTTGCCGACGCCGGTCTCACCGTGGATCAACAACGGAATGTCTTTTTCCAGCAAGCGCTCGGCTTGACGCACGGCCTTTTCCACGCGGCTGTCGCCGAAATGCAGCGTATTGAGACTGATCGCACTGGCTGGCGCAGGCTTGTCCTCGGCGACAAACACGCGCGCTTGCACCGGTGCCTGTTTCGGCCGTTTCAGCAAGCACTGGAAACGGTTGCGTCCAGAGGTCTGCAAGGCAAACGGCAGACCTTCGGGCTGATTGATCAACTCCAGCAGCGACACCTTGAACAGGCTTTCAACGCTGACGCGGGACAAACGCACACCGAGCAGATTGTCGGCGCGGCGATTGGCCGACAGCACCTGTCCGCTCTCATCGAAAATCAACAGCCCGGCCCACTGGCTGTCGAGGTTGTTCAACCCGGTGTTGAAGGTCAGTTGAAAATGCTGGCCATGGAACAGGTTGAGGATCAGCCGGTTCTCCACGGTCTGGCTCATCATCTTGACCATGCCCAGGGTGTGCGAGGGCGGCAGGTAGCTGTCGCTGGAGACATCGAGCACGGCGATGACCTTGCGCTCGGCGTCGAAAATCGGCGCGGCGGAGCCGGTCATGAAGCGGTTGGCCTTGAGAAAGTGTTCGTCGTGTTCGATGTGCACCGCCTGCTCACAGGCCAGTGCGGTGCCGATCGCGTTGGTGCCGCTGCTGCGCTCCATCCAGCTCGCCCCGGCCTGAAAGCCCCGGGCCAGATTCGGTTCGATAAAGCGCTGTGTGCCCCATGAGGTCAGCACCTGGCCCTGATTGTCGGCGAGCATGATCAGGCAGTTGGAATTGCTGAGAATGTTTTCGTAGTAGGGCAGGACTTCCTGATGCGTGGTCTGCACCAGCGAATGATGGCTGTCGAGCAACCGCGCAATGCCGGCGGCGGGCAATTGATCGAAGGCCGGGGCGCTCTGATGGTCGAGGCCGAACGCGCGGCAACGTTGCCAGGAGGTCTGGACGATTGCGTCGTGGGACAGCGGCGAAGCAGGTGCGGCCATGGGGGCGAGCCTCTGAGTGCAGCGATTTTATTATTGTTATGAACCCGATCTTCAAAACTACACAAATCCCCCTGTGGGAGCGAGCCTGCTCGCGAAAGCGTCGGTTCAGTCAATGGATTCATTGAATGACACACCGCTTTCGCGAGCAGGCTCGCTCCCACAGAGCATCTCTATCGCATTCAAGGTCGGCAAAAGCGTGCATAGAGTGTTGTTCACTATTGTTCATTGTCAATCGCCCCGACTGTTCAAAAGTGTTCAGCTGTGAACGCCGCTTGCCCCCGTAAACACTGCTTCTCAAGACAAATCAAGCACTTGCCATTTCTGGCACGAATGTCGCTCTGTTGCTCCGGTCGCTTGACTCCAAAAATAACAAAGGCCGAGCCATGTCACTCACCCTGGAGCACGTCAGCCGTACCGTCGAGGGCCAGATCTGGATCGACGATGCGTGCCTGAAATTCGAACCCGGATCCTTCAACGTTCTGCTCGGGCGCACGCTGTCCGGCAAGACCAGCCTCATGCGTCTGATGGCCGGCCTCGACAAGCCCGACAGCGGCCGCGTGCTGATGAACGGCGTCGACGTCACCCAGCGCCCGGTGCGGCTGCGCAACGTGTCGATGGTCTATCAGCAGTTCATCAATTACCCGACCATGACCGTGTTCGAGAACATCGCCTCGCCACTGCGTCAGGCCGGCATCTCGAAAGAGATCATCCACAGCAAGGTGCAGGAAACCGCACGCATGCTGCGCATCGAGAAGTTCTTGCAGCGCTATCCGCTGGAGCTCTCCGGCGGACAGCAACAGCGCACGGCCATGGCCCGCGCGCTGGTCAAGGATGCTGAACTGATCCTCTTCGACGAGCCGCTGGTCAACCTCGACTACAAGCTGCGCGAAGAGCTGCGTCAGGAAATGCGCGAGCTGTTCAAGGCCCGCCACACCATCGCCATCTACGCCACCACCGAGCCCAACGAAGCGCTGGCCCTCGGCGGCACCACCACCATCCTGCACGAAGGCCGGGTGATCCAGAGCGGGCCGTCGACCGAGGTCTACCACCAACCGCAGTCGGTGCTCGCTGCTGAACTGTTCTCCGAGCCGCCGATAAACCTGATGCCGGGACGCATTGCCGGCAACGAAGTCAGTTTCGCCAACTTTGTACACTTTCCGTTGAACGTCGATCTGCGCCCGGTGGGCGAGGGCGAGTTCCGCTTCGGCGTGCGCCCCAGCCATATCTCGCTGGTGCCGAGCAACGATGACGATCTTGAATTGGCGGTGACCGTCGAGGTCGCCGAAATCAGCGGCTCGGAAACCTTCCTGCATGTACGCAACGAGCATTTCCTGCTGGTGCTGCACTTGCCCGGGGTTCACGAATACGACGTCGATGCGCCGATCCGCATCTATATCCCGACCCACAAACTGTTCGTTTTCGATGCGCAGGGCCGTCTGGTGCAAGCACCGGGCCGGCGTGTCGCGAGGGTTGCCTGATGGCCGAAATCCGTTTGCAGCACCTCGCCCACAGCTACAGCAAAACCCCGAGCGGCGCGGAGGATTATGCGATCCGCGAGATGGATCACGTCTGGGAGCAGGGCGGCGCCTACGCCTTGCTCGGCCCGTCCGGTTGTGGCAAGTCGACCTTGCTCAACATCATTTCCGGCCTGCTCAGCCCGTCCCAGGGCCATGTGTTGTTTGACGGCAAAGCGGTCAACGACCTGACCCCGGAGAAGCGCAACATCGCCCAGGTTTTCCAGTTTCCGGTGGTCTACGACACCATGACCGTGTTCGACAACCTCGCTTTCCCCCTGCGAAACCAGGGCATGGCCGAGGCGAAAGTGCACAGCAAGGTGCAGGAAATTGCCGAAGTTCTCGACCTGCAGAACCTGCTTAGCAAGAAGGCGCGCAATCTCACCGCCGACGAAAAACAGAAAGTTTCCATGGGCCGTGGGCTGGTGCGCGACGACGTCTCGGCGATCCTCTTCGATGAGCCGCTGACGGTGATCGACCCGCACCTGAAGTGGAAACTGCGGCGCAAACTCAAGCAGATCCACGAGCAGTTCAATATCACCATGGTCTACGTCACCCACGATCAACTGGAAGCTTCGACGTTCGCCGACAAGATCGCGGTGATGTACGGCGGCCAGATCGTCCAGTTCGGCACGCCTCGGGAATTGTTCGAGCGCCCCAGCCACACCTTTGTCGGCTATTTCATCGGCAGCCCCGGCATGAACCTGATCGAGGTACAGCCGCAGCCCGGCGGCGTCGGTTTCGCTTCGACGCACCTGCCGTTATCCGACGCCTTGCAGCGCCATATCGAGCACGGCCAGTGGAAAAATCTCAAGGTCGGCATCCGCCCCGAATTCATTCATGTGTGGGACGAGCCGTTTGACGATGCGATGCAGGCAAAAGTCGTACATGTCGAAGACCTCGGCACCTACAAGATCATGACTCTCAACCTCGACGGCGCGCCGTTGAAGGTGCGCCTGGCTGAAGACAAACCGGTGCCTCAGGGCACGGCTTACATCAGTTTTCCGGCGCAATGGCTGATGGTCTATGCCGATGAGTTTCTCCTGGAAGTCAGCGACGACGAGGTGCAGCCATGAACAAGGTGCAGAACAACAAGGCCTGGTGGCTGGTGTTGCCGGTGTTCCTGCTGGTGGCGTTCAGTGCGGTGATCCCGATGATGACCGTGGTCAACTATTCGGTGCAGGACATCTTCGACCAGTCCAGCCGCTACTTCGTTGGCGCTGACTGGTACAAGCAAGTGCTGCTTGACCCGCGTCTGCATGATTCGCTGCTGCGCCAGTTCATCTATTCGGCCTGCGTGTTGCTGATTGAAATCCCCCTGGGCATCGCCGTCGCGCTGACCATGCCGACCAAGGGCCGCTGGTCCTCGGTGGTGCTGATCATTCTGGCGATTCCGCTGCTGATTCCGTGGAACGTGGTCGGCACCATCTGGCAGATTTTTGGCCGGGCAGACATCGGCCTGCTCGGTTCCAGCCTCAACGCGATGGGCATCAGCTACAATTACGCGGCCAACACCATGGACGCCTGGGTGACGGTGCTGGTGATGGACGTCTGGCATTGGACTTCGCTGGTCGCGCTGTTGTGTTTCTCCGGTTTGCGAGCAATTCCCGACGTCTATTACCAGGCGGCGCGGATCGACCGCGCCTCAGCCTGGGCGGTGTTCCGCCACATTCAATTGCCCAAACTGAAAAGCGTACTGCTGATCGCGGTGATGCTGCGTTTCATGGACAGTTTCATGATCTATACCGAGCCGTTCGTGCTCACCGGCGGCGGGCCGGGCAATGCCACGACCTTCTTGAGTCAGACGTTGACGCAGATGGCCGTAGGGCAATTCGACCTCGGTCCGGCAGCGGCGTTTTCGCTGGTGTACTTCCTGATCATCCTGTTGGTGTCCTGGCTGTTCTATACCGCCATGACGCACTCCGACGCCAACCGCTGAGGCCCGGCCATGAGCAAGAGAAAGCTTATTCCGTTGCTGGTGTACATCCTGTTCCTGCTGGTGCCGATCTACTGGCTGCTGAACATGTCGTTCAAGAGCAACACCGAAATCCTCGGCGGCCTGACGCTTTTCCCACAGGACTTCACGCTGGCGAACTACAAGGTGATCTTCACTGATCCGAGCTGGTACACCGGCTACTTGAATTCGCTGTATTACGTCAGCCTCAACACGGTGATTTCCCTGAGCGTGGCGTTACCGGCGGCTTACGCGTTTTCACGCTATCGTTTCCTCGGCGACAAGCATCTGTTCTTCTGGCTGCTGACCAACCGCATGGCGCCGCCGGCGGTGTTCTTGCTGCCGTTCTTCCAGTTGTATTCGTCGATCGGCCTTTTCGACACGCATATCGACGTGGGTTTGGCGCACTGCCTGTTCAACGTGCCGCTGGCGGGGTGGGTTCTCGGAGGTTTTATGTCCGGCGTGCCCAAGGAGATCGACGAAACGGCCTACATCGACGGCTACAGTTTCCCCAAGTTCTTCGTGAAGATTTTCATCCCGTTGATCGGTTCCGGTATCGGCGTCACGGCGTTTTTCTGCTTCATGTTCTCCTGGGTCGGGCTGCTGCTGGCGCGCACGCTGCCCTCGGTCAACGCCAAACCGATTGCGGCGGTGATGACGCGCACGGTGTCGGCGTCGGGGATCGATTGGGGCGTGCTGGCAGCGGCGGGGGTGTTGACCATCCTGCCGGGCATGCTGGTGATCTGGTTTGTACGCAACCACGTGGCCAAGGGCTTTGCCCTCGGTCGGGTATGAGGAGCTGATGATGGAATGGATGAGCTGGACGACACCGACCGCCGCGTTCTTCATCGGCATCGGTCTGATTCTGGTGGGCATGACCACCTGGGAATTGCGCTCGCCGAGCATTCTGCGGCGCGGGTTTCTGCCGATTGCCACCACCCGTGGCGATCGCTTGTTTATCGGTCTTCTCGGCAGCGCCTACCTGCATTTGCTGGTAATCGGCGTCACCGACTGGAGCATCTGGGTGGCGTCCGCGTTGTCCCTGGTGTGGCTGTTGGCTGTGATGCGTTGGGGCTAGTCGAATCGTTCGGCAACGCGGCTCCACAACTTAAACAGGAGGTCTCTATGTTCGATAAAAACAATAAGCTGCGACATAGCATTTCATTGGCAGCCATGCTGGCACTCAGCGGTTTGAGCGCATCTGCCTGGGCCGACGCCTACGAAGATGCTGCAAAAAAATGGATCGGCAGCGAGTTCAAGCCCTCGACCCTGACGGCCGAACAGCAGCTCGAAGAACTGAAGTGGTTCATCAAGGCCGCCGAGCCGTTTCGCGGCATGGACATCAAGGTCGTTTCCGAAACCCTGACCACTCACGAATACGAGTCCAAGGTGCTGGCCAAGGCCTTCAGCGAAATTACCGGGATCAAACTCACCCACGACCTGCTGCAGGAAGGCGACGTGGTCGAAAAAATGCAGACGGTGATGCAGTCGGACAAGAACATCTACGACGGCTGGGTCAACGACTCCGACCTGATCGGCACGCACTTTCGCTACGGCAAGACCGAATCGATCACTGATCTGATGGCCAACGAGGGCAAGAATTTCACTTCGCCAACCCTCGACATCAAGGACTTCATCGGCATCTCCTTCACCACCGCGCCGGACGGCAAGATCTATCAACTGCCCGACCAGCAATTCGCCAACCTGTACTGGTTCCGTGCCGACTGGTTCGAGCGCGCCGATCTGAAAGCCAAGTTCAAGGAGAAGTACGGTTACGAGTTGGGCGTGCCAGTGAACTGGTCGGCCTATGAAGACATCGCCAAATTCTTCAGCGAAGACGTCAAGGAAATCGACGGCAAACGCGTCTACGGCCACATGGATTACGGCAAGAAAGACCCGTCGCTGGGCTGGCGTTTCACCGATGCCTGGTTCTCCATGGCCGGTGGCGGCGACAAGGGACTGCCCAACGGCTTGCCGGTGGACGAGTGGGGCATCCGCGTCGAGGACTGTCATCCGGTTGGTTCAAGCGTGACCCGTGGCGGCGACACCAACGGCCCGGCGGCGGTGTTTGCCACCACCAAATACGTCGACTGGCTGAAGAAATACGCGCCACCGGAAGCGGCCGGCATGACCTTCTCCGAGTCCGGCCCGGTGCCGTCGCAGGGCAACATCGCCCAGCAGATCTTTTGGGACACCGCGTTCACCGCCGCCATGACCAAACCCGGCCTGCCGGGGGTCAACGCCGACGGCACGCCGAAATGGCGCATGGCGCCGTCGCCTAAAGGCCCGTATTGGGAAGAGGGCATGAAGCTCGGCTATCAGGATGTGGGATCGTGGACGTTCATGAAATCCACGCCTGAGAAACAGAAACTCGCGGCGTGGCTGTACGCGCAGTTCGTCACGTCGAAAACTGTTTCGCTGAAGAAAACCATCGTCGGTCTGACACCTATTCGCGAGTCGGACATCAACTCGCAGGCCATGACCGATCTGGCGCCGAAACTCGGTGGTCTGGTCGAGTTCTATCGCAGCCCGGCCCGCGTGCAATGGTCGCCGACCGGTACCAACGTGCCGGACTATCCACGTCTCGCTCAGCTGTGGTGGAGCCATATCGCCGAAGCCGCCAGCGGCGAGAAAACACCGCAACAAGCGCTCGATGGCCTGGCCAAGGATCAGGACCGCATCATGGAACGCCTCGAACGCTCCAGGGCCCAGGCCACTTGCGCACCGAAGATGAACCCGGAACGCGATGCGCAATACTGGTTCGATCAACCGGGCGCACCGAAGCCGAAACTGGCCAACGAGAAGCCGAAGGGTGAAACCGTGAGCTATAGCGAACTGCTGAAATCCTGGGCGGATGCGCGCAAATGATGTTGGAAATGTGAGAAGCGAACGGCACCGGAAGGTGCCGTTTTTTTTGCTGCCGGATCTGCCGCTTTCGCGAGCAGGCTCGCTCTCACATTGGATCGGTGCTACTCAAAATTGGTGGCACCCGAGATCCCTGTGGGAGCGAGCCTGCTCGCGAAAGCGGTGGGTCGGTTAGCATATCCATCGACTTGTAGGACGCCATCGCGAGCAGGCTCACTCCTGCTGGGTGTGCGATGCACCCGGATGCTATGAGCGACACACACACCTGTGGGAGCGGGCTTGCCCGCGATGACGCTTGCACAAACGCCGGCGATATCGACTTCTGCTACAAACAAAAAACGGCACCCGAAGGTGCCGTTTCCATTCCAGCCAGATCAGCCGAGCAATCAGCCCGCCAGACCCGCCTGCTGTACCAGCACCAGCAACGGTTGCGGGTACACGCCCAGGAAGAATGCGACCAGGGCGATGGCCAGCAGCATCACGCCGCCTGCCTTCTGTTCCCAGTGCAGCTGGGCGTCGTGGCGACGCAGGTTAGGCTCGATCAGATACAGGGTGACCATCACGCGCAGGTAGTAGAAAACGCCGATGGCGCTGCCCAGTACCAGTGCGCCGACCAGCCACCACTGACGCGTTTCGACGCCGCTGGCGATGATGTAGAACTTGCCGATGAAGCCGGCGGTCAGCGGGATGCCGGCCAGGGACAGCATCATCACGGTCAGCACGGCGGTCAGGTACGGACGGCGCCAGAACAGGCCGCGGTACTCGTAAAGCGCGTCAGCGTCGCGGCCGTTGTACGGCGACGACATCAGGGTGATCACGCCGAACGCGCCGAGGCTGGTGATCACGTAGGTGACCAGATAGACGCCGATGGCTTCCACCGCCAGACCCTTGCTCGCCACCAGCGCGATCAGCAGATAGCCGAAGTGCGCAATCGACGAGTAACCGAGCAGACGCTTGAGGTTGCTCTGGGTCAGGGCCAGCAGGTTACCGAACAGGATCGAGGCGACCGCGATCACGCTCAGCACATCGCTCAGCACGCCACTGCTGGCGGCAGGGGAGAGCTGGAACAGACGCACCATCACCGCAAACACTGCGACCTTCGAAGCGGTAGCGAGGAACGCCGCCACCGGTGCCGGAGCACCTTCGTAGACGTCCGGCGTCCACAGGTGGAACGGTACCAGCGACAGCTTGAACGCCAGACCGATCAGCATCATGCCCAGGCCCAGTTGCGCCAGCGGGCTTGGCAGGCCGGTTGCAGCCAGGGCCTGACCGATGCCGACGAAGCTCAGCGAACCGGCGTCGGCGTAGAGCAGCGCCATACCGAACAGCAGGAACGCGGAACCGGCGGCCGACAGCACCATGTACTTGATGCCGGCTTCCAGCGAACGCTTGTTGAAGAAGGCGTAAGCCACCAGACCGTAGACAGGTACCGAGAGCAGTTCCAGACCGATGAACAACCCGGCCAGGTGCTGCGCGCTGACCAGCACCAGACCACCGGCGGCGGCCATCAGGATCAGCAGGTACAGTTCTTCGCGGTTGCCCGGGTAACCCGAACCGCCATCACCCAGATAAGCGTGGGCGAGGGTGACGCAGGCGAGGGTGGCGACCAGGATCATCGCCATGTACAGGCAGGCAAACGCGTCGATCTGCAGCAATGGGGTCACGGCCAGAGGCGCGACTTTCAACGCAGGCAGGATCGACAGCAGGGCCAGGTTCAGACCCGCCACCGAAATCAGGAAGGTCTGCGAGTGGTTGCGGCGCCAGGCGATTGCCAGCATCACCACGATAATGGTGAGGCTGGTGATCAACAGTGGCGCAAGCGCAATAAAGTGTTGAATCGTGAATTCCATAGCGCTCTTACCGGGCCGAAGCGAGTTGAGAGAAGGCGGTGCCGAGCCACTGCTGCACGCCATGCATGGTGGCGGCAGAGGTGTCGAGGAACGGTTGCGGGTAGACGCCGAGGTAAATCAGCAATACCGCCAGACCGAGCACCATGATCAGTTCGCGCGCATCCATGCCGTGCAACACCGCGTCGGATTTCGACGGGCCGAAGTAGGCACGGTGGATCATGATCAGCGAGTAGACCGAACCGAACACCAGACCGGAAGTGGCAATCGCCGTGACCCATGGAGCGCTGGCGAAAGAGCCGATCAGGATCAGGAATTCGCCGACAAAGTTACCGGTGCCCGGCAAGCCCAGCGACGCCGCCGCGAAAAACAGGCTGATCGCAGGCAGGTAAGCGATACGCGACCACAGACCGCCCATCTCACGCATGTCACGAGTGTGCAGACGCTCGTACAACTGACCGCTGAGGATAAACAGCGCCGCTGCCGACAGACCGTGCGCCAGCATCTGGATCACTGCGCCTTGCAGCGCCAGTTGGCTGCCGGAGTAGATACCGATCAACACGAAGCCCATGTGGGAAACGGAAGAGAAGGCAATCAGACGCTTGATGTCGGTTTGTGCGAACGCGAGGAACGCGCCGTAGAAGATCCCGATCAGACCGAGGGTCATGGCGATCGGCGCGAACTCGGCCGAAGCGTTCGGGAACAGCGGCAGGGCGAAACGCAGCAGACCGTAGGCCGCAGTTTTCAGCAGGATACCGGCGAGGTCGACGGAACCGGCAGTCGGTGCCTGGGCGTGAGCATCAGGCAGCCAGGAGTGGAACGGTACGACGGGCAGCTTGACCGCGAAGGCGATGAAGAAGCCGAGCATCAGAATGTACTCGGTGGTCATCGACATCTTGGTTTTCAACAGGTCGGCGTAGTTGAAGGTGATCACGCCGGTGTTGTTGAAGTTGACCAGCACCAGACCGAGGATCGCCACCAGCATGATCAGGCCGGACGCCTGAGTGAAGATGAAGAACTTGGTCGCTGCGTAGATCCGGGTTTTCTTGCCGTCCGAAGAACTGTGACCCCAGAGCGCGATGAGGAAGTACATCGGCACCAGCATCATTTCCCAGAAGAAGAAGAACATGAACAGGTCGAGGGCGAGGAACACGCCGACCACACCGCCCAGGATCCACATCAGGTTGAGGTGGAAGAAGCCAACGTGACGTTGAATCTCTTTCCACGAGCAGAGTACCGAGAGGATACCCAGCAGGCCGGTCAGCAGGATCATCAACAGCGACAGGCCGTCGAGGGCCAGGTGCACGTTGATGCCGAAACGCTGGATCCAGACATGCTTGAACTCAAGCGCCCAGGTCGGATCGGCGCCCGGCGCCGGTGCGAATGAATAGTCACCGTGGGCCCACAGCCAGAGGCCGAGCGCGAGTTCCAGGGTCATGGTCAACAGCGCAATCCAGCGCGGGAGGGTAGCGCCGAAGCGCTCACCCATCCAGCACAGCAGGCCGCCGATGAAGGGGATCAGGATTAGCCAAGGCAGAATCATGACGGGCTCGTTTCCTTTCGCAAATTCGCAAGGTTCATATCAGACCGCTACCAGCACGATGGCGCCGATCACCAGCACGGCACCAGCAGCCATCGAGGCGGCGTACCAACGCAGTTGACCGGTCTCGGTGCGGCTCAGGGCAGTGTGACCACCCTTGGCCATACGCGGGATCAGACCGATGGTCTGGTCGAGCGGGTCTTTGCGCAGTACATGGCTGATCGCAAGGTACGGCTTGACGAACAGTTTGTCGTAGATCCAGTCGAAGCCCCAGGCAGCGAACCACCAGGCCGAAAGGAAACGGCCGATGCCGCTGTTGGCGATCGCCGTGACGAAGCGACGCTTGCCAAGGAACAGCAGCGCTGCCAGCAGGATACCGGCCAGGGCGATGGCGCCCGAGGCGATTTCCAGACTGTGCTTGGCTTCGCCACCGGCATGGCCGACGCTTTGCGGCAGTACGCCGTGCAGCGGCGGCACGATCATCGCGCCGACGAAAGTCGACAGCACGATCAGCACCGACAGTGGCAGCCAGTGGGCGATGCCGTGGCCGGCGTGGGCTTCGGTCTTGGCTTCACCGTGGAACGCGATGAAGATCAGGCGGAAGGTGTACAGCGACGTCATGAACGCACCGACCAGACCTGCGTAAAGCAGACCCTGGTTGCCGCTGGCGAACGCTTCCCAGAGGATTTCGTCCTTGGAGTAGAAACCTGCGGTAACCAGTGGCAGAGCGGCCAGCGCGGCACCACCGACGATGAAGCTGGCGTAGGCCAGTGGCAGTTTCTTCCACAGACCGCCCATCTTGAAGATGTTCTGCTCGTGGTGGCAGGCAACGATCACCGCACCGGAAGCAAGGAACAGCAGGGCCTTGAAGAAGGCGTGGGTCATCAGGTGGAAGATCGCGCCTTCCCAGGCGCCAACGCCCAGCGCCAGGAACATGTAGCCGATCTGGCTCATGGTCGAGTAGGCGAGGATACGTTTGATGTCGGTCTGAACCAGCGCGGCGAAACCGGCCAGTACCAGGGTCACGCCACCGACGATGCCGACGAGGTGCAGGATGTCCGGCGCCAGCGCAAACAGACCGTGGGTACGGGCAATCAGGTAGACACCGGCGGTCACCATGGTCGCGGCGTGGATCAGTGCCGAAACCGGGGTAGGGCCGGCCATTGCGTCAGCGAGCCAGGTCTGCAGCGGCAATTGCGCCGATTTGCCGACAGCACCGCCGAGCAGCATCAGGGTTGCCAGAACGATCCAGAAGTCGCCGACCTTGAAGTGCTCAGGCGCACGCACCAGCAGTTCCTGGACGTTCAACGTGCCCAGTTGCTGGAACAGGATGAACAGGCCGATGGCCATGAACACGTCGCCGATGCGGGTGACGATGAAAGCCTTGAGTGCCGCGTTACCGTTGTTGCGGTTGCTGTAGTAGAAACCGATCAACAGGTACGAGCACAGGCCCACGCCTTCCCAACCGAAGTAGATGAACAGCAGGTTATCGCCGAGGATCAGGAACAGCATGCTGGCGATGAACAGGTTGGTGTACGAGAAGAAGCGCGAGTAACCGTCTTCGCCACGCATGTACCAGGACGCGAACAGGTGGATCAGGAAGCCGACGCCGACGACCACACCGAGCATGGTCACCGACAGGCCATCCAGGTACAGCGCGAAGTTCGGCTGGAAACCTTCCACCGACATCCAGCGCCACAGCACCTGGGTGTACACGCCACCCTCCGGCGGTGCGACGTTGAATTGCCAGATCACGTAAGCGGTGACGATGGCCGACAGGCCGATCGAACCGACACCGATCAGCGCCGAGAGGTTTTCCGAGAAGCGGCCGCGCGAGAACGACAGCAACAGGAACCCGATCAGAGGGAATACGAAAGTCAGAAAGAGTAGGTTCATCCGCGCATCTCACTGGCAGCGTCGATATCGAGCGTGTGGAAGCGGCGATACAGTTGCAGCAGGATCGCCAGGCCAATACTGGCCTCGGCTGCGGCAAGGCTGATCACCAGGATGAACATGATCTGTCCATCCGGCTGCGCCCAGCGGGCGCCCGCGACGATGAAGGCCAGGGCAGAGGCGTTCATCATCACTTCCAGACTCATCAACACGAACAAAATGTTGCGGCGGACCATCAGGCCGACCAGACCAAGGCAGAACAGGATGCCGGCGACGGCCAGTCCATGTTCGAGAGGGATAGCAGGCATGTCTTACTCCTTCGCCTCGTTACGGCCCAAATGGAACGCCGTGACGGCTGCGGCGAGCAGCAGCATCGAGGCGAGTTCGACCACCAGCAGGTACGGGCCGAACAGGCTGATGCCCACGGCTTTCGCGTCTACGGTGGCGTGGCCGATGGCCTGACCGCTCTGGTGAGCGAACAGCACATACAGCAGTTCGGCCAGCAGCAGCGCGGCAAGAATCACCGGTCCTGCCCAGATGCCGGGCTTGAGCCAGGTGCGTTCCTGCTGCACCGAGGCGGGACCCAGGTTGAGCATCATCACCACGAACACGAACAGCACCATGATGGCGCCGGCGTAGGCGATCACTTCCAGCACACCGGCGAACGGCGCGCCGAGGGCGAAAAAAGTCATGGCCACGGCGATCAACGAGATGATCAGGTAGAGCAGGGCGTGCACGGGGTTGGTGTTGGTGACCACACGCAGCGTGGACACCACAGCAATACCCGATGCGAAATAGAAAGCGAATTCCATCGTTCTTCCTTAAGGCAGCAAGCTCTTCACGTTGATCGGTTCGGCTTCGTTCTGCGCAGCGCCTTTCGGCTTGCCAGCGATTGCCATACCTGCAACACGATAGAAGTTGTAATCAGGGTTTTTGCCGGGGCCGGAGATCAGCAGATCTTCTTTCTCGTACACCAGGTCCTGACGTTTGAACTCGGCCATCTCGAAATCCGGGGTCAACTGGATCGCGGTGGTCGGGCAGGCTTCCTCGCAGAGACCGCAGAAAATGCAGCGCGAGAAGTTGATCCGGAAGAAGTCCGGGTACCAGCGACCGTCTTCGGTTTCAGCTTTCTGCAGCGAGATGCAACCCACCGGGCAGGCCACGGCGCACAGGTTGCAGGCTACGCAGCGTTCTTCGCCATCGGGGTCGCGGGTCAGGACGATGCGGCCACGATAGCGCGGCGGCAGGTAGACCTGCTCCTCGGGATATTGCAGGGTGTCGCGCTTGCGAAAGCCATGGCCGAAGACCATGACCAGGCTGCGCAACTGGGTACCGGTACCCTTAACGATGTCGCCAATATATTTGAACATGGGTCAAATCCTCACTGAACCGCAACCGCAGGCGTGTTCATCAACACAACCGCAGCGGTCACCAGCAAATTGATCAGGGTCAGTGGCAGGCAGAATTTCCAGCTGAAATCCATCACTTGGTCATAGCGCGGACGCGGGATCGAAGCGCGCAGCAGGATGAACAGCATGATGAAGAACGCGGTCTTCAGTGCGAACCAGACGAAGGACAGTTGCGGCAGGATGCCGAACGGACCGTGCCAGCCACCGAAGAACAGGGTGACCAGCAGCGCCGAGATCAGGATGATGCCGATGTATTCACCGACGAAGAACATGCCCCATTTCATACCGGCGTATTCAATGTGGTAACCGTCGGCCAGTTCCTGTTCCGCTTCCGGCTGGTCGAACGGGTGACGGTGAGTCACGGCGACACCAGCGATGAAGAAGGTACAGAAGCCGAAGAACTGCGGAATGATGAACCACAGGTTCTGCGCCTGGTACTCGACGATGTCGCGCATGTTGAACGAGCCGACCTGGACGACGATGCCCATCAGGGCCAGGCCCATGAACACTTCGTAGGACACGGTCTGCGCCGAGGCACGCAAGCTGCCGAGCAGGGCGAACTTGTTGTTGCTCGACCAGCCGGCGAACAGCACCGCGTAGACCGACAGACCGGCCATGGCGAAGAAGAACAGCAGGCCGATGTTCAGATCCGCCACGCCCCAGGTCGGGGTGATCGGGATGATCGCAAAGGCGATCAGCAGGGCGGACATGGCCACCACCGGCGCCAGGGTGAAGATCACCTTGTCGGCAAACGGCGGCGTCCAGTCTTCCTTGAAGAACATCTTCAGCATGTCGGCGGCGATCTGGAACATGCCGAACGGGCCAACGCGGTTCGGACCGTAACGGTCCTGCCACCAGCCCAGCAGGCGACGTTCGACAAAGCTGAGCAAGGCGCCTGCAACCACTACGGCCAGCAGGATCACGATGGCTTTGATGACCGTCAGGATCACATCGATCACTTCAGGGGGGAACCAGGTCATTGCGCTGCCTCCTGCAGACCGTCGACGGACACGCCGGCGAATGCCGGTGGAATGCCGGCGATGCCCGCAGGCAATGCCACCAGACCGGCGCCCAGTTCTTCATTGATGCGCAGCGGCAGACGCAATGTCTGACCGGCCACGTTCAGGCTCAGCAGGGCACCGTCGTTGACGCCGAGGCGATCCGCTTCGGATTTCGCCAGCGCGACGTAAGGTGCCGGAATGCGTTCCTGTACCGGGGCGGCTTTCGAAGAGTTTTCTTCACTGCCGAACAGGTGGAAGAACGGCACGGCTTGCCAGGTACCCGGCGCCGGGTTGAACGCACGCGGCGCAGCGGCGAACCAGTTCAGCGAATCACCGGTGCTTTCGATCAGGCGTGTGCCCGGGTCGCCAGCACGCAGATGACCACCGACTTCGTCCTGGAACTTGTTCCACGCTTGTGGCGAGTTCCAGCCCGGCGACCATGCGAATGGCACCTGCTGACGCGGTTCGGCGGAGCCCGAGTAACCTTCCATGGAGAAGGCGAACGCGGTGTCCTGGTCTTGCGGGGTGCGTGGTTCGTGAACGCTGATATCGGCGCGCATGGCGGTGCGGCCGGAATAACGCAGCGGCTCACGGGCCAGTTTCAGACCCTTGATGCGGAAAGCCGCCGACGGTGCAGCATCGACGATACGTGCCAGTTGCGCAGTGCTCGAGGCAACGGCGGCGGTGACATGGTCGAGTTGCGTCCAGTCGATCGGCTGGTTCAGCAGGGTCGCGCGCAGGGCGTGCAGCCAGCGCCAGCCTTCGTGCACCAGAATGCTCGCATCCATGTATTGCGGATCGAAAACCTGGAAGAAGCGCTGGGCGCGGCCTTCCTGGCTGACCAGCGTACCGTCGCCCTCGGCGAAGCTCGCCGCTGGCAGAACCAGGTGCGCGCGATCAGTGGTGGCGGTTTTCTGATGGTCAGCAACGATCACCACTTTTGCAGCGTTCAGCGCAGCATCGACCTTGGCGTTGGCAGTGCGGGTGTACAGATCGTTTTCCAGCACGACGATAGCGTCGGCCTTGCCGTCGATGACCGCTTGCAGCGCGGCGTCGACCGATTCGCCACCGAGCATGGCCAGACCGAGGCTGTTGGCCTCCGGCACGATCAGGCTGATCGAACCGTTCTTCTCGCGTAGCTTCAGGGCTTTGGCGATGTTCGCGGCAGCTTCGATCAGGGCTTTGGAGCCCAGCGAAGTACCGGCGATGATCAGCGGACGCTTGGCGGCGAGCAGGGCATCGGCGATGCGCTGCGCCAGTTCCAGGGCTTCGGCGTCCAGACCTTCAACGGCCGGGGCGCTGGCATCCAGTGCGTGAGCAACGGCAAAACCGATGCGCGCCAGATCATCCGGAGCGGCGTGCACGCACTCTTCGGCAACGTCGTCGAGCTTGGTTTCGGCGAGGCTGGCGATGAACAACGGGTTCAGCGCGTGCTGGCCGATGTTCTTCACCGCCGCGTCGAGCCAAGGCTGTACGCGCATGGCTTCGGCCATGTCTTCAGCCTTGCCCTTGACCGACTGACGCAGGGCCAGCGCCATACGCGCAGCGGTCTGGGTCAGGTCTTCGCCGAGGACGAAAATCGCGTCGTGGTCTTCGATGTCGCGCATGTTCGGCACTGGCAGCGGGCTGTCGTTCAGCACCTGCAGGACCAGACGGATGCGCTCCAGCTCGGAAGCCTCAATGCCCGAGTAGAAATGCTCGGCGCCGACCAGTTCGCGCAACGCGTAGTTGCTTTCGAGGCTGGCACGCGGCGAACCGATGCCGACGATGTTGCGCCCGCGCAGCAGGTCGGCGGCTTTGTCCAGCGCAGCGTCAAGGCTCAGCTTGGTGCCGTCGGCCAGCAGCGGCTGACGTGGACGGTCGGTGCGGTTGACGTAGCCATAACCGAAACGGCCACGGTCGCAGAGGAAGTACTGGTTCACCGAACCGTTGAAGCGGTTTTCGATGCGACGCAGTTCACCGTAACGCTCGCCCGGGGAAATGTTGCAACCGCTCGAGCAGCCATGGCAGATGCTTGGCGCGAACTGCATGTCCCACTTGCGGTTGTAGCGCTCGGAGTGAGTCTTGTCGGTGAATACACCGGTCGGGCAGACCTCGGTGAGGTTGCCGGAGAACTCGCTTTCGAGGGTGCCGTCTTCAACGCGACCGAAGTACACGTTGTCGTGGGCGCCAAACACACCGAGGTCGGTGCCGCCGGCGTAGTCCTTGTAGAAACGCACGCAGCGGTAGCAAGCGATGCAGCGGTTCATTTCGTGGGAAATGAACGGGCCGAGTTGCTGGTTCTGGTGGGTGCGTTTGCTGAAGCGATAACGGCGCTCGTTGTGGCCGGTCATCACTGTCATGTCTTGCAGGTGGCAGTGACCGCCTTCCTCGCACACCGGGCAGTCGTGCGGGTGGTTGGTCATCAGCCATTCGACAACACTGGCGCGGAACGCCTTGGATTCTTCATCGTCGATGGAGATCCAGGTGTTGTCGGTGGCCGGGGTCATGCAGGACATGACGATGCGACCACGGGTGTCGTTCTCGTCGGTGTACTGCTTGACCGCGCACTGGCGGCAGGCCCCGACGCTACCAAGCGCGGGGTGCCAGCAGAAATATGGAATGTCGAGGCCCAGCGACAGACATGCCTGTAACAGGTTGTCTGCCCCGTCGACTTCGAGCGCTTTGCCGTCTACGTGGATAGTGGCCATGGTTCAAAGGTCTTCGTTGGCCCGGTGTCAGCGGGCGTGGCTAATGGAATCTTGTTATGCGTCCGAATCCAAACAGCCCCGAAGGGCGTCATCGGACGAAAGGCGAAGGGCACGGACCCTTCGCCTTTTTAAGCGTTTACGCGCCGACTACGATCGGCCTTGCCAGAGGCGGGACGGCGGCGCTGACAGGCGCGATACCGGCTTCGAACTCTGGACGGAAGTATTTGATGGCGCTGCCCAGCGGCTCCACGGCACCCGGTGCGTGAGCACAGAAGGTCTTGCCCGGGCCGAGGAAACCGACCAGACCCAGCAGGGTCTCGATGTCGCCCGGCTGGCCCTTGCCCTGTTCGATGGCCATCAGCAGCTTGACGCTCCATGGCAGACCATCGCGGCACGGTGTGCAAAAACCGCAGGATTCGCGGGCGAAGAACTGCTCCATGTTGCGCAGCAGCGAGACCATGTTGACGCTGTCGTCCACCGCCATCGCCAGACCGGTACCCATCCGGGTGCCGACCTTGGCAATGCCGCCGGCGTACATTTGTGCGTCGAGGTGCTCGGGCAGGAGGAAACCGGTACCGGCACCGCCTGGCTGCCAGGCCTTGAGCTTGAAGCCGTCGCGCATGCCGCCGGCGTAGTCTTCGAACAGTTCACGACCGGTGACGCCGAATGGCAGTTCCCACAGGCCCGGGTTCTTGACCTTGCCGGAGAAGCCCATGAGCTTGGTGCCCATGTCTTCGGAACCTTCGCGGGCCAACGATTTGTACCAGTCAACGCCGTCGGCAATGATCGCCGGCACGTTGCACAGGGTTTCGACGTTGTTCACGCAGGTCGGCTTGCCCCACACGCCGACGGCGGCAGGGAAGGGCGGCTTGGAGCGCGGGTTGGCGCGGCGGCCTTCGAGGGAGTTGATCAGTGCGGTTTCTTCACCGCAGATGTAACGCCCGGCGCCGGTGTGGACGAACAGCTCGAAGTCGAAACCGCTGCCGAGAATGTTCTTGCCCAGCAGGCCGGCCGCCTTGGCTTCTTCCACCGCACGGTTGAGGTGCTTGGCGGCGGTGGTGTATTCGCCACGCAGGAAGATGTAGCCACGGTAGGTTTTCAGCGCGCGGGCACTGATCAGCATGCCTTCGATCAGCAGATGGGGCAGTTGCTCCATCAGCATGCGGTCTTTCCAGGTGTTCGGCTCCATTTCATCCGCGTTGCACAGCAGGTAGCGGATGTTGATGGATTCGTCCTTGGGCATCAGGCCCCACTTCACGCCAGTGGGGAAGCCGGCACCGCCGCGACCCTTGAGGCCAGCGTCTTTGACGGTCTGGACGATAGCGTCCTGATCCATCTCGGCGAAGGCTTTGCGTGCAGCGGCGTAACCGTTCTTGGCTTGGTACTCGTCGAGCCACACGGCTTCGCCGTCATCACGCAGACGCCAGGTCAGCGGGTGAGTCTCGGCCGAGCGCTGGATGCGGTTGGCTGGACCAAAAGATGTCAGGGTCATACGTAGCCCTCGAGCAGTTTGGCCACGCCAGCAGGCTGCACGTCGCCAAAGGTGTCGTCGTCGATCATCAGCGCCGGTGCCTTGTCGCAGTTGCCGAGGCAGCAGACAGGCAGCAGGGTGAAACGACCGTCGGCGGTGGTCTGACCCAGGCCAATGCCCAGATTGTTCTGGATTTCGCTGACCACCGACTCGTGGCCGCCGATGTAGCAGACCATGCTGTCGCAGACGCGAATGATGTGGCGGCCGACCGGCTGACGGAAGATCTGGCTATAGAACGTCGCCACGCCTTCAACGTCGCTGGCCGGGATGCCGAGGATCTCGCCAATCGCGTACAGGGCGCCGTCCGGCACCCAGCCGCGTTCTTTCTGAACGATCTTCAGGGCTTCGATCGACGCCGCGCGCGGGTCTTCGTAGTGATGCAACTCGTGCTCGATGGCCGAGCGCTCGGTTTCACTGAGGGTGAAACGGTCTGTCTGGATAAGCGTGCTGTTCATGCTTAGCGGTCCACGTCGGCCATAACGAAGTCGATACTACCCAGGTACGCAATCAAGTCCGCGACCATGCTGCCTTTGATCACCGAAGGGATCTGCTGCAGGTGCGGGAAGCTCGGGGTGCGAATCCGGGTACGGTAGCTCATGGTGCCGCCGTCGCTCGTCAGGTAATAACTGTTGATGCCCTTGGTCGCTTCGATCATCTGGAAGGATTCGTTGGCCGGCATGACCGGGCCCCACGAAACCTGCAGGAAGTGCGTGATCAGGGTTTCGATGTGCTGCAGCGTGCGCTCTTTCGGCGGCGGCGTGGTCAGCGGGTGATCCGCCTTGTACGGGCCTTCCGGCATGTTGCGCATGCACTGGTCGATGATCTTGATGCTCTGGCGCATCTCTTCAACGCGGACCATGCAGCGGTCGTAGGCATCGCCGTTGACGGCCAGCGGCACTTCGAATTCGAAGTTCTCGTAGCCCGAGTACGGACGCGCTTTACGCAGGTCGAAATCGCAACCGGTCGAGCGCAGGCCGGCACCGGTGACGCCCCATTCCAGGGCTTCTTTGGTGTTGTAGGCGGCAACGCCGATGGTACGACCCTTGAGGATGCTGTTCTGCAAGGCAGCCTTGGTGTATTCGTCCAGACGCTTGGGCATCCACTCGACGAAGTCCTTGACCAGTTTTTCCCAGCCGCGCGGCAGGTCGTGGGCGACGCCGCCGATGCGGTACCAGGCCGGGTGCAGACGGAAACCGGTAATCGCCTCGATCACCGTGTACGCCTTCTGGCGGTCGGTGAAGGTGAAGAACACCGGGGTCATGGCGCCGACGTCCTGGATGTAGGTACCGAGGAACAGCAGGTGACTGGTGATCCGGAAGAACTCGGCCATCATGATGCGGATGACGTCGACCTTCTGCGGCACTTTGATGCCGGCGAGCTTCTCGACCGAGAGCACGTACGGCAGGTTGTTCATCACGCCGCCGAGGTAGTCGATGCGGTCAGTGTACGGAATGTAGCTGTGCCAGGACTGGCGCTCGCCCATCTTCTCGGCGCCACGGTGGTGGTAACCGATGTCCGGGACGCAATCGACGATCTCTTCGCCGTCCAGCTGCAGGATGATGCGGAACGCACCGTGCGCCGAAGGGTGGTTCGGGCCGAGGTTGAGGAACATGTAGTCCTCGTTGGCACCGGAACGCTTCATGCCCCAGTCTTCCGGACGAAAGCGCGCGGCCTCCTCTTCCAGCTGCTGCTTGGCGAGGTTGAGGCTGTACGGATCGAATTCGGTGGCGCGCGCCGGGAAGTCCTTGCGCAGCGGGTGACCTTCCCAGGTCGGCGGCATCATGATGCGCGACAGGTGCGGGTGGCCTTTGAAGTCGATGCCGAACATGTCCCAGACTTCGCGCTCGTACCAGTTGGCGTTCGGCCAGATGCTGGTGACGGAAGGCATGCTGAGGTCGCCTTCGGACAAGGCCACCTTGATCATCACGTCACTATTACGCTCCAGCGACATGAGGTGATAGAACACGGTGAAATCGGCGCCGGTCGGCAGCCCTTGACGCTTGGTGCGCAGACGCTCGTCCACGCCGTGCAGGTCATAGAGCATGACGTACGGCTTGGGCAGGTTGCGCAGGAAAGTCAGGACTTCAACCAGTCTGGCACGGGCCACCCACAGCACCGGCATGCCGGTGCGGGTTGCCTGCGCGGTGAACGCTTCGGCGCCAAAACGGTTGTTCAGTTCGACGACCACATCCTGGTCGTCTGCCTTGTAAGGCGGGATGTACAGAGCACTGCCTGTAGTCATGGTTATTTTTTCGCTTTCGGTCAACGTAAAGAATGAAGCCAGCTTCTCGTTACTTGGAACAGAACTGGATCAGACTTCGTCAGGGCTGCGCAGATTGGTGACTGCGATTCGCTGTTCGCGGCGCTGTTCCTTCTGTGATGGCATGTCGGCGCGATACACGCCTTGATCACCAACGACCCAGGAAAGCGGACGACGCTCCTGTCCAATCGATTCCTGCAACAGCATCAAGCCTTGCAGAAATGCTTCCGGACGGGGCGGGCAGCCAGGTACGTAGACGTCCACGGGCAGGAACTTGTCCACCCCTTGAACCACGGAGTAGATGTCGTACATGCCGCCGGAGTTGGCGCACGAACCCATGGAGATAACCCATTTCGGCTCGAGCATTTGCTCGTAGAGACGCTGGATGATCGGCGCCATCTTGATGAAGCAGGTACCGGCGATAACCATGAAGTCGGCCTGACGCGGCGAGGCCCGGATCACTTCGGCGCCAAAGCGCGCGATGTCGTGGGGCGCCGTGAAGGCGGTGGTCATTTCCACGTAGCAGCACGACAGGCCGAAGTTGTACGGCCACAGGGAGTTCTTACGTCCCCAGTTGACCGCGCCACTCAGCACGTCTTCCAGCTTGCCCATGAAAATGTTTTTGTGGACTTGATCTTCTAACGGATCGGCAACGGTTTCCCGCTGGCCAATCGGATACTGCTCGTTAGGAGCATCGGGGTCGATCCTGGTGAGATTGTATTGCATTGCCAAAGCCTCATTGTTTCAGCTTCGCCTGCCGCTTGCGACGAGCTTCCGGAGCCCAGTCAAGGGCGCCCACTCGGAACAGGTAGACAAGACCTGCCAACAGAATTGCTATGAAAACGAGAGCTTCGACGAATCCGGTCCAGCCGCTTTCGCGGACGGACACAGACCATGCAAAGAGAAAGAGGGCTTCGATATCGAAGATCACGAAGAGCATCGCGACCAGATAGAATTTGGCTGAGAGCCGCAAGCGGGCGCCACCGGTAGGTAGCATGCCCGACTCGAACGGTTCGTTTTTGCTGCGACCCCAGGCTTTTGACCCGAGGAGGCTGGAGACGCCAAGCATGAAGGCACACAGGCCAACGACACCCAGAAGGAAAATGGCAAAGCCCCAGTTGTGGGCCATGAGTCCTGTCGCTTCGGGCATGCTGGTAATCCTTAACAGAGAGCAAAGGTCTCTGAGCTTGATAAAGAAATAAGGCAGTGACGATATGTCGCAGCAATCAATCGGGCTGATTTTATGGCTAAACACCCGGCAAGTAAAATTCCAAAGGCGAAATTATTTACCGGATTAAGGACATAGCGTCTCCTGAAGGCGCTGCGGCCCATGCGTTGCGGGCATTAGGCGGGTTTCCATCAATTATGTTTTGTAGAGTTTGTAACGAACATAGTTGCGGCTAAATGATAATTGATATCGTTTGGCGCGGTTTTGTAACTGTTTAACGAGTGAGTGGCTGGGAAGTTGTCTTACTTGCGCGTTACTGCAAGTAGCGAAGCCTACCGTTTTAACGGAAATTTCTGACGCTTGTAGCGCTTCAGATCAATGTTTCGTCTCGCGGCTGACGGTAGCCCTGTGGGAGCGAGCCTGCTCGCGAAAGCGGTGGATCAGCCTCCAAATGTGCAAGCTGACTTATCGCCTTCGCGAGCAGGCTCGCTCCCACAGGGGATTTGTAGTGTCTTTGAGATTCCAACAGGCAAAAAAACGCCCCGATCCAGTCGGGGCGTCAGTCTTGCGGCTCTGCGGTTAGCTTTTTATTCGATCCGCAAAGGCCGTTTGCTCACGTGAAGCCGAATCAGTGGAACTGTTCTTCTTCGGTCGAACCGGTCAGCGCGGTCACCGAGGACGAGCCGCCCTGGATCACGGTGGTCATGTCGTCGAAGTAGCCAGTGCCCACTTCCTGCTGGTGCGCAACGAAGGTGTAGCCCTTGGCGGCGTCAGCGAATTCCTGCTCTTGCAGCTTCACGTAGGCAGTCATGTCGTTGCGGGCGTAGTCGTGCGCCAGGTTGAACATGCTGTGCCACATGTTGTGAATGCCGGCCAGGGTGATGAACTGGTGCTTGTAGCCCATGGCGGACAGTTCGCGCTGGAACTTGGCGATGGTCGCGTCGTCCAGGTTCTTCTTCCAGTTGAAGGAAGGCGAGCAGTTGTACGACAGCAGCTGGTCCGGGTATTCCTTTTTGATCGCTTCAGCGAAGCGACGGGCTTCTTCCAGATCCGGTTTGGCGGTTTCGCACCAGATCAGATCGGCGTACGGCGCGTAAGCCAGGCCACGGGCGATCGCTTGATCCAGGCCGGCACGTACCTTGTAGAAACCTTCCTGAGTACGCTCGCCGGTCACGAATGGCTGATCGTACGGGTCGCAGTCGGAAGTCAGCAGGTCAGCCGCGTTGGCGTCGGTGCGGGCCAGGATGATGGTCGGCGTGCCGGCAACGTCAGCGGCCAGACGGGCAGCGGTCAGCTTCTGTACAGCTTCCTGGGTCGGCACCAGAACCTTGCCGCCCATGTGGCCGCATTTCTTCACCGAAGCCAGTTGGTCTTCGAAGTGAACGCCGGCGGCGCCTGCTTCGATCATGCTCTTCATCAGCTCGTAGGCATTGAGTACGCCGCCGAAACCGGCTTCAGCGTCGGCCACGATTGGCGCGAAGTAGTCGATGTAGCCTTCATCGCCCGGGTTCTTGCCGGCTTTCCACTGGATCTGGTCGGCACGACGGAACGAGTTGTTGATGCGCTTGACCACGGTTGGCACCGAGTCCACCGGGTACAGCGACTGGTCCGGGTACATGGATTCTGCGGAGTTGTTGTCCGCAGCCACCTGCCAGCCGGACAGGTAGATCGCCTGGATACCGGCCTTGACCTGCTGAACAGCCTGGCCGCCAGTCAGGGCGCCCATGCAGTTGACGAAATCTTTCTCTGGACGGAAGGACGGCTTGGCACTCTGGGTGACCAGATTCCACAGCTTCTCGGCGCCCATCTTCGCGAAGGTGTGCTCTGGCTGAACCGAGCCACGCAGGCGGACCACGTCGGCAGCGGAGTAAGTGCGAGTCACGCCTTTCCAGCGCGGGTTCTCGGCCCAGTCTTTTTCGAGGGCTGCAATTTGCTGTTCGCGTGTCAGTGCCATGGAGATAAACCTCGTCGCGTCTTTTATGAAAAGTTGTTCTGCGGTGGAAAATTCCTGCGCTCGCTGACCAGAAGCTTAGGTGGTCAAGTCGGATTCGGCGGGGTAGGCGACGGGATGAACGATGGGCTCGAGGGGAAGTGAGCAGGTAGTGGCGGACTGCGGGGCGCATGCGGGCGTCGTGGGCCTTTATACGGACAACAGCGTGAAGCCGGGTTACCTAAATACGCTTCCGTCCCTCGGGACAACTTCGTTCCAGTCGGCAACCTCGTCAAACACACCTTGTGGGCGGTACAGACACGAAACGGCTCGCGGGGTAGGTGCGAGCGGCGCTTCGAAGGCCCTTGCCAGGGCCTCTGATTAGCGGGAGCGAGGCCATCATGCCTTCGCTTTTTTTTCGCGTCAAACGTTTTGTAGTGCTTTTTTTCAAGCACTACATCTTTCGTCTAATACGACTAATCAGTCAGTTTTCGGTGCTTTAGTCCAGCGTGTCGACTTTCACCCGCAAGGTCATGTCATCCCGGCCTTGAGTCGAGTAGCTGCGGGTCAGGCCCTGTTTATCGGCCTGAGTCTGGCTGTTGACGCCCGCCAGAGTGATCCACTCACCGAGGCGCCCGGTGACGGTTGTGTCGGTGCTTTGCACGGTCACTACATCGGGACGTTCCTGGCTCATGCGGTCACGGTTGGTACTGATCGCCAGATGAACGGTCTCGCCGGTGACGCTGGCGGTGACGTAGAAACCCTGGGTGACGTTGCGGTATTGAGTCTCGCTGCTGTAACCGCCGTAGGAATCGCTCTGGGTGTTGGTGATCGGCACGCTCTGGCCGACCTGGATCAGCGCCGGAGTGCCTTCGCTGGTCTGCACTTGCTGAACGCCGCCGTTGCGGCTGGTAGTGCTGCGGCTGATGATCCGGGTCTGGCTCGGCTGGGCGCCATTGACCGCATAACCTTCGTCGCCACGGCCGTTGTTTTCGTTGGTGTCGACGGTGATCAGCAAGCGCTTCGGTGCGGTATCGAGTTGCGCCAGCAGATCCTTCAACTCCTGAATCTTGCCCGGCTCGGCTTTGACAATCAGTTGGTTGCCGTAAGCGCTGACCTGACCGTCCTGGCCGATGAAATCCTGCGCCACTGGCAACATGTCAGCGCTGGTGTGGTATTTGAGGGGGACGATTTCTGTGGCTGCCAGCACCGAAAAACTGCAGCCGAGCAGCAGGGTGGTGAGCAGGGTGCGTAGGGACATGTCCGTTATCTCCGCGTTCGAAAGGCTTGATATTGCCAGTTTGTCGGCCCGGAATGGGGCAAGTTGAATCGTAGACAGCAAAACGCCCCGGCATCGGTGGATGGCGGGGCGTTTAGTGGTGTTCTCAAGGCCACTGTGGCGAGGGGATTTATCCCCGCTCGGCTGCACAGCAGTCGCCGACCCAGCGCGCTCGATTTAACTGACTCACCGAATTTTCTGGATTTGGGGCTGCTTCGCAGCCCAGCGGGGATAAATCCCCTCACCACAGGTAACTACAGGTGTCTCGGAATCGCTTTCAATCAGGCCGAATGCCGAACCATGTCGACATGCGGAATCCCGGCCTCAAGAAACTCTTCGCTGACCAGGCTGAAACCCAGGCGCTCGTAGAACGCCGTGGCTTGCACCTGAGCGCTGAGCTTCTGCTGCTTCAAACCGCGTGCTTCAGCTTCGGTGATGACCGCTTGCATCAGCGCATCACCGACCTTCATTCCGCGCCAGTCTTTGAGTACTGAAACGCGGCCGATGTGGCCGTCGGGCAACAGCCGCGCAGTGCCGATCGGGAAGTCGCCTTCGAACGCCAGAAAATGCACGGCGGTCGCGTCATCGGCGTCCCACTCAAGCTCGGGTGGCACCGATTGTTCGGCGATGAACACCGTTTCACGAATGCGCCGGATCTCGGCGATATCCTTCTGCCAGTCTGCGACACGAACGCGAATTTTATTCATCGGCGAACCCCAGGCTTCCTTGCTTGACCAGTTCGCAGAGCAGGCTGCGGCCGTCTTCGTCGCTCAGCCACTCGCCGAGGTTATCGGCGTGCAGGGCGTCAGCGGCGCAGATCAGCTTCAGCAGCTCGCGCAGCTTGCCCGGCAGGTAGCGGCTCTGGCCACTGGCGAACAGCAGGAGATCGTCGTCGACTTCCGACCAGGCCAGGCGCGCGCTCGGGTTGCGGATCAGCACGGCGCCATCCTGCAGGGCGGCGAGGAAGTCTTCTTCTTCGACGTCTTCCGGGCCGACCACCAGTTCCGGGTAGCGCGGCTCGGTCATGTACTGGCCGAACCAGGTCAGCAGCAGACGCTCGTCGCTCATGTGCTCGGCGAGCAGGCTTTTCAGGCGATCCAGCGCATCGTGTTGAATCTGGTGCGGATCGACCGCCGGCTTGGCGTCGGCATCGGTGTAGCGCTCTTCGTCGGTCAGGAACTGGCTGAGGAAGTCGGTGAAGTGGGTCAGCACTTCAGCGGCGCTTGGCGCGCGGAAGCCGACCGAGTAGGTCATGCAGTTGTCGACCGCGACGCCGCAATGGGCCAGGCGCGGCGGCAGGTAGAGCATGTCGCCCGGTTCCAGCACCCATTCTTCGGTTTCGTGGAATTCAGCGAGGATGCGCAGGTCGGCGTGTTGCAGCAGCGGGCTCTCGGAATCGCACATCTGGCCGATTTTCCAGTTGCGCTTGCCATGGCCCTGCAGCAGGAACACATCGTAGTTGTCGAAATGCGGGCCGACGCTGCCACCCGGGGCGGCGAAGCTGATCATCACGTCGTCGACGCGCCAGCTCGGCAGGAAGCGGAAGTTTTCCAGCAGTTCGCTGACGTCCGGCACGAACTGGTCAACCGCCTGCACCAGCAGCGTCCACTCTTTCTCTGGCAATTTGCTGAACTCGTCTTCGGCGAACGGGCCGCGACGCAATTCCCATGGACGCTCGCCGTGCTCGATGACCAGGCGCGATTCGACTTCTTCTTCCAGGGCCAGGCCGGCCAGTTCGTCGGCGTCGATCGGGCTTTCGAAGTCAGGAATCGCCTGACGGATCAGCAGCGGTTTTTTCTGCCAGTAGTCACGCAGGAATTCGCGTGCTGTGAGGCCGCCCAGAAGTTGAAGAGGAATATCGGAATTCATATGTAACCTATTGAAAAAAAGCACTTTTCAGACGGGAATAAAAACGCCCGGCGCGGCCGGGCGTCTCAAGCGGGGCAAACGGTCGATCAGATGCGTTTGGCTTGTGCCACTGCGTTGCCGATGTAGTTGGCCGGAGTCAGTTGCTTGAGCTCGGCTTTGGCTTCGGCTGGCATGTCCAGGCCATCGATGAAAGTCTGCAGCGCTTCAGGGCTGATGCCCTTGCCACGGGTCAGTTCTTTCAGCTTTTCGTACGGGTTTTCGATGTTGTAGCGACGCATCACGGTCTGGATAGGCTCGGCCAGTACTTCCCAGCAAGCGTCGAGGTCGGCGGCAATCTTCTGCTCGTTGAGCTCGAGTTTGCTGATGCCTTTGAGGCTGGCTTCGTAAGCGATCACGCTGTGGGCGAAGCCGACACCGAGGTTGCGCAGGACGGTGGAGTCGGTCAGGTCGCGCTGCCAGCGGGAAATCGGCAGCTTGCTCGCCAGGTGCTGGAACAGTGCGTTGGCGATGCCCAGGTTGCCTTCGGAATTTTCGAAGTCGATCGGGTTGACCTTGTGCGGCATGGTCGACGAACCGATTTCGCCAGCGATGGTGCGCTGCTTGAAATAACCCAGGGAAATGTAGCCCCAGATGTCGCGGTCGAAGTCGATCAGGATGGTGTTGAAGCGCGCAATGGCGTCGAACAGCTCGGCGATGTAGTCGTGCGGTTCGATCTGCGTGGTGTACGGGTTGAAGCCCAGGCCCAGTTCGTCTTCGATGAAGGCGCGGGCATTGGCTTCCCAGTCGATCTGCGGGTAGGCCGACAGGTGCGCGTTGTAGTTGCCGACGGCGCCGTTGATCTTGCCCAGCAGCGGTACGGCAGCGACCTGAGCGATCTGACGCTCGAGACGGTAAACCACGTTCGCCAGCTCTTTACCCAGTGTGGTCGGCGAAGCCGGCTGGCCGTGGGTGCGCGACAGCATCGGCACGTCGGCGAAACGGATCGCCAGTTCGCGGATGGCATTGGCAGTCTGGCGCATCAGCGGCAGCATCACGTCGTCACGGCCTTCGCGCAGCATCAGGGCGTGGGACAGGTTGTTGATGTCTTCACTGGTGCAGGCAAAGTGAATGAATTCGCTGACCTTGGCCAGCTCCGGCAGCTTGGCCGCCTGCTCTTTGAGCAGGTATTCGATCGCTTTGACGTCGTGGTTGGTGGTGCGCTCGATCTCTTTGACGCGCTCGGCGTGCTCCAGCGAGAAGTTTTCAGCCAGTTCGTTGAGAACGGCGTTGGCCTCGGCGGAGAAGGCTGGCACTTCAGGGATGCCAGCGTGGGCGGCCAGGCGCTGGAGCCAGCGCACTTCAACCAGAACGCGGGCACGGATCAGGCCGTACTCGCTGAAAATCGGGCGCAGGGCCTGGGTTTTGCCGGCGTAGCGGCCGTCAACAGGGGAAACCGCAGTGAGCGAAGAGAGCTGCATGGGGTGTTCTCGGACAGTCGGGCAACGAAATGGGGCGCGTATCATACATGAAAAAATCCGCCGGTCCGTCGCCAACTGACCGGCGTATTACGCGTTACAGACTACAAAGCCTTCATGACGCGGCGTTTACTCGCTGCGCATCAACGGATAAAGCTCTTTAAGCAACTTGCGGCGGCTGATCACCAACTGCCAGCGATGACCACCGAGCTGACGCCACAGGCGCGCCGAACGGATACCCGCGAGGAGCAGGGCGCGGATTTTCGAGGCGTTGCTCGGCTGCTGCAGGTTGCGCATGTCGCCGTGCACCTGAATACGCTGGCGCAGGGTGCTCAACGTGTCCTGGTACAACGCACCGCAAGCGGCGACGACGTTTTCGTGGGCGGGGCCAAAATGCTCCACCTGTGACTGAATCTGCGGCAGGCGTTTGGCAATCGTCTCAAGCATGTCGTCACGCTTGGCCAGTTGCCGCTCCAGACCTAGCATCGACAGGGCATAGCGCAATGGTTCGCGCTGCAAGGTGCTCGGATCGCGCTCAAGGGCGCCAATCAGCGCGCGATAACCCTCGCGCAGATTGATGTCGTCGCCGCCGTACACGTCCAGTGTATCTTTTGGGTCGCGGACCAGCAGGCTGCCGAGCATGCAGCTCAGGCCCGCTTCGTTGGTCTGGCCGGTCTTGGCGATGCGATCGACCAGCACGGCGGCGAGAAACACACCGCCCAGCGCTGTCAGTTGCTCCTGAGTCGGGCTCATGCCTGGCCGCTCCACGGCTCGGCCACTTCGATCACGCCGCCGCCGAGGCAGATTTCACCGTCATAGAAAACCACCGACTGGCCCGGCGTCACCGCACGTTGCGGTTCGTCGAACACGGCGCGATAGCCGCTGGCGGTTTTTTCCAGGGTGCAGGCCTGATCGCTCTGGCGATAGCGCACTTTCGCCGTCAGGCGCAGCGGCTGGCTCAGATCGATCGGATTGACCCAGTAGATTTCCGAAGCGAGCAGGGCGCTGGAGAACAGCCATGGATGGTTGTTGCCCTGACCGACGATCAGCTCGTTGGTCTGCAGATCCTTGCGCAGCACGTACCACGGCTCATCGCCGGCATCCTTCAAGCCGCCGATGCCGAGGCCCTGGCGCTGGCCGATGGTATGGTACATCAAGCCGTGGTGACGGCCGATGACTTCGCCTTCGGTGGTCTTGATCTCACCCGGTTGTGCCGGCAGGTACTGCTTGAGGAAATCGCTGAAACGGCGCTCGCCGATGAAGCAGATCCCGGTGGAATCCTTCTTCTTGGCGGTGGCCAGTTCGTATTTCTCGGCAATCGCGCGGACTTCAGGCTTTTCCAGTTCGCCGACCGGGAACAGGGTCTTGGCGATCTGTTCGCCACCAACGGCGTGCAGGAAATAGCTCTGATCCTTGTTCGGATCGAGGCCCTTGAGCAGTTCGGTGCGGCCATCGATGTCGCGGCGGCGCACGTAGTGACCAGTGGCGATCAGGTCGGCGCCGAGCATCATCGCGTAGTCGAGAAACGCTTTGAACTTGATCTCGCGGTTGCACAGGATGTCCGGGTTCGGCGTGCGCCCCGCCTTGTATTCGGCGAGGAAGTGTTCGAACACGTTGTCCCAGTACTCGGCGGCAAAGTTGGCGGTGTGCAGCTTGATGCCGATCTTGTCGCAGACAGCCTGAGCATCCGCCAGGTCGTCCATGGCGGTGCAGTATTCCGTTCCGTCGTCTTCTTCCCAGTTCTTCATGAACAGGCCTTCCACTTCATAACCCTGCTCGATCAGCAGAAGGGCAGAAACGGAAGAGTCCACGCCGCCGGACATGCCGACAATGACGCGCTTCTTGGATGTGTCAGAAGGGGCTGGATCACGCATAGGGATTCAATGAGTGTCTTGGAAAAGGGCGCGATTCTATCAGGCTCACGGCCGCAAGGCTAAAGAGAAGGGCGGATCAGTTCGAGGCTGAAGTGATGACCGGCCAGATAATCGTCGATGCAACGGATGATCAGTTCACTGCGCCAGTTGTCGCGCTGGGCGATTAATTCGTCGCGGGTCAGCCACTTGGCGCCGACAATGCCGTCGTCGAGTTGGTAATCCGGGTGATGCTGCACGGCTTTGGCGCTGAAGCATATGCGCTGGTAAGTCACGCCGTTGCTCGGTGCGGTATACAGATAAATGCCGATCACGCCGGTGGGTTCGACGTCCCAGCCGGTTTCTTCGAGGGTTTCGCGAATCGCCGCGTCGATCAGGGTTTCATCCGGGTCGAGATGACCGGCGGGCTGGTTGAGCACATTGCGCCCGCCCTTGTGCTCTTCGACCATCAGGAAGCGGCCGTTGTCCTCGACGATGGTGGCGACGGTGATGTGGGGGAGCCATTCCATAAAACCTTCCTCAATCTATTGGTTAAACCCCAATCCCTGTGGGAGCTGGCTTGTCGGAACGCCGCATCGCAGCGATAGCGGTGGTCCAGTCACCATCCATGCTGGATGATAAACCGCCATCGCTGGCAAGCCAGCTCCCACAAAGTTTTGTGGTGATCATAAAACCCGGAAACACAAACCCCGGCACAAGGCCGGGGTTTGTGATGTTCCCATTACAACCTTAAACCAGCGCAGCAATCGCCGCGTTGAAGGTTGCGCTTGGGCGCATGGCCTTGCTGATCAACTCGGCGTCGGCGTGGTAGTAACCGCCGATGTCGACTGGCTTGCCCTGCACGGCGTTGAGCTCGGCAACGATGGTCGCTTCGTTCTCGGTCAGGGTTTTGGCCAGAGTCGCGAACTGCGCTTGCAGTGCAGCGTCTTCAGTCTGGGCGGCCAGGGCCTGAGCCCAGTACATCGCCAGGTAGAAGTGGCTGCCGCGGTTGTCGATGTTGCCGACTTTGCGCGATGGCGACTTGTTGTTGTCGAGGAACTGACCGGTGGCCTGGTCCAGGGTTTTCGACAGCACCAGTGCTTTCGGGTTGTTGTAGTTCACACCCAGGTGCTCAAGGGAAGCGGCGAGGGCAAGGAACTCACCCAGCGAATCCCAGCGCAGGAAGTTTTCTTCAACCAGTTGCTGCACGTGCTTCGGCGCCGAACCGCCGGCGCCGGTTTCGAACAGACCACCGCCATTCATCAGCGGTACGATCGACAGCATCTTGGCGCTGGTGCCCAGTTCCATGATCGGGAACAGGTCGGTCAGGTAGTCGCGCAGTACGTTGCCGGTCACCGAAATGGTGTCCTTGCCTTCGCGGGTGCGCTGCAGGGTGTACTTCATCGCGTCGACCGGCGCCATGATCTGGATGTCCAGACCGCTGGTGTCGTGATCCTTCAGGTAGGCCTGAACCTTCTCGATCACCACGCCATCGTGAGCGCGCATCGGGTCGAGCCAGAAGATCGCCGGCGTGCTGCTCGCGCGAGCACGGTTGACGGCCAGTTTGACCCAGTCCTGGATCGGCGCGTCTTTGGTCTGGCACATGCGGAAGATGTCGCCGGCTTCGACAGCCTGTTCCATCAGCAGCTTGCCTTTGCTGTCGGTGACGCGAACAACGCCGTCAGCCTTGATCTGGAAGGTCTTGTCGTGGGAGCCGTACTCTTCGGCTTTTTTCGCCATCAGGCCGACGTTCGGCACGCTGCCCATGGTGGTCGGATCGAAAGCGCCGTTGGCTTTGCAATCTTCGATCACAGCCTGGTAGATGGTCGCGTAGCAACGATCCGGGATTACAGCCTTGGTGTCGTGCAGTTGGCCGTCGGTGCCCCACATCTTGCCGGAGTCACGGATCATCGCTGGCATCGAGGCGTCAACGATGACGTCGCTCGGCACGTGCAGGTTGGTAATGCCTTTGTCGGAGTTGACCATCGCCAGCGACGGACGAACGGCGTAGACCGCTGCGATATCGGCTTCGATCTGGGCTTGCTGCTCGGCCGGCAGGGCCTTGATGCGTGCGTACAGATCGCCGATGCCGTTGTTCAGGTTGAAGCCGATCTGGTTCAGCACTTCGGCGTGCTTGGTCAGTGCGTCTTTATAGAACTCGGCAACGATCTGGCCGAACATGATCGGGTCGGAGACCTTCATCATGGTCGCTTTCAGGTGAACCGAGAGCAGCACGCCCTGGGCCTTGGCGCTTTCGATCTCGGCAGCGATGAACGCACGCAAGGCGTTTTTG
Organism: Pseudomonas sp. Marseille-Q5117; assembly: GCF_946901175.1. NCBI lineage: Bacteria > Pseudomonadati > Pseudomonadota > Gammaproteobacteria > Pseudomonadales > Pseudomonadaceae > Pseudomonas > Pseudomonas sp. Marseille-Q5117. The sequence continues at coordinate 6,297 of NZ_CAMPPP010000001.1, read as the reverse complement.
CTCATCACGGCGCAGTCGAGGATCTCGCCAGCCTGAACGGTGGTTTTTTCTTTCAGAACGGTGGCAGCACCGTCCTTGGCGATCAGTTCGATCTTCACAGCGTCAGCGGCGTCGATCAGGACAGCTTTTTCGCTGCCGTAGAAATCGCCGGTGCTCATGTGCGCGACGTGAGACTTGGAGTCCTTGGCCCAGGCGCCCATTTTGTGCGGGTGCTTGCGCGCGTAGTTCTTCACCGACAGCGGAGCGCGACGGTCGGAGTTGCCTTCACGCAGAACCGGGTTCACGGCGCTGCCCTTGACCTTGTCGTAACGCGCCTTGGCGTCTTTGTCGGCGTCGCTGGTCACGGTTTCCGGGTAGTCCGGCAGGTTGTAGCCCTGCGCCTGCAGCTCTTTGATCGCGGCTTGCAGCTGTGGCACCGAAGCACTGATGTTCGGCAGCTTGATGATGTTGGCTTCAGGCGTAACGGCCAGGTCGCCCAGTTCGGCGAGGTGGTCGGCTACGGCTTTGTCGCCCAGTTGCTCGGGGAAGCTTGCCAGGATGCGCGCTGCAAGAGAGATATCGCGGGTTTCCACGGCGATATCGGCCGAGGCGGTGTAAGCCTCGATGATCGGCAGCAGGGAATAGGTGGCGAGGGCAGGAGCTTCGTCGGTGAAGGTATAGATGATCTTCGAGCGGGTGGGCATATTCGGATTAACTCTCTCTTCTTTGCTAAAGCGTGCGCAGAAACTCGAGGGGCGCCGGGTAAGCGCGTTCGTTCAAAGTCATCCATGAACCGAATGTCGAGATTCTTCGCGGTGATGTTGGGTGCATCAGTAGAGCGTCAAGCAGTCAGGCTGCGGTAACAACCCGACCAATCAGGCGGAAAGTCTCGTGCTAGAGAGGCCAGCCGTCGTGACCCTGTGGTCAGCGGGCGGCATTATACATAGGTAGCTGGCAATCTGCCGATGGTTCATATGCAACGATTCTCGTCCATTGGTCTAAAGGTCGCAGGGCGCGACCGGGCAAAGACTCGTTACGAATGCTGGAGTTTGGCGCTTTTCCCTTTGCTTTCAGGCTTGTAGGAAACGAGATGTGCGCGGCGCAGGAACATAGGGCTTGCGTGTTGATTCAACTGGGTTACGCTCGAAGCAAGCCAGGTGTTCAATCCAAACAATGGAGTTCAGCATGGGTTACAAGAAGATTCAGGTTCCAGCCGTCGGTGACAAAATCACTGTCAATGCAGACCATTCTCTCAATGTTCCTGATAACCCGATCATCCCCTTCATCGAAGGTGACGGTATTGGTGTCGACATCAGTCCGGTGATGATCAAGGTTGTCGATGCTGCTGTTGAAAAGGCCTACGGCGGCAAGCGCAAGATTTCCTGGATGGAAGTCTACGCCGGCGAAAAGGCCACTCAGGTTTATGATCAGGACACCTGGCTGCCGCAGGAAACCCTCGACGCGGTCAAGGATTACGTGGTCTCCATCAAAGGCCCGCTGACCACTCCGGTCGGTGGCGGTATCCGCTCGCTGAACGTGGCCCTGCGTCAGCAACTCGACCTGTACGTCTGCCTGCGCCCGGTGCGCTGGTTCGAAGGCGTGCCAAGCCCGGTGAAAAAGCCTGGCGATGTCGACATGACCATCTTCCGCGAGAACTCCGAAGACATCTACGCCGGTATCGAATGGAAGGCCGGTTCGCCGGAAGCCACCAAGGTCATCAAATTCCTTAAAGAAGAAATGGGCGTCACCAAGATCCGTTTCGACGAAAACTGCGGCATCGGCGTCAAGCCGGTCTCCCGCGAAGGCACCAAGCGTCTGGCGCGCAAGGCTCTGCAATATGTGGTCGACAATGACCGCGACTCGCTGACCATCGTGCACAAAGGCAACATCATGAAGTTCACCGAAGGTGCCTTCAAGGAATGGGCCTACGAAGTAGCGGCTGAAGAGTTCGGCGCGACCCTGCTCGACGGCGGTCCGTGGATGCAGTTCAAGAATCCGAAAACCGGCAAGAATGTTGTGGTCAAGGACGCCATCGCCGACGCCATGCTCCAGCAGATCCTGCTGCGCCCGGCCGAATACGATGTGATCGCTACGCTTAACCTCAACGGTGATTACCTGTCCGACGCGCTGGCGGCGGAAGTGGGTGGTATCGGTATTGCGCCGGGTGCCAACCTGTCCGACACCGTGGCGATGTTCGAAGCGACCCACGGTACCGCGCCGAAGTATGCCGGCAAGGACCAGGTCAACCCGGGGTCGCTGATTCTCTCGGCCGAGATGATGTTGCGTCATATGGGCTGGACCGAAGCGGCGGACCTGATCATCAAGGGCACCAACGGTGCGATCGGCGCCAAGACTGTTACTTATGATTTCGAGCGCTTGATGGATGGCGCGAAGCTGGTGTCGTCTTCCGGGTTCGGGGATGCGTTGATTTCGCATATGTAAAACTCGGACAACCAAAAAACCGCCTGGATTTTCAGGCGGTTTTTTTGTGGCTGATGTTCAGGTGGAAATTAGTCAGCTCATCGCTTTGGCCGTGGCAGCGGCGGCCGCAGCGGCGGCGCCGACTGCACCGCCGAAAGCCGGGTCGGGCGCTGCAATGACGACGTTGTGAATTTCGATTGCATGCAGGCCCTTTGGCCCTTGGATGATGTCGAATTTCACGGCTTGCCCGGCCTTAAGGGTCTTATATCCATCCATCTTGATCGCCGTGTAATGCGCAAACAGGTCTTCCGACTTGCCATCCTCAATGATGAAGCCGTACCCCTTGGCATTGTTGAACCATTTCACCTTGCCGACAGCCATGCTCAAATCCCTCTGCAACAGACTCCATCGCTGGAGTATCATCCACGACATCCGCAATCGAATTCGATAAAAGAATTGACTCCGCGGATCTTTTTTACCCACTGTGGGCTCTATTGGTTGTAACACCGTTTTCCCGATAGTCAAGGTGACCGGGCAGTCGTAGTTGAAAACGTGTGCAACCGCCCCCACCACTGTATTCGCACAACTGACGAACCTTTTTTTCCATGCATGCAATCAGCCAGATTCGACTAACATTCAATCAGGATCGCCCGCTTCTCCAAAAGGATCTTCCACAGGAGCACGACGACGATTCGGCAGGCGTTGCTGTTCAGGAAGCAAAGCCCGCGTTACAGGCGCCGCCGATGTACAAGGTGGTTTTGTTCAACGATGACTACACACCGATGGATTTCGTCGTCGAAGTGCTCGAGGTGTTTTTTAACCTGAATCGCGAGCTGGCGACCAAGGTCATGCTGGCCGTCCATACAGAAGGACGGGCAGTATGTGGAGTGTTTACCCGCGACATCGCCGAGACAAAGGCCATGCAGGTCAACCAGTACGCCAGGGAAAGCCAGCATCCGCTACTCTGTGAAATCGAGAAGGACGGTTAATCGCCGACCACTTGGGTATGAGGTGAAGCTATGTTAAACCGCGAGCTCGAAGTCACTCTCAATCTTGCCTTCAAGGAGGCTCGTTCGAAGCGTCATGAATTCATGACCGTCGAACATCTCCTGCTGGCCCTATTGGATAATGAGGCTGCCGCCACCGTTTTGCGTGCCTGCGGCGCAAACCTCGACAAACTCAAGCATGATCTGCAGGAGTTCATCGACTCCACCACGCCATTGATCCCCGTGCATGATGAGGATCGCGAAACCCAGCCAACCCTGGGCTTCCAGCGTGTCCTGCAGCGTGCTGTTTTTCACGTACAGAGCTCGGGCAAACGCGAAGTGACCGGCGCCAACGTGCTGGTCGCCATCTTCAGTGAGCAAGAGAGTCAGGCCGTGTTCCTGCTGAAACAGCAGAGCGTTGCGCGCATCGATGTCGTCAACTACATCGCCCACGGCATTTCGAAAGTACCGGGGCACGGCGATCACTCTGAAGGTGAACAAGATATGCAGGACGACGAGGGCGGTGAGTCTTCTTCTTCAGGCAATCCTCTGGATGCTTATGCCAGCAACCTCAACGAACTCGCGCGCCAGGGTCGCATCGATCCGCTGGTCGGCCGTGAATCGGAAGTCGAGCGTGTCGCGCAGATTCTCGCGCGCCGGCGTAAGAACAATCCGCTGCTGGTCGGTGAAGCAGGCGTGGGTAAAACCGCGATTGCCGAAGGCCTGGCCAAGCGCATCGTCGACAATCAGGTGCCGGATCTGCTGGCCAATGCGGTTGTTTATTCGCTCGATCTTGGCGCTCTGCTCGCGGGCACCAAGTATCGCGGTGATTTCGAGAAGCGCTTCAAGGCGCTGCTCAATGAGCTGAAAAAGCGTCCGCAGGCGATTCTGTTTATCGACGAGATCCACACCATCATTGGTGCTGGCGCTGCGTCCGGTGGCGTGATGGATGCGTCCAACCTGCTCAAGCCGCTGTTGTCGTCTGGTGATATTCGCTGCATCGGTTCGACCACATTCCAGGAATTTCGCGGCATCTTCGAGAAGGATCGTGCCTTGGCGCGTCGCTTCCAGAAGGTCGATGTCGTCGAGCCATCGGTGGAAGACACCATCGGTATCCTGCGTGGTCTGAAAGGGCGTTTCGAGCAGCATCACAATATCGAATACAGTGATGAGTCGTTGCGTGCCGCTGCCGAGCTGGCGTCGCGCTACATCAATGACCGGCACATGCCGGACAAGGCCATTGACGTGATCGATGAGGCGGGCGCCTACCAGCGTCTGCAACCAGTGGAGATGCGCGTCAAGCGTATCGAAGTGCCGCAGGTCGAGGACATCGTCGCGAAAATCGCGCGGATTCCGCCGAAGCACGTCACCAGTTCCGACAAGGAGCTGCTGCGTAACCTGGAGCGTGACCTGAAGCTGACGGTGTTTGGTCAGGACGCGGCGATCGATTCGCTGTCAACTGCGATCAAACTGTCCCGCGCCGGCCTCAAATCGCCGGACAAGCCAGTCGGTTCGTTCCTGTTTGCCGGGCCTACCGGTGTCGGTAAAACCGAGGCCGCGCGACAACTCGCCAAGGCCCTGGGCATTGAGCTGGTGCGTTTCGACATGTCCGAGTACATGGAGCGTCACACCGTATCGCGTCTGATCGGTGCGCCTCCTGGCTATGTCGGTTTCGATCAGGGCGGTCTGTTGACCGAAGCCATTACCAAGCAGCCACATTGCGTATTGCTGCTCGACGAAATCGAGAAGGCGCATCCGGAAGTCTTCAACCTGCTGTTGCAGGTCATGGATCACGGTACGCTGACCGATAACAACGGGCGCAAGGCGGACTTCCGCAACGTGATCGTGATCATGACCACCAACGCTGGTGCCGAAACGGCCGCGCGGGCTTCGATCGGTTTCACCCATCAGGACCACTCGTCCGATGCGATGGAAGTGATCAAGAAGAGCTTCACACCGGAATTCCGTAACCGTCTGGACACCATTATCCAGTTTGGTCGCCTCAGTCATGAGGTCATCAAGAGCGTGGTGGACAAGTTCCTCACCGAGCTTCAGGCGCAGCTGGAAGACAAGCGTGTGTTGCTTGAGGTTACCGATGCGGCGCGCAGCTGGCTGGCAGCGGGTGGTTACGACTCGGCGATGGGCGCACGTCCGATGGCGCGTCTGATCCAGGACAAGATCAAGCGTCCGTTGGCGGAGGAGATTCTGTTTGGCGAACTGGCCGAGCATGGCGGTGTGGTGCACATCGACATCAAGGATGGTGAGTTGACGTTCGACTTCGAAACTACGGCAGAGATGGCCTGACGGCTCGATGTGGATTGGAAAGGCGCCTTCGGGCGCCTTTTTGTTGTCCGGTGTTTTTGGGCTTTGGGTGTATATCCGTTGCTGCGGTGATGGCTGCTTAGGGTTTCGCCCTTACGGCGACTCACTTTTTTTACAAGCGCCCGGAATGCCGGCCCAGTAAAAAAATAAGCAAAAAAACGCTTGCTCCTGCGTTCGGCCCTCGCAGGCTCGGGTTCCTTCGCTGCGGGATCAATCCCTTCACTCAGCCTCCCGACGTCGCCGGTGGGTCAAGATCAAGAGCACTCGAGCTAACGCTCATTGTTGAGTGGTTAGAAGCGGGTGGTTGGCTTTGGAATTGCGGTGGTTTCGCCCCTCACCCCAGCCCTCTCCCCCTGGAGAGGGAGCCGATCTTTGTGCTTTTCAAAATGTCCGTTCGACTCGGTATTTCACTTCGGCGTAACTATCGCATCCACCGCGATCAGTCCCCTCTCCCTCCGGGAGTGTATGTACCGGAGACATGGTGGACAGGTGTTCGGAGACATGGTGGACACATTTTAATAGACACATTGCTCATCGCGAAGGAGATGGCCTGTGTCTTGGCAAGAGGTGTCCACCGTGCAGCTTCGTT